>JAJDDZ010000039.1 GCA_029260025.1 Phycisphaerae bacterium | reverse complement strand
CGCGAGTTTTGGCACCGACATAGATTGGTCTGTTCTTCGGCGACCTTGTATCGCATCCTATGGAGGCTATCAGCGCCGCTGCTGCTATGTCGTTTCAAGCTGTTGAAGTTCCTACCGTTACGGGTGATCTTTCGCCTGAGTCATTGAGTCCTAGTGGTCGTCGTCATCTGGCTCGCTACGTTTCTGGACTCGGACTTGATCTTGCCGCGCTGCAGGCTGACATGCCCGGTATGCGTCTTACCGATTCCTCTTGTGCTGACGAGCGCATTGCGCGCACGACGCGCATCATCGAACTTGCTCGCGATATCGGCGTTGGCATTGTGACCGCTTCTGTTGGGGCGATCGCGCATCCCGAAACCGGCGAGGTGTCGTCGCTTGCGATCGAGGGGCTTTCGCGGATCGGTGAAGTGGCTGATGCTTGTCGCGTTCGTTTTGCGATTCGACCTAGCGACTCGGGCGAACGCATTGTCGAGACACTTGCAGCTGTTGGTTGTCCGTCACTAAAGGTCGGGTGGGATCCTGCGGCGATGGTTATGCGCGGTATCAATCCACTTGATGCCATTGAACGATACGCCGAGCACATCGCGCTATTTCATGCGCGCGACGCGCTAGCTGGTTGTCAGGAGCGCGCTGGCGCTGAGACTAGTCTTGGCGACGGCGAGGTTGATCTTGTCGGCGTTTTAGATTTCCTTCGGTCGCTTGAATATGGTGGTCCTTACATTCTCCGTCGCGCCGATGGGCAGCGTCCTGTCGATGAGCTTGTCGCTGGGCGCGACAGGCTGATGCGAGAGCTTCGCCGGACTTAAGTCACCCTCCCATGTTCTTCGGTTTTTCCAAACCGTGCGAAGAATACGAATGCGCCGATTACTCCTAATAGCGTTGCAACTGAGAATGAAAGCGTTGGTCCAAGTCCTTCTTTGACGTTGTTCCCCAGTATCCATAATCCCGCTCCGACTGGTGCTGCTAGCATTACGGCGGCGCTTCTTGTGCTCCAATACAAACCGATGGCTTGCGTTTTTACTTCGGGGGGGACGAGGTCTGCGATCATTGCTTTGCGTGCTGGCTCGCCGATTTCTCGCATGCCGCCGATGATGAATGCTACGCCAAGACCTATGGTTCCAAACGCCTTGCCGAGAACGATGAGACTGATTGGAAAGATTGCGAAGAAGAAGAATGTAAGGCCAATATAGGGCTTTTTGGCTAGTCCTTCACGACTTGCGAAAGGGCCTATGACTAAGTAGCAAATCATGCTCGTCGCTGCCATGATGGACAGGAGGACGGATTGATAGAGTACGGTCGCCTTTTCGTGCTGGGATTCGATGATTGGGATGCAGAGCAAGATGATGAACGGTTCTATCATCCCCTCAGCCCAGCGGGCTGCGATGTCGGCTGCGAGTAGTCTTTTTAGATTTGGGTCGAAGCGTTTGAACAAGTGGCGTGGTCTGCGGAGGACCATTTTTTTGTCACGCGTGGCGGTCTTCATGAACTTCCATTGAAGGATCGCCGCACCGAGAACGAAGACGATGGCGGTGGCAGCGTTCGCTCTGAGACCTCCTTGTTCTCCTAGGGTCCATACGAATGGGGCAGCCAATCCGTAGGCGCCGATTCTTGCGACTCGGCGGAAGATGTGTTGGAGGGAGAATGCCATCGTGCGCCGGTCGGGCGGTAGTGCGTCTCCAACAATGGTTACGGTGGCTGGTCCTGCGATTGTGTTCCATGCGAAGATGAAGGGGATCGCGAGAAACACTGCGACGGTTGAGTCCCAGGTTGCGAGAATGAGCAGGCCTACGATTGGTAGGAAGTTGAAGAGGAGCAGTGCTCTTCTGGTGTTTAGGTATCCGCCGATTGCGCCGCCTGCGTAGTAGTTGATTGCTTCTAGTGCGTCGCGGTAGAAGCCGTAGGCGCCTACTAGCAAGATGGCGAAGATGTCGCCGGGTATTCCTGTGCTGCCGCCTGCTCGGAGTTGGAGGTTTTTTAGATATTGGGGGACGAGGGGGGCCCATAGCTCGGTGGCAGCAGTTACCAGGAGGATCGTGCCCAAGAGCGACAGGGTGGAGGCGTTAATTCCTAGCCAATCACGCAAGCTCCGAGGGGGGCTGGATGCTTTGTTGTTGGTTGGGCGTGTCATTAGATGGACGTTACATTTTGCTCGTTGGCAATGCAAGAAATGGGTTGAGATGGGTTTGTTTTGAGGCAGATCGCTGATGAGGGGGCGTGAGGGGGGTATATGGGTTTGTTTGTATGTTTTGTTATTTTGTCGAGCACTGGGGACTCCTTGGGTTTTCGCGTCCGCGCGGGCTAAAGCCACGCGGCTCAGTTTTGGCGCGGACGGTCCGCGCCGCTCCATAGACAATAACTTGGCGGGTGATCGGTTAAGAGATTTTCTTAAGCGATCAGAGGGTTAGGGGCGGTGAGGGGGGTTTTTGTGTTGTATTGAAAAAGTATTTTGGATTTTGACCCGCCACATTGCTTTGAGCGGTGTTGTAGATAGTGGAGCGTCGGATTCTTCAACGGAAAGGGACACCTATGCGACACTGCCTGCTGCTTACTTGCGTCTTTGGGGTGGCTACGCCTTGTTTTGGGGAAGTGCTCCGCGTGCCTGCGGATTTTGCGACAATTCAGGGGTGTATTAACGCTGCGGTTGATGGGGATGAGTGTGTTGTTTCGCCGGGTCGGTACAACGAGGTTATTCTCTTTCATCAATGGGCAGTTACAGTCCGGAGTACGGATCCTACGGATGATGCCGTGGTTGCCGCAACAATTGTCGATGGGACTGGCTTCGAGAGAAGCGTTGTGACGAGTTCCACCGGCGAAGGATCACCGTCGGTCTTGTCCGGTCTTACAATCACTGGTGGTATGGGAGCGGAATGCGGGCAGGGTACCGGGGATCGTTGTGGTGGCGGTATGTACATCCGCTACAAGGATCTGACCGTGAACTACTGCGTTTTCATCGGGAACGATGCTGTCCTGGGCGGTGGGATCTATGCAGTGGAAAGTTCCCCAACGTTCACCAACTGTACATTTCAAGGCAACATGGCCAGCTATCGCGGCGGTGGGATCTTCCATATCGGCGGAAAAGTCACGGCGAACAACTGCACGTTTACAGCGAATAGAACGAACCGGTATTCGCGGTTCCGTAGAGGCGGCGAGGGCGGCGCGGTGTTCAGCAGCGGCGGGCAGGCAACCTTCAACGAGTGCAGTTTCGACCACAACGCTGCCTGGTCTGGGGGAGGGCTCTTCAACAAGGAGAGCGATGTACGCGTGAGGGGTTGCGTTTTTCGCGCAAATGAGGCCGATCGATTTGGTGGCGCGATGTACAACGAGGCGACCGGTCTGATCGTTATTGACTCGACGTTTCGGCAGAACAAATCTCTAGGGATCCTCTCGCGTTGGATCCTCGGAAGTGGCGGCGCGGTCTACGGAGTTGATGGGAGAAGTACCAGCTTTGAGAAATGTGTGTTTGAAGGGAATTCCGCGGATTTTGGGGGTGGAATATACAGCTGGCGGTTGAGCGATGTCTTGTTCACCAATTGCAGCTTTATGGATAACACCGCAAATAAGCAAGGGGGAGCGATTTACAACAACAGCAGCGCAGCATCGGTCGTGACGTCCAAACTTGAGAGGAACTCCTCAAGAGAACTTGGGGGAGGTGGTCTTTATCAGTTTGGAGGGAGTCTGAAAGTTTTGGACAGTGTGTTTCGTAAAAATGAGACTGGGGGCCGTGGCGGGGGATTG
>JAJDDZ010000380.1 GCA_029260025.1 Phycisphaerae bacterium | reverse complement strand
AGCAATTTTTTCTTTTGTTCCTGCGGATGGCCGTGATCATTTGCGTCGGTTTGCTTGTTGCTAGGCCCTATTTTCCTTCCTCGGGGATCTTGCCTTTTGTTGGGACGGGCGTGCATCGCATTATCGTAGTGGATAATTCTCTTTCGATGAGTGCGACCATGGGGTCGGGGACGCGACTGGATGTAGCGCGGCGGCGGTCGCATGAGCTGCTTGGGATGTTTTCTCCGCGCGATGCGGTTAGCGTTGTGACGTTATCTGCGCCTGCGGCGACGGTTGTTGGGCATGCGGCGTTTGATCGGCGTTTTGTGTCGGAGGCGATTGATTCGATTCAGCCAACGGAGAGCTCGACGGATGCTGCTGGCGCGATTGGTGCGGTCTTGGAGATTCTTGAAGAGAGTGCGTCTGCGCCTGGTAATCGTGCGGTTTATTTGGTTTCTGACTTCCAACGATCGATTTGGCTACAGGATTCATCGGTTGAAGGGGATGGGAGAGGCGATTCGTCTGAGGGGGCGGGTGGGGATCTTGCGACGCATGCTGCGAGTGAGCTTGGGCGGTTGGCAGACGCGTTGATGAATCCGTCTGACAATCTTGTGCTGGTGCAGGTTGATGACGACGCGCGACAGAATGCATCGGTGAAGTCATTGTCTGCGGAGTCTGCTTTTGTTGCGCCTGGTCTTCCGATTCGGTTTGAAGCAACAGTTTCGAATCATGGCGAGTATATTTTGCAGGGGGCGACGGTTCAGTTTCGTGCTGGTGGTCGAATTCTAGGTGAGTCGCCGGTCTCGGAGGTTGCGGCGGGCGGGAAGACGTTGGTTTCGGTGACGACGCAGTTTGCGGATTCTGGGACGCATACGGTCGAAGCTCGGCTGATAGTGTTGGGCGAAGATCACCTTTCACAGGACGATACGCGGTTTCATACTATTGAAGTTCGAGAAAAAACGCGGGTCTTGATCGTTGATCCGAAGCCCACTGCGAAGTTTAACGAGTCAGAGGGCGCTTATCTTGCGGCTGCTCTTGATCCAGGCAGCGTTGGTGCTCGCGGGGGGGCTGTTTCTTCATTTGGCGAGCGCGAGGATGCTTTTCGTTTCGAGTCGCCCTTTTCAGTTGAATTATCGAGTGAGCATGAGTTGTCCTATCAAGGACTGTCCGAATTCGATGTTGTTGCGCTTTGCAATGTGCCTGCGCTTTCGCCAACGGATTGGGAACGTCTTTCAACTTTTGTTGATGAGGGCGGGGGAGTATTGGTATTTCTTGGTGATGAAGTGATCGCCGAGTCTTACAAGGTCAGCGAGTCAGTTGCTGGTGGGGCGCTCTTGCCTGCTACGCTATCGGAGGTTGTTCGTTCAGTGGGAACGGAGGGTGACGCTGTGCACCTTTCGCGAGAAGGTCTTGTGCATCCTTTTGTGCGTGAGTTTGCTCGGGAAGAACGTAGCGGTCTTTTTGATGCGCGTATCTCTGCGTATTTTCGTGCTGAACCCGATGCGGCTGCGGGTGAAGTCTTGTGGAAATACTCGAACGGGGACGCCGCGTGGATTCTTGGTTCGCGGGGTCGGGGAAGCGTTCTTCTTTGTACGACTTCGGCGAATATGCGTTGGAACACGTTGCCCGCGAAGGGTGACTATGTTTCTTTGATGCTGAACGCGGTCTCTTTTGCGGCGCGTGGTAGCGGGGTTGTTCGGAACTTTGGGGTTGGTGAGTCTCTTCGTGAGCGCCTTTCTGCGGTCGAAGCGTCACTGCCGGTTCGTGTTTCGGCGCCTACGGGTTTTGTCGGCGAAGCTTTGAGTCCTGCGACGATTCGAATCGGTAATGGACTTGGCGTTGAAGTTGGACCTGTTGAGCAAAGCGGCGCTTGGGGAGTCGGTGTGGGTGGGAGTGAGCGATCATTTTCTGTGAACGTTGATGCGGCTGAGTCACTTCTTGAGGGGGCTGGGAGCGGCGCGATTGCGGACGCTGTTGGGAGAGAAATGCGCTGGGTGCCTGCCTCTGCGAGTTCCTTTGCGAAACGTGATGAGCAGGCTGTTCGATCTACGGAGGTATCGCGGGCGGTTCTTTGGATGGTTGTTGGTCTTTTGGTGATTGAGAGTTTGCTGGCGATGTTGTTTGGTAAGCCGCTGGGTAAGCGGCGCGATGAAGCGGCGTACGCTTAGGCGTGCTGGGATAAGGATTGCTTGTGACACGCTTCCTTGAATGGGCATTGGATCTTGAACACATCAGCTTTGGTGCTGACGCGCCACTGGTTGTGGAGTTTTCGCGCGCGTGGCCTGGTTGGTTGCTTGTTGGGTGTTTGTTGATCGGGGCTCTTTGGGTCTTCACGGTTTATCGGCAGGAGTTGGGGAGCCGTTTTCGACGTTGCTTGGTTGGATCGCTTCGGCTTTGCCAATTGCTTCTTCTGTTTGTGTTGCTGATGGGGCCTGCCCTTGTGTTGCAGCAGAACCGAGTGGAGCGTTCTGTTGTTGGGATCTTGGTCGATGCGTCGGCGAGTATGGGTTTTGTTGATCGTCATGATCCTGCGGCTGGGGCGGGATCTCGCCTTGATATGGTGCGTGGGTCGTTGCTTCGGGATGATGGGGCGCTCTTGGCGGAGGTGACAAAGACCCACGATGTTCTGGGATGGACGTTTAGCGGAGGATTGGAGCAAGGGGTTGCGGCTGAAAACGCTAGCGAGGTAAGTCAGCTTGTGGAGCTGTTTGAAAGTGCGACGGCTGATGGGTTGCGGACGGACGTTGGCGGTGCGATTTCTCAGTTGATTGCAAAGAGCGGGGGGCGGCGGTTTGCTGGTATCGTGGTCGTTACTGACGGTCGATCCACTGATGGAAGTGAGCTTAGCGCTGGACTCGATGCCGCGACGCTTGGGCAAATACCTGTTCATTGTGTTCGAGTGGGGTCGATTGCTCCGCCGCCTGATGTTGTGGTACGCGGTTTGCGTGCTCCGCATCAAGTTCTTGCTCGGGATCTGTTGACGGTTGAGGCGGATGTCGAGTTCGGGGGGATTGAAGAAGGCCTGTCTGTTGAGGTTCGGTTAGTGGACGAGATGACGGGGGGCGTTGTTGCGCGAGAGTCGGTGCTTGCGGGGGCCGAGCCTGTTTCTGTTGAGCTCCATACGAAACCTGAGCGGATTGGTTCTCATCGTTTTCGACTTGAGGCTGATGCGCTTGTTGGGGAACTTTCTTACGAGAACAATAGTGATCGGGTCGAGGTGGATGTGATTGACGATCATCTACGTGTTCTCTACGTTGATGGGTATCCTCGTTACGAGTATCGGTACTTGAAGAACGCTTTGATTCGCGAGGACTCGCTTGATGTTAGCGTTTTGCTGCTTGAGGCGGATGAGGATTTTGTTCAGGAAGGGACGCTTCCGATTCGGCGGTTTCCTCAGTCTCCTGAAGAGCTTAACCGGTTCGATGTGATTATTCTTGGTGATGTTGATCCGCGTGGTGGTTGGTTGGCTGCTGCGCAGATGAACATGCTGCTCGATGCTGTTGCTAACAACGGTCAGGGGCTTGCGGTTATTGCGGGTGAGCGTGCTGCGCCTGCTCGATTTGCAGGGACGCCGCTATCTCGATTGTTGCCGGTTCGCCTTGATCCTAGTGGGGGTCGGCGCGAGGCGGGGGTCGAGGGGTTTCGTCCGATGATTACGCCGGAAGGGTTCGCTAGTTCGATTCTTCGCTTTGATACTGATCGGGAGCAAAATGGGGCGCTTTTTGCCGGGCTTCCAGAGCTCTACTGGGCGATGCCTACGCTTGGTGCGAAACCAGGCGCTACGGTATTGATGGAACACCCTACTCGAAAAAACTCTGGAGACGGGGGGAAGCTTCCTCTGCTGGTCACGGGTCGTTATGGGCGCGGGAAGGTTTTGTTTCAGGCGACTGATGATACCTGGCGATGGCGGCGTCATACGGGTGAGTTGCTTCACGATGCTTATTGGGTGCAGCTTGTGCGCTTTGTGGCGAACCCTGGACGGAACCGTCCGGAGACGCCGTTTGAGATTCGATCTGACGCCCGGTCTTTTGCGTACGGGGATCCTGTGCATGTTCGTGTTGAGATCTTCGATCCCCAAATTCTTGGTGAGATTGAAGAGGGCGTGATCTTGGAGCTTGCGCGACTAGTAGCACCGGTGAGTGGGGGGGACACAGGCGAAGGTTCTGCTGGAGGTCGGGGCGGTGAGTTGCGTGCTGATGTTTTGATGAAGGTTCCTGCGGTTCGGATCGGTGTGGAGGCGAGCGTTTTTGAGGCGACGATCGTACCTGAGTCTTCTGGGAATTTTCGAGTTAGTGCGCCGGAGCTTTCAGCGGGTCTTTCGGGACTTGACAAGCGCGTGGGGCCACTCTTGTTCGACGTGAAAGGTGCGGATCTTGAGGCGAAGCAGCCACAGGCGGATTATGATGCGTTGGAGCGGATCGCGGCTTCGACTGGTGGGGAAGTTGTTGGTGCTAGTGGGCTTGCGGCGATTCTGGCGGGTGTCCCGGATCGAAGTATTCGCATTCCGGACGATATTGTAGAACCTCTTTGGGATACGAAGCTGGCGTTGATGCTGTTTGTTGTTTTGATTTCGACAGAGTGGGGTCTTCGTAAGGCGTTCGGGATGGTGTAGGGGCTATTGGTCTATTGAGATGAGCGAATTGCACGATTCAAATCAAATCCTTGTCCGCCTGGCGGATATTCGGCAGACGGTTCGCCGGCGCTTGCTTGCGTTTGGGGTCTTTGCGGTCCTCTCTGGTAGTGCGGCGGCGGTTTTGGGGATCCTGTTGTTGGATTGGTCGCTTTGGCTACCACCTGCGCTGCGGATTGTCGGGTTGTTGCTGTTTTTCGGGGGATTTATCGGGGCGAGTTACCACTGGATCATTCGTCCGCTTCGTGCGCCGCTGGGTCTGGATGA
>JAJDDZ010000379.1 GCA_029260025.1 Phycisphaerae bacterium | reverse complement strand
GATGGCGAAGGGGTATGATGCACAACTTATGACTGCGATCAAGATCTTGAATGACAAGATTGCCAGCGACCCGATCACCTGGCCTGAGCACGAACCGTTTCCCGTTGATGGCGAATAACCGATGACGGAGGTCGTGATTCTTGGCAGCGGAACGTCGCATGGTGTACCGATGATCGGATGCGCTTGCGGGGTCTGTGCTTCTTGCGATCCTCTCGATAAGCGCATGCGGGCTAGTGTTTTCTTGCGCCACGGCGATATGAACATCTTAATCGATACGTCGCCTGAATTGCGTCTGCAGTGCGTCGCAAACGGCGTGACGAATGTCGATGCGGTACTCTTTACGCACCATCATGCCGATCACGTTGTTGGACTCGACGACCTGCGGCGGTTCAACTGGATCAATAAGAAACCCATGCCTTGCTACGGTTCGCGGCGTACGCTCGAAGCACTCCGCACTATGTTCTCCTACGCCTTTGCGGCTGCGTCCGACTCTCCGCATAGTCGACCTCGGTTGGAGCTTTGCGAGATTAGGACTGAACCTTTCAACGTCGGTGCCGTTGAGGTCATCCCCATTCCGCTAATGCATGGGCCTTTGCCTGTTCTTGGGTTTCGCGTTGGGCGCTTCGCTTACTGCACGGATTGCAGTTTCATTTCCGAGGACTCCTTTGGTCTGCTCGAAGAGCTCGATGTCTTAATTCTTGATGCGCTGCGGATCGACCCGCATCCCACGCACTTCAACATCGAGCAAGCTATTGTGGCGGCCCAGCGCATCGGGGCGAAGCAAACCTACTTCACGCACATCGCGCATCAGATTAAACATGCCGATGTCAGCTCGACGCTTCCCGAAGGCATTCATCTCGGCTATGACGGTCTGCGGATCGCGTTTTGATTTTTTCGCGCGTTCACGTCGTACTAAGCGAGCATGCGCGTGTCGCGAAGTACGCATGTCCCTGCTGTTACCAGCAGGATCGCCATGATTGTTAGTCCCCATTGCGATACGGTCGGTGCGTTTGCGGATAGGGCTGCGCAGATTGCGAATTCTGGCATGGGGTCGGTTGAACTCCATCGCATCTCGAGTTCGATCAAGTCGGTGCAATCAATGTCGGTATCTCCGTCCATGTCTAAACGTTGGCAATTTGGATCTACGGGGCCGCTACCGTCACCGGTGAAACAGTTTTCGAAGTCGGCGTAGTCGATCAAGTCGACTTGGGCATCGAGATTATTGTCACCGCGATCGCTGTAAAGAATCGGTCGATCGAAAGGGAAGGATTCGGTCTCTGTTCGCGGGTCTGTTAGGCCATTCCTGAGGAACTCAATCAAATCGATTCGAGCGCCCGGCGGAAACGCGATTCCCGGAATAAGTCCGTCCTGGTTCGCTGGGAACTGGACCTGTCCGTTTACCCCTAAATAGAAGTCAATGACTTCTTCGAGCGACGTTTGCACGCCGTTGTGCATGTAGAATCGCTTCAGCCCGACGTTTCGTAGGCCGGGAACCTTAAACCTTCCAGCGTCGGCAGCAACGCCTGTAATTGCGATGCGTCCTGGGTCTTCGGGGATTGGTCTTAGTCCGATGTTTCTGAACGAGTTGTCGGTGAAGAATGGGGGGGTGTGACACACGAAACATCGCGAACCGGTAGAGAGAAAAACGTTGAGACCCTGCTGTTGCTGTGGGGTCAGCGTGCCGAGATCGAACGGCGTCTGGTTTGGTACGAGGGTGCGTTCGTAGGTCGCGATTGCATACGCGATTCGTTCTGCGGTTATTGCTGGGTCGCCGAAGGCGGCTGCGAACAGGTCCGGGTACGTCGGGTCGGCTGCGATTGCTGCTTGCATATCCGGGGGCAGATAGGTTCCGTATAGCATGGGGTCGGCTGTTTCCAGTTTGGTGATGACCTCGGGCCATGTTCTTCCCTCGTGTGCCATTTCTACGTCACTTAGTATTGGGCCGACAGCTTGCGATTCGAGAGCGCCGCCTGCAACGATGCTGACTGCTCCTGTTTGGGGGTTTATGAATTCCGAATCGGCGCGACCATCCCAAAAGCCGAGCGGACTCCACAGCCCTGACGAAACTGGCTGGGCGGAGCGTCCGGTGACCTGCACATCGAAGCCGAATAGCGGATCGGCGATGGGGTTGCCAATCGCGTCTTGGCGCACCACGCCGAATGAGCCCAGTATGTCGTCGGGGGTTGCGAAGGTTTCATCGAGTCCGGGATGAACCGCGAGTCGTCGGTCGGAACTCGCGTGCCCTTGACTGTGACAGGTTCCGCATGCGACGGTGTTGTCGCTGGAGAGCTGCTCCTCCCAGAAAAGAATTTTTCCGAGGACTCGCTTGGGCTGCGTGATTGGATTCTCTACGGGGACTGGGGGCAGCGGTAGCTGTGCGGATACGAAGCCCGTTGCGCATGTTAGGTAGACTGTTATCGCGATTAATACACATTTCGCTTTTGATGGTATGTACATGAACCCTCCTGATTGGCTAGCCGAAGCGCTTGGCGCCAAGACGATACGGTTTGTGCCTTCCCTGAGTATAACGCCTGGATTCGGAATTTATTACTGCCGGGTCCATGGACCCCCTAATCCTCTTTTTCGAGTCGCCGGGTCTGGTATTATCAGACACACGGTGGTGATGAGTAACCTGGTGGCGACGTTTGGGCCGATTCTTGGGGTGGAATTTTCGACGCGAAACGGTATTTGGACTTTGGAAGAGGGTTCGATTGGGTTTGCAAATGGGTTCGTTTTGATGCGAATCCTTGATTGGGAAGCGTGGGGTGGATCAGATGGGTTTGTTTGTATTTTTTCTTGCCACGTTGTTTGTGCATCCCTTCTTGATCGCCTCCGCGCGGGCAACAGCC
>JAJDDZ010000378.1 GCA_029260025.1 Phycisphaerae bacterium | reverse complement strand
TTCCACTGCGGAACCCAGCCCCCCGCCCAAAACCCAGCCAGAGCAAGCGTGATGTCTTCCAGGCGAAGCGTACCCATCGTCAAGACGACAACCAGTATGCAAACGCCAAGCGGAATCTCGTAACTGAGCATTTGAGCAGTCGCACGAATTCCGCCAAAGAATGAATACTTACTATTGCTCGCCCACCCGCCCAGAACGACCCCGTACACCGCAAGCGATGAGACTCCGAGAATATAGAGAAGACCAATGTTAGGATTCGCAACTTGAATGTTGACGAGGTGGTCGCCGAGTTGAAGCTGGCCGCCCCAAGGGATGGCTGCGAAACCGACAAGAGCCACAACGACCATAATCGCAGGGGCGGCGATAAAGAGAACCTTATCAACATGCCCCGGGACGACATCTTCTTTGAATACGAACTTCACACCGTCGGCGATGAGCTGAAACAATCCAAATGGACCAACGCGGTTAGGACCATGTCGATCCTGAATCCACGCGGCGATCTTGCGCTCGAAGTAAATCGAGTAAGCGGCGGCGCCTAGCATTGCGCCGATGACAGAAGCTGCGAGGACGATGCTCACGCCGAGCTGACTAATCACAAATTTGAGTAGTGCGTCGATCATGGGTTAGTGTGCATGGACCGGTCTTACCGGTGGTTCATGGATTTCTTTGAATGCCGGAATCTTCGCAGCCATAAGCTTCCGGACGCGCTCGCCGTTATAGAGTCCAGCGTATCCGGCGATTTCGTAAAGGTACTGACCATCCCGGCGACCGCCCTCCGGCGGATTCGTCGCCCAATCGAACGGTTGAATCTGACCGCCGGCATTCACAAAGCTTCCCTCGCGCTCAGCCCAAGAGCACGCCGGAAATACAAACGCCGCAGACGTCATCAACGAGTTCTGCAAGAGGTCTTGCACTACGAGAAGATCAATCTTCCCGGTAGCCTTGTTAAGCTCTTTCGATACCCACTCCTTCGGGTACCCGCCGACGATCCAAGCAGCGGTAAACGATCCGCCGCCTGCTTTTTCAACAAACTCGTCGAAAGAACACTGGTTTCCGCCAGCCGCTTCGAGAAGCATCTCAACCCCCCGTCGGTTCGGACACTTTTCATTGAGAATCGTGAACTTCACCTTATCGCCCGTCGCCCCAACAGGAAAGCTCTGATCGTCGCCTTCCATCGGGACAGGCCCCATGACTAGCGTGCATTCAGGAGCAGTCTCGCGCATGAATTCAATCAGCAACCAGCCCTCTTCGCAAGACATAAACGGAGAAAGAACTGCCGCGAGTTTTTCCCCGCCGTTTTCGCGAACGTGCTGTTCAAAACGAAACTGAACAATCTCGGGGATGTCCGCCCATTCGGGACTCGTCGCATCAAGACCGCGCCGAACGATGGGCGACGTCACCCGTTTGGAATCTTCAATATACTTGAATCCGTATCGACCCTCGTCGCACATCCACCAGTCGTTAATGCCCGGGTTGTATCGAGGTTTTAACCGATAAACCTTGTCGTCGGCATGGTCAACCCGAATCGCGCACCCCGTCGCACAACCAGGGCATATAGACGAGGCCGTCGAGAGTTCCCACACGCGCCGCTGGAACAAGAAGTCTTTGTCAAGCAAGCAGCCAACAGGGCAGATGTCAACGACGTTACCCTGCATTGGATTATCAAGCGGAAGACCAGGGAACACGTCAATTTCTAGACGGCTTCCCCGATTGACCAACCCAAGCTCATGCGTACCCGAGACCTCGTCAGTAAACCGAACGCATCGTGTACACATTACGCAGCGATCGGAATAGAGTAGCGTATTTGGACCAATATCTTTCTTTGGATTCTTGAGCTTCTGATCGACCATCCGCGATTCGGGATCGCCAAATTTGTAGCTATAGTCTTGCAGATGACATTCGCCAGCTTGGTCACAAACCGGACAATCCAATGGATGGTTCAGCAAGAAGAACTCCATACAATTCTTCTGGTTTTGTTGAACCTTCTCAGTTGCGAAGCGAACTTCCATCCCCTCGCGGGCCGGCGTCTGACACGACGGCATCAATTTCGGTGCCCACCCCATCTCTTTGGTCTGCGGGTGGGGCATCTTCATTTCCATCAGGCAAAGTCGACAGGACGCAGCGATACTAAGACCAGGGTGGTAGCAGTAATGAGGTACATCCCACCCCGCGTCAACCGCAGCCTGGAGCACCGGGATATTGTCTCGGCATTCAACTTCTTGTCCGTCTATGATGATTTTCGCCATAGTCTTAACTACCCAACCCGTGCTAGTTCAGCACCGTGAATAGCGCCTCCGCTTTTCCCGGTGCCTGCGCGTTGATAGACGCCTCTAGTTCGGGGCGAAATTTCTTTATTATCGTTTCGATCGGATACGTCGCACCATCCGGCAACCCGCAAATACTATACCCAGGCATCATTCCCATATTCCGCGCGGTTTCAAGCAGGAGATCGAGATCAGAGATTCGTCCAGCCCCAGAGGCAATCCGCGTCGCGATCTTGTACATCCAAGACGTTCCCTCACGACACTGCGTGCACTGACCGCAGCTTTCCGTACCATAAAACCGTGCCAGATTTTGTAAGACCATCCGCATATCAACAGACTCGTCAATCACAACTGCCGCCGCCGTCCCAAGTCCCAGCAATCCGTAGTTTCGCGGGTCAGCAAAGTCGAGTTTCATGTCGAGTTCGTCAACGCTGAGAGCGCCCATCGATACGCCGCCGGGTAGAACGCATTTAACCTTCTTCCCGTCGCGCATCCCGCCGCCCAAGTCGTTGCGCTCGATCAAATCTCGAACCGAGATCGTCATGGGTCCTTCATAGCACCCGGGATTCTTAACCGGCCCGCTCACACAAAAAAGCTTCGGACCGGCGCTATGATCCGGACCAATCGAAGTGAACCACTCCGCTCCGCGTTCAAGAATATGTGGCAAGCAGGAAAGCGTTTCGACGTTATTGACGACCGTTGGCTGGCCAAACAGTCCTTCAACCGCGGGAAAGGGTGGTTTAATGCGAGGCCAACCGCGCTTACCCTCCAGCGATTCGATCAGACCCGTCTCCTCGCCGCAAACGTAAGCACCAGCCCCGCGATGAACATAAATATCCAGCGAGTACTCGCTTCCGAAAATTTTCTTACCGAGGTAACCAGCAGCGTACGCCTCTTCGACGGCCTTTTGCACGATATGAAACTGCTCGTGGAACTCAACCCGAAGATAGATGTAGGCAGTCTGCGATTGCGTTGCGAATCCCGCGATGATCGTTCCCTCGATCAGTTGATGAGGATCAGTTTCCATCAAGATGCGATTGCAAAACGTCGGCGGTTCAGATTCGTCCGCGTTCACGCATAGAAGCGTTCGAGTTCGGTCTTTGGGAAGAAAGCTCCACTTAACGCCAGCGGGGAAACCAGCCCCACCGCGCCCCCGAAGGTTAGCATTCTTAACTTCTTCGACCACCTCGTCGGGCGTTTGTTTCAGAGCCTTGCGCACACCCTGATACCCACCTCGAGATTCATAGACCTTCAGCGTCGTCGATTGCTCGACGCCCCGGTTACGAAGTAGGACTGGTTCAAACGCTGCCATAAATAAGACTCTATTCCTTAACCCAATGCGTTAGCTCGGATTGACCATCACTCAGACGCCTTCATCTCCGCCACGTCCGAGGTTGATTCGAGTCCGGAAACATCCTTTGATTTCGAATCACCAGCAGGAGCGTCAAACAAATCGCTCCGCTTCTGACTAATTCTATCGTTGTTGTCGTCAGCCAAAATCCGACCGACATCCTCGACTTTGACGCACCGATGCAGCTTTTCGTTAATCAACAAGCACGGTGCGTGATCACATCCAGCAAGACACTCCTCGGTAACGAGGCTAAACCGTCCGTCCGGAGTCGTTTCGTGCTCGCCAATACCTAGCTGTTTTTTAAGTTCCAAAAGAACCGCCACGCCGCCCATTGTCTCACAGCTAACGCTTCGACAAGCGGTAATCACTTTCATGCCCTTAGGGTGCGTCCAAAAGTGCGTGTAAAACGAAATCGTGTCGATAACGTCGGACGGATGAATCTCAAGAATGTCCGCGATTTCCTTCATCGCTTGCCAGGGAATGTGCCCAAGTCCGTCCTGCACCATGTGCAGCGCAGGCAGCAAGACCGCACGTTTCGTGTCATAACGAGGGAAGAGCGACCGGATCTTCTCGCAAAGTGCCGCCGATAGAATCGGTGGAGCGTTCGGGTCGATCGCCGGTTCATTACGATTAACAGTTATCCAAGACATCGTTTCGAGTCCGTCCCCTTCGCCTTAGCGGTCAAGCTCTGCAGCGATGATGTTCATTCCGCTAAGTACCGCAATCACATCACTAACCTGGTGACCTTCAACAAGTTTAGGGAACACTTGATAATTCACAAAACAAGGCGGACGACATCGCGCCCGGTAGGGCGTATTCCCACCATCGCTCACGAGATAAAACCCAAGCTCGCCATTGGCAGTTTCCGTCGCCCCATAACACTCACCGATCGGCGGCGAGAATCCACGATTCGTCATGACCTGCTCGAAGTGGTGAATCAACCCTTCGATACTAAAATAGATTTCGTTCTTATTCGGAAGCGTTGTCTTCTCACCCGGAAGAACATCAACAGGCCCCTCCGGAATATTGTCGACAAGTTGCAAAACAATTTTCGCCGACTCCTGCAACTCAGCCAGTCGAACAAGGTACCGAGCATAAGCGTCGCCATCGTTACTGAGCGGAACCTTGAAATCTACCGCAGAGCTACCGTTCCCGTCCCAGTTATCAGCGTAACAAAGATAGGGCTCGTCCTTGCGAAGGTCGCGACGAACCCCAGAAGCTCGGGCCATCGGTCCCGTCCAACCCCAGTTGATCGCATCCGCAGTATTGAGACATCCAATCCCCTTGGTCCTCTCAACGAAGATCCGGTTGCGCGTCAAGAGCGTCTCAATATCGTGGATCGCTTTTTGCAATTCTCCTTTGCAGAATTCTTTAACTCGACCAGCCCAACCGGGCGTAATATCGTGCATTAACCCGCCGACCCGCGTGTAGCTCGTGGTAAAACGAGCACCGCAAATGTCCTCAAAGAGATCATAAATCGTCTCGCGAGCATTAAACGG
>JAJDDZ010000377.1 GCA_029260025.1 Phycisphaerae bacterium | reverse complement strand
GGCGGTCGATCCTTACGTTTTTGTTGACGGCGGATTTGTTCGTAACCCTTTGTATCAGGGCACGACAGAGACGATGGCTGCGGGCGATATGATTCCACAACATGGGACGGTCATGCCGGCGACGAACTGGTCGCGTCTGGCGGGCGATAGCTCGCAGCGCGTGATCGTGGTTCCCGCTGACCGACTTCGCTCGGGTGATACTTCGGTCAATGTCGTCATTCGAGCGGGCGATGTGATTCGTATTGTGCAGGGCGAGATTGGCGTTTACTACGTGATGGGTCAAGTGAATCGCGTGGGTCCTTTCGCCTTCAACTCTGAAGAGGTGACGCTCAAGTCTGCCATTGCCGGTGCGGGGGGACTTTCGGGTCTTGCTTGGCCTGACCGTTGCACGGTTTATCGTCGCATCGGTGCGAGTGAGCAGATGGTTCAAGTCAACTTAGATCGAATTTTTGCAGGGTTGGACGAAGATTTCATCATTCGGCGCGGCGACATCGTTAATGTTGGAACCCATCCATTCGCTCCGTTCTTGCAGCGTATTCGTAGTTTGACTCTTCCGAACCCGACATCGACGGTCGGTTACGGGTTCACCTACGCACGCAACTTTGCTGACGTTGACTCGTTTGCGGTTAAGGCGAATCCGAGCAATCAACCAAACCTATTGCAGAGTCTGCTCGTACCTTAAAGGGGGATTCCGTTGAGCGCCGCTTTAATGACGACTGCTTCAAGAAAACGCGGATGGGATGAAATTATCTCTTCGCGTGCGCGCATTCAGATTGCGATAGTTGCTGCGCTCTTTGTCGCTGTCTACTGGGCACCGATTCGCGGTTTGCTTGTCGCGCGATGGATCAACGACGGAAACTGGTCGCATGGTTTTTTGATTCCCGTGTTTAGCCTGTATTTTCTTTACATGCGGCGCGAGGATTTGCCCGTCGGTCCTGCGAGACCGAGCTACTTTGGTGCGGTTGTTCTCACGCTAGGTTTGGCGATGTATTTTGCGTTTGCGTGGGTGATTCCGATGGGTTACCCGCAAGGCGTGTCGATCGTTGTGAGTATTTTTGGACTGACGCTGCTTCTGGGTGGGTGGTCGGTGATGCGCGTTGCGTGGTTTCCGATTTTGTTTCTTCTACTTGCGATTCCATTGCCCCACCGGGTGTATGTTGAGGCGTCGCGTCCGCTGCGCGAGTGGTCGGCGCTGGCAGCCTCAACGCTGATGCCGATGTTGATGTCGGGACTTCATACGCAGGCGCAGGCCCTCGTCATTGACTACCTTACGCCGGATGGTCGAACAGGTCAGCTCAACGTAGAGCAAGCGTGCAGCGGAATGCGATTGTTGATGTCGTTTTTCACGATCGGGCTGGCGATGTCCTATTTGGGCGATAGGCCTATGTGGCAGCGACTTGTGATGATAGCGTGCTGTATTCCGATCGCGGTATTCTGCAACACGATACGTGTAACGCTGACGGGGCTCGCAACGGTAGGCGGTCGGGCGGACCTTGCGCAAGGAACGCCGCATCAGCTACTCGGCATTGCGATGCTTGCTTTGGCGCTCGGGATCTTTTGGCTGCTTGGATACATTTTGAACAATCTGTTGGTCGAGGTTCCCGAAGAACCTGGGGGCGCAGGTCAAGTTACAAACGAGGGGTCGAACTAGCGATGACGACTGCAGAAGGTAGTTTCGACGATCAGCTTCAACTCCCTCGCATGGGACGCGGCCTCGGTTCTGAAGAGGGCGGTGGTGGTCCTACGGTCGGCGATGTTTTTTCGATGCTTCGCCGCCGCCTGGTGATGATTGTCGTCTCGGCGCTGTTGTTCAACTTGATCTGGGTCGGTTCTTTCGCTATTTGGTGGGTCTATTTTCCGGGTTACCTCGGCGAGGCGCTCATCGAGTTGATTTCCAACATTCCCGCGACCGAACTCTCGCTGGATCAGCAACGACTGCAGCAGGACGAGCACGAGCGTTTTGTACGGACACAGGCGTTATTGATGAAGAGTCCGAGCATTCTTGGCGAGGCTTTGAAAGTGAATACCGTTCGCGAGACGAATTGGTTCGCTCGGATTCTTGCCAATGGGTGGAAGCCGCTCTTAGAGCTAGATGAAGATTTGTCATCCGCGCCAGTCCGCGGAACCAATTTCTTGCGTGTGGCGATCGAATGTCGAGGGAAAAAAGATCCTCATGTCATCGTCAACGAGGTCGTAAACCAGTGGTATTTCGCCGTCAAACAGCGCACGGCTGAGGATTATACATCGGGACCGCTCGACGCGGGGCGACAAGAGCTCGACGATCTTAGACGTGACATCTCGTCGAAACGTGAGCGTCTCAAGGCGATCGCCCAACGAATGCCCCCCGGTGCGCTGCGAAGCACAAGCAACATTACATCTCTGGACGTCGAGAAATACGGCGACCAAGTCGCACAATTGCGTCTAGAGCTTTCGCAGCTGGATCAATATCGCAGTATCTATAATGATCCGTCCGGCGTGCCCATTACGGCTGAGGATCGTGCCGTTGTCGAGCAAGATCCGCAGGTAGCGGAGCTTGCACGCGCAGACTTTCTCCTTCGCCAACAGCGTGCCGCGGATTCGAAGGTTTTTGGTGAGACCCACTCGGTTCTTCGTCAGCTGGATGCACAGATCGATGCGACGGAGCAGAAAATCGAAGAGATGCGTTTCGAGAAATGGGGCGAGCGGCGGTCGGACATTCGTGAGGCCGCCAACACTGCCTACGCGAATACTCAGCATGCGCTCTTTTTGGCAGAAGAAAATCTACGAAGGGCTGAGGCACAGCAGCAAGACCAAGATCGTCTTTTGTTTGACTACAGCGATCTTGCTCGAGAAATAAACCGGACAGAAGAATACAAGCTAACGCTCGAAGAATACGTTCGCGGGTTGGCGAGGGTCAAGGCGCAGCAGACAGCCATTAATGTTAATATCGCCCAAAGCGCGATCGAACCATTGGAACGCAACTCGCCAAACGTCTACCTTCTACCGGTTGGAATTGTATTCGCATTTGCGATGGCTGTTGGGCTTGGCTTGTGTGTTGAGTTGCTAGACAAGTCGGTGCGAACCGGTCAGGACATCGTTCGACATATGGACATCGGGATCCTCGGGGCGATTCCCGACACGGACGACGAGGAGGTTCCCATCGGGCAAGTTGAGACAGCCGTTCGAGACGCGCCGCAATCGATGGTTGCTGAGGCGTTTCGACAGATTCGCACGAGTCTTCAACTTAGCTCGCCGCCGGATCGTCAGCGAACGATTATGCTGACAAGTCCTCGTCCTGAAGATGGGACGACGACCGTTGCGTGCAACCTCGCGATGACCCTTGCCCAAGGTGGTCGCCGGGTTCTACTTGTCGATGCCAATTTGCGTCGACCGCGCGTTAATGAGATCTTCTCGCAGACCGGGTCGAATGGGCTCAGCAATATTTTGATCGGCGATGGGTCACTTGCTTCTTGCGTCTCCAAGACCGACAACGTGCTGTTGGACCTGTTGGGTTCTGGTCCCAAGCCCCCCAATCCTGTTGACCTCTTCACCGGATCGCATTGGCCAACGTTTTTGAAAGAGGCGTCAAGTCAATACGACCAGATCATCTTCGATACGCCCCCAGTTCTTCTTGCGAGCGACGCTTCGGTGGTGGCTAGTTCTGTCGATGGCGCCATTCTTGTGGTTCGGGCGAACCGTAGTTCGCGCGGTGTGGCCCGGCGGGCTTTTGGTGTGCTTTGCGATATCGATGCCCATCTATTTGGAGCTGTGCTGAATGCCGCTCGGGTGACCCGCGGTGGTTATTTCCGCGAGCAGTTGCGCACGTTCTATGACTATCAAGAGGGTGCCGATACGCCTTCATTGCCAGCGAAATAACGCGTTGTCTCAATTCGATACCGAGCGTATCATGTTGCTTGGGCGATGCCGCCCGTGTGAGGTGACCGATGCGTTCGATCAATATGCTAGACCTGAAGGCGGAGTACGATCTGTTTCGCGATGATGTTCGTGAGGCCGTCGATCGTGTTCTGGAGAGTCAATACTTCATCGGCGGACCGGAGATCGCGGACTTCGAGGGGGAGATGCGTTCGCGGATTGGCGTGCGTGATGCTGTGGCAGTGAGCAGCGGGACCGACGCGTTGCTATGTGCGCTCATGGCGCTCGGTATTGGTCATGGCGACGAGGTGGTTCTTCCTTCGTTTACGTTTTTCGCGACCGGCGGTGTGGTTGCTCGCCTGGGTGCGACTCCGGTTTTTGTCGACGTTGATGAGAAGACGTTCAACCTTGACCCGGCGTGTCTTGCGAGTGCGATTTCTGATCGAACGCGGGCTATTATTGTGGTTCACTTGTTCGGTCAGTGTGCCGACATGGACGCCGTGCGCGAAGTCGTCGCAGACCGAGAGATTCCGTTGATCGAAGATGCGTGTCAGGCGATCGACGCGACTTATCGCGGAGACCCTGCCGGTTCGCTTGGCGATGTGGCGTGTTTTTCGTTTTACCCGACCAAGAATCTCGGCGGGTTTGGCGAAGGCGGATTGATCACGACCAACGACGAGAAGCTCGGCGCGTTCGCACGCCAGTTGTGTCGCCATGGACAGTCGGATCGCTATTTCCACGAGCATGTCGGGGGTAATTTTCGGCTTGACACGATGAAGGCTGCGATTTTGAAGGTGAAACTCGCGAAGCTTTCGGAGTTCACGGATCGGCGCCGGAAAAACGCGATTCGCTATGATCGATTGCTGGCGGGATCGCCCGTGACGACGCCCTTTGTTCGCGATGACTGCAAGCACGTTTATCATCAGTACACGATCACTTGCAATCGGCGGGATGACTTAGTCGGTTTTCTGCGGGAGCGAGGCGTTGGTGCTGGCGTTTATTATCCGCTGGGTCTTCATCGTCAGCCCTGTTTCACGGGTAAGGGAGGCGGTGGTTCGCTTCCTGTGACGGACTGTTTGTGCGAACGGGTCGTTTCGCTACCGTGCCACCCGATGCTTGCCGATGACGATTTAGGGTACGTGGCCGGTGTCATCCACGAGTTTTTCGGAACGACGATCCCAGCCGACGTGGCGAAAGAATCTAGCGCGCAGGCGAACGCCTAGAGTGTAATTGCGGGTACCTTTAGCAGGGGTTTTATTGCATGCGATCATTGGTGACAGGTGGTGCGGGCTTTTTGGGAAGTCACTTATGTGATCGACTGATCGCCGAAGGGCATGAAGTTGTCGCCCTGGATAATCTATATACCGGGTCCAAGCAAAACATCGCCCACTTGCTTCCGCGATCGGATTTTACTTTCATTCAGCACGACATCGTCGATCCGATCAAGTTGGAAGTTGATTGGATCTTCAACCTTGCGTGTCCCGCGTCGCCCGTCCACTATCAATACAACCCCGTCAAGACGGTCAAGACTTCCGTGATGGGCGCGTTGAACATGCTCGGTCTTGCGAAGCGCATTGGCGCACGAATCATGCAGGCCTCGACGAGCGAGGTGTACGGCGATCCGCTTGAACACCCTCAGACGGAATCATATTGGGGCAATGTCAATCCGATCGGTCTGCGAAGTTGTTATGACGAGGGGAAGCGTGTCGCTGAGACTTTGATGATGGACTACCATCGCCAAAACGGAGTGGATACGCGCATTGTCAGGATATTCAATACCTATGGGCCACGGATGGCGACTGGTGACGGTCGGGTTGTTTCCAATTTTGTCGTGCAGGCGCTCGGCGGGGAAAAATTAACCGTCTACGGCGACGGCTCGCAGACGCGGAGTTTTTGTTTTGTAGATGACATGGTCGATGCGTTTGTTCGATTGATGAAGTACGAATCCGATGACGCCCATGAGCCGATCAATGTCGGAAGCAGCGACGAGCGCTCGATGAACGAGGTTGTGTCGTGTTTGGCTGAGATCGTGGGCACGAAGCTCGATGTCGAAAAGCGTCCCTTACCATCCGACGACCCTGTTCGCCGCAAACCGGATACTTCGCGTGCGGTGTCGCGACTTGGGTGGTCTGCTAGGGTGGGCTTTGTCGAAGGGTTGACCAAGACGGTTGACTATTTCAGAACACTCAAGTGATTGGGGTCTTCAGGCGAGTTTCGGTCGGGTTTGTCGGTTTACCTTTCCTGTTTCGTTGTTGTTACAGCTTTCGTTCATTTTCCTTGAACGATTCGCTCTTGTCGGTCACAATCCTGCCTCGATCATACACGCGGACAAAGGAGCCCAGCACATGTTTGGCAAGACGAT
>JAJDDZ010000376.1 GCA_029260025.1 Phycisphaerae bacterium | reverse complement strand
CGTGTGACCAGACGCAAGAGTCCCGAATCCTAACGGAAGCGGAACCGCGCCCTCGAGCAAGCCCTCACGACGAAGCCGACTTGGCTCGTCGTCATAGGGGTTAACGAACTGGGGCTCCATTATTGGATAGCCACCACTTGGAACTTTGTTTTGGCGTTGCATCCACGCCGCAAGCGAGAGCTTTGAACTCGAAGACGGAATCACACTAGTTGGCGCCACAGTCTCCGTATGGACCTTCAAAACCTTAACGGATGTCCGAGAATCAGAAAGAACCTTGCGTGACGCCCCCTCGATATCTGCATTGATCCCCAGGACCACCGAACCGAGTACCACCGCCGCCGCAAAAACACGCGATCGACCCATCTTGACCATCATCATTCGTGCACCTCCATACGAGCCAAAAATGTTTCCGTGCGGGAATACATCAGTCGCGTGCAACCACTCGGGCGAAACCAAGCATACGAATCGAAGAACTCAATAATTCGGCTCTTGGGGTCAGCCAAATAATCTTTCCACGACGCCACCCAGTGCGGGTTTGGGGAATAAGCGTTGGAACGTTGCAATAGCGAAAGTCCATCCCGATTATAATGGAATTCATATTGCGATTACAAGCGCTAATTTCTGCAAATCAGCCAAGCAGAGGAAAAAGTTTTACTTCATATCGCGACTGAGGGGTGATTCACTTCGGTTGATCTATTTGTTATACTAAAGGGTTGTCCCAAAACGACCCCCTTAATTCAGAGGGTGCTATGGGATCTGAGTAGAAAACGAGCCTAGTAGAGCGAAACGATGGGGATCTGGGCACCGAACACCTCTTCCGCCCGTTTGCGGAGCGCAGCTTCCTGCCCCCACGAAGAAAGGACGATCGCCGAAACCTCCGTAGGGTCAAGCGCATCTGGTAGGCGAACCGGAAGCATGCAGACAGTCTTGGTCAACGGGCGATCATCGAGAACACACGCGACGTGAACTTCGCAAATGTCCGCGACTTGCTCAAGAAGCCAAGGAGTGTGCGTCCCCGCCCCGAAGATCGCAACCGGACCAGTCGCATCCTGTGACAGTTTTCGCCAAGCCCGACGAACAGTGACGCGCCGCGCCAGCTTATCGAGTATGAAGTGCTCAGCGAGCCTATCAGCAAAAACGTGATGCGCCGCTGCTTTGCTCGGCACGCACATCACCTGGTAGTCGCGTCCGTCCTCAAGCAGCTCGCGCTCAACGACCTCAAAACCAGCCGTCGATAATAGTTGGTCGACCATAGACGCGTTGAATGACCATAATCCGTGCGCGCCAGTTGCGTACCGATCCAATCGAGACATCGGCTCACCATTACCCGCGGGGAGGTCGATGGCTGCATTAAGAATCAAACCTTCTTGGCACACGCGTCGCAGTCGATGCAATGTCCCGAGCGGATCGACGAGGTGATAGAGGAGACTCGCGCAGATTATGTAATCATACGGAGTATCAGGGCAGTGGTTTTCGATCCTTCCATTGAGGAATTTCGTTTGCCCCGGAGCGATCACGCCTCGCAAGAATTCGGCCTGCTCAAACGCCGGTGTACAGCGCTCAATCCCAAGCACCCGATCCGCTCCACGCCGCGCTGCCCAAAAAGAAAAAGCCCCGTCGCAGCACCCAACGTCAAGAACGCTCTTGCCAGTCAGGTTAGCGGGAAGTCGATCATCAAGCCAAGCAAACGCTGCGCGGTTACGTCGATCGATAGCGCAAAGAACCGCATTGGCCTCATAGTCCTCGGGGAAGCGCGTTCGCACGCCGCCCGTGACCTCAATATCGTTGTACCAAAGACGTCGCTCACGGACTTCCCTCTCCAGCGTAGTCGGATCCATGATGGCGTATCGGCTGTTCAGATCCTCTGGAGTTACATTTGTTCTCCCCTCAAACTGAAATCTCGCGAAACATACCGGTAGGCGAGTTCTCGTTACCGACAGCCAGAAAGAGGTTGAATCGGGGACGCTTCGGCTTGGACAGCATCGACTGTTGCCGTGACATCTAGGCCGTTCACCAAGTCTCGTGGCCCGGCGACACGGATCTCGAGCGCCTAAGGACAATCAAGAGCGATCTTCGCGCACGCGACAAGTCCATACTGCCCTTCAAAGCCGAGATCGAATTCAAAGTCGCCAGCGAACAGAACCCGTTACTCTCGATGCCGTAATCGCCTAGCTACTCACCTTGACGTGCCCCCCAAGAATCCAAGTCGAGCTTGAAAGAGCGTGAATGGCGACCACCAGCCCCTTGGCTTGGAAAAATTGGCTTCGGTACTTGATCGAACTACGAGTCTCGCCAACAATGGCGAGTGGGGGCAACCGGCAAACTGGGATGAATTAAAGCTTGGGACCTCCACCGGTCTAGGATCAACCTGGTAACCTGCCAGCACCACAACGGAACTAGAATGGGCAAACTGAACAAACGAAGAAAAATAGCGAATGACACATCGGCAACTTGCAGGCGCTCAACGTTAAAATGGGTTGCCATGTTCGTTTTGGCGATCGGGCTGGTGCCACACCCGGATTTATTTTCACAGTGCGTTGTCACCTCGCAGGTGCAGCACCGCGCGAGCGACGGCGGTTCGCAAGACAAGCTTGGATCCAGCTTGGCCGTTGACATGGACCATGCGTTAATTGGCGCGCCAGGACATCCAGACTTTACGGATAAGGGCGCCGTATATGCGATCAACGCGACCAACGGCGCCTGGGGCGATCAGAAAAAATTAACGGCTTCGGACGGGGAGCCGGGGGATACGTTTGGAAGTTCTGTAGCGATCGATGGATACTGGGGTCTGGTCGGTGCAGACGGCGCCGGGTCGGCGTATCTCTTCCATCGCGACGGAGACGTGTGGACCGAGACCCAAAAACTTACCCCTCAAACAACGGCACCCTTCTTCGGTTTTTCAGTCGCCATATCCGGAAACACGCTCGTCGTCGGCGCGTACGGTGCCGACAACTTCGCTGGCGCGGCGTTTGTTTACGAGTTCGACGGCGCGCGATGGCAGCCATCGGCCGCGTTGACAGCCCCGAATCCCATGGCGTTTGATTTCTTCGGTGCATCAGTAGCCGTCTCTGGGAATTCGATAGCCGTAGGCGCCTACGGTGAGGAAGTCGGCGCGGTCTACATGTTTGATCGCCAGGCGGAAGCTTGGGATCTCACCGAAGAGCTCCGTCCCAACGATTTGAAACCTGGTGACTCGTTTGGACGCGTGGTCGCACTCAACGCTTCAAAGCTCGTCTGCGGCGCACCACGACATGACTCGAATGGGACCGACGCGGGGGCTGTTTATACGTTCATTTCAAGCGGCTCAACTTGGCCTCTTGAGCAGAAGCTTGTCGGAGGCGACAGCATGGGAGGAGACAGGTTCGGGACCAGCGTCGCAGTGAACGACCACCTCATAATCATCGGCGCCCCCCTTTGGGATGATGCATCAGGAATCACGGACCGCGGAGCAGCCTACCTGTTTGCCAATGACGGTACCGAGTGGCTCGAAGAAACAAAGCTCGTCGCCTGTTCCCCTTATGGTTGGTTCGAAGACGAAATGGGGACAGCCGTATCGGTTTCCGACAACGTGGCACTTGTCGCAACCGTACTGGCAGATAGTCCCGGGCGCGACGCCGGTCACGTTTACACGTTCGAGTTGGACTGCAGAGCATCCACGAGCGACTGCGCAATGGGAATCGACGGCGCGACGGATACCTGCGCAGGATGTAACTTACCCAACGGATCCTGCGAGAACCTTGCGCCGCAGTCGTGCCTTAAACGCCAAGGATGCGCCGAACTCGACGGATTGTGCACCCAGCTTGGGCAGTCTTGCGGAAACCGCTGCCCACTCCCGGGCGATGTGAACGGCGACGGATTCGTGGACGTAGATGATACGGCGGGATTCCTTGCGTGCCTTGGAGGCCCGACCGACCCCATCACATTCAGGTGCGCTCAGGCTGACCTAAACGCGGACACCCGCGTTGACCTGGACGACGTAGCTGCATTTTTTGAAGGCCTGTAGGCAGAAATCAAAATCTCGCAGAAGGCGGAAGAGACAAACTCACTACTGAAGTGACAAAGCAAATCGGATCAGAATGTGAGGACATCGGCGGCGCCCGAAAGCACGCCGAATCGGAACGAGAACAAATCGCCTCTACAATCGACGGCTTGCTCGACAAAATCACCGAAACCAACCGCCCTTACGTCGATAGGCGACTCAAGAGTCTGACCTTTCAGCGAGAAAAACTAGCTGCCGTCTCGAAGAACTTGAAGGACTAAGCGCCACCCTGGCTGAGATTCAATCCAAGGTGACTGAAGCCCTCAAATTCCTCGCGGGCTGGAGTTCACATCGACGGAGAGACCGATGACCGTACAAACGCCAGCCTATCATCGCTACGTTACGAGCACTGTATCGATTCTCGACTGACAACCAACTCCGAACAAGCTCACCCCCCACCCAGCCCGGTTAGCTCACTCCTGATCGGTATGCTTTCTCCCTTTCTTGCGTCGATGGCTGCACAAACCATTCGCGATCACCCCGTCCATGAAAGCGACTCTCGAATTGACTTTGTTTTTGGATGGCTGGTCCTCGGTGCGACGTCCCTTGTCGGAGTCAGTGCTTGCTACGTCTACCACGAAGAGTCATGGCGATCTCGTTGTGTCACGCCTTGGATTGAGCGAGCATGAGTTGGGCATATCCCGTGTTCCAGGATCGGTCTCGCGCGCTGTGCGACGTATGGATCATCGGAGAACAAGACAAGGAAGGTCTCGTTTTCGTTGGTGCTCTAACGACAAAACCATACGATTAGACCGTGGACGGTTGCCCGCCGCCGTTCAACACCCGTTGAGGATCACAGCTTGGCGTTGCAGCACGTCAGACCAAGAACATACAAGTGTCCACAACTGTTGACGTCCACAAACACCGATTCTCTGATAGGGTAAGTGCGCTAGGCTGTGACCGCAGGCGCGCCCTCGGATCGTTGCTTCGGCGGCGGGAGGCCAGGGTTGAAATCTGCCCGGTCCCCCGCTTAGGACCAGCGAGAACACGCGTTAATCGTTTCAGGAATCTGCGGATTCACTCGGGTTGAAACTACCTGCGATGTAGCTACCGCAAAACGTGGCACGCCCTTAGTTAAAGGAGAAAGAAATGCGAAGTTTGATAATCATTTTGTGTATGGCGACCGGTTCGCCGACCGCGCTTTACGCGGGACCCAACGGAAGCCCGGAGTCACCTACGCCTGCAGCCGGAGCTGAGGGAGCGAAGATGCCCGAACCCGATTATCCCCCATTCGACAAGGTGACTGATGGACTTACGAAGGT
>JAJDDZ010000375.1 GCA_029260025.1 Phycisphaerae bacterium | reverse complement strand
CTTCTAGAAGCGATGCAGGAGCGGCAGGTGACGATCGGGAGAGAGACTTTTCCTTTGGAAGAACCTTTCCTGGTGCTGGCGACGCAGAACCCGATCGAACAGGAGGGAACGTACCCCCTGCCCGAGGCGCAGGTCGATCGGTTTATGATGAAACTTCTTGTTGATTATCCGTCGAAGGTTGAAGAGCGACAGATTCTTGATCGGATGGCGTCTACCAAGCCGTTGATGGAGATCGAGGCGGTTATCTCTCCTTCGGAGATTATTGTGGCTCGCGATGTTGTGGATGAGATTTACATCGATGACAAGATCAAGGACTACATCGTTGATCTGGTGCTTGCGACGCGTGAGCCTAAGGAATACGGGATTGAGATCGCTGACTGGATTGCGTTTGGGGCTTCGCCGCGGGCGACGCTTGCCCTAACCATTGGAGCTAAGGCTTGTGCGTTTTTGGCGGGGCGCGGTTTTGTTACGCCGCAGGACGTTAAGACGGTTGCTCCGGACATACTCCGTCATCGGGTGATTGTTACTTACGAAGCTGAGGCGGAGGAAAAGACTTCGGAGGATGTTGTTAAGGCTGTGCTGGATCATATCGCGGTCCCGTAACCCCCCCCACTCACTATGATACCTAAGGAATTACTGAAAAAGGTTCGGCAGATTCAGATACGGACTTCGCGCATGGTGAATGACGTGCTTGCGGGTCAGTATCATTCTGCGTTTCGTGGTCGGGGTATGGAGTTTGAGGAAGTTTGCCCTTATCAGATCGGGGACGATGTTCGTCTGATCGACTGGAATGTTTCTGCGCGATACGGCGAGCCGTTTATCAAGAAATTTCGCGAGGAGCGTGAGCTTACGGTGATGCTGGTGGTGGACGCTAGTCGGTCGGGACTTTTTGGAAGCGTTGAGCAGTTTAAGTTGGATCTGGCGGCTGAGCTCTGTGCGGTGCTGGCGTTTTCGGCCATTAAGAGCAACGACAAGGTTGGGTTGATCCTGTTTACCGATCGGATTGAGAAATATGTGCCCGCGAAGAAGGGTACGCACCATGTGCTGCGGATTATTCGCGAGCTTTTGTATCATACGCCTGAAGGACATGGGACGGACATCGCGGAGGCACTAAACTTTCTTAACCGAGTGACGATTCGTAAATCTGTCTGTTTTTTGGTTAGTGATTTTCTCGCTCGTGATTATGAGGCTGCTCTTCGGATTGCGCGGCGGCGACATGACCTCATCCCTATTGTTGTAAGTGATCCGCGCGAGTGGGAGCTTCCGCGAGTTGGGTTTGTAGAGCTTGAGGACTCTGAGACTGGTGAGGCTCGACTTGTTGATACGTCGAGTCGGCGGGTTCGTCATCGATATGCCGCCGATGCTCGGGCGCGAGGCGATGCTCGCGATCAGATGTTTCGGAAGATGGATACGGAGACGATCGACGTTCGTACGGATCGGTCTTATGTGGAGCCGCTGGTTTCGTATTTTCGGAAACGGGAGCGGAGACGGTAGTGGGTGCTTTCAGATTACATTCTCTGAGGGTGATCGTGTTTTGCGCGGTGGGTGCGCTGGTGATTTCGCAGCTTGGAGGGTGTGGTGAAACGCCCCCGCCTACGGGTGCAGGCGAAGAGTTGCCGCGAGCTTTGGTTCGGACGGCGGCGTCGGGAACTGTCACGCTTCGGTTTACCGTTGCTCCTGGTGATCTTTCTTATCAGGAAAAAGCTACTGTTCTTGTGGAGGTGGAAGCGGAGGCTGGTACGACGGTTACCGTTGATAACTACTCGGATGCGATCCGGCGCAGTGATCATCAGTTTGAACTATCGGCACGGGAGATCGGGCGGAAGGAAGCGATTTTACAGGCGGATGGGCGACTGTCTTGGTCCTATCGGTATGAGCTTTCGTTTGTGCTGCCTGGGGAGTACGAGCTTCCTGGGGCGACCGTGAGCTCATTGCTTGCTTCAGCGAGCGCCGATTCTGAAAGTGAAACCAGGACCGTAGTGCCTGCTGGTGAGGTTACTTCTTTGTCGACAGAAGGAGTTACGGTCATTGCGGAGGCGACGGAATCGGCAGCTATGACTGCAGAGCAACTTGCGGAGATTGAGGTTCTTCCGCCGGTTGAGATGAAAGAAGAGGTTAGCGCCTGGATTTGGGTTTTGCCCTTGCTCGCGATTGTTTTGATCGGGTTGGTTGTTTTCTTTCTTCGGCGCCGACGGAGATCAAGACCTGAGGTGGTGATTGTTATTCCGGCGCACGAATGGGCGGATCAGGCGCTTGCTCAGTTGGTGGCAGAGGAATTGGCGAAGCGAGGGTTGATTCAGGAATTTCATTATCGAATTAGCGATATTCTTCGTGGTTACATTGAGCGGCGTTATGCGGTGCTTGCTCGGGAAATGACGACGGAGGAGTTTCTTGCGGCGGCGACTCACGATGCTCGGTTTGATGGGAGCGCTAACGGCGAGCTTGATCAGTTTCTTCGAGCGTGCGACCTGGTGAAGTACGCGAAGCATCAGGCGACGGTTGCGGATGGGGAAGCGTTATTGAAGACGACGCGTGCTTACGTTGCGCGGACTCGGGAAAGACTTGTTGCGATTGCTGGAGACAACGGGTCGGATGAAGGGGGGACAGGATGAGCGAGTGGTTTTTTGAACGCTTTGCGCCTGGTGCTGTCTTCATGTGGCTTGCTGGTGCGTTTTTTCTTGTGCTGCCGATGATTTGGTTACGCGGCCGGTCGCGGGTTGTGGGTACGGTACGGTTTGGATCTACGGAGTCGCTCTCGCGGGTCGGGACTAGTATTGCTTCGCGGTTGCGGTTTGTCGTTCCGCTGCTTCGAACGCTGGCGATATGTTGTTTGCTTGTTGCGCTTCTCAGGCCTCAATCTGGGGGAGCCTATAAAGATAGCAATGAGGGGATTGCGATTCAAATGGTGCTTGACGTTTCGGGGAGCATGAGCGAGCAAGATTTTGTGCTCGGCGGGCGGCGCGTGCGGCGACTTGATGCGGTGAAGTCTGTTTTTGAGGATTTTTCACTGGGGACGGATGAACTTCGGGGGCGCGAGGGCGACTTGATCGGGATGACGAAGTTTGCGATGTATGCGGATACGGTTTGTCCGTTGACTCTGGATCACGGGAGCTTGCGCGATCTTCTTCGTGAGACTGAGATACCGGGGTGGACCCGCGGGCAGCAGGTTCGTCAGCACGAAGAGGCTGGATACACCGCTTTGGGCGATGCGATTATTACGGCAACGGACGATCTTCGGCGTGCTGGTGAGAAGGCGCTCGCTGGGGTTCCGGGGGCTGAGGCGGCGCGGAGTCGGGTTATGATTTTGCTAACGGACGGGAAAGACAACCCCGCGCCGATTCGCGGGACGACTGCGCCGGATCCGCTTGAGGCGGCGAGGGTGGCAGCGACTTTGGGGATTAAGATTTATACGATTGGGGCGATTGGGTCTGCGCCTCAGCAACAGCGCGGTTTTATGATGCGTGGGCGGGCGGAATTTGATGAGGGGACGCTCCAGAAAATCGCGGGTATGACGGGGGGGAAGTATTTTCGCGCGACGGATACGGACTCGCTTGTTACGATTTATGATGAGATTGATCGGTTGGAGCGGCGACGTACTGGCGAGCGGACTTATCAAGATAATATCCGGGCGTCGACGCTTGCGATGATCGCCGGTCTTTCGCTGTTGATGTTGGAATTTTTACTAAGCAATACTCGGTTTCGACGAATACCGTAACGGCCACCCTGACGATGAAACGAACTTATCCTCTATCGCTTTGGGTTTTTTGGACTGGTGTTGTTCCCGGTGCGCTTGCTGTTGGGGCGGTTCTTATCGTTGCATCGATTGATCGGAGTGTTTTGGTCTTCGATCGACCCGACCTATGGTGGTTGGGTACGTTTGGCGCTCTTGCTGCCCTTCTTGCGATTTATGCAGCCATTCGTCGACGACGGGCGATTGCTGTCTTCGCTTCGGGCGAGCTTGTGCCGTTGCTGGTTTTGAGAGTTAGTGCTGGGCGGCAGGCGTTTCGTGCGGGGTTGTTTGTGATTGCGATTGGGCTCTTGTCTGCGGCGATCATTGGACCTCGGTGGGATAAGTATCTTGAGAAACAGAAGGTGTATGGTCGGGACATCGTCGTGGCGCTTGATGTTTCACGGTCGATGCTTGCTACAGATGTGCTCCCCTACCGTCTGGCGAACGCCCAACGAGAGATTCGACAACAACTGACTGAGCGTGGTGCTTTTGCTCAATCTAATCGACTTGCTTTGATGGCGTTTGCGGGGACAACTTCTCTTCGGTTGCCTCTGACGACTGATACGCTGGCGTTTCAGCAGAAGCTGGACGAGCTTCATGTTGGGAGCGTTCCAAAGGGTGGGACGGCGATTGCCGAAGCAATTCGCTCGGGGGTTGAGCTGTTTGCGCGGTCACCGGAACAGGCTGAGAAGGTTATTTTGCTGTTTACCGATGGTGAAGATCACGAAGGTGGTCCGGTGGAGGCGGCGAAGGCTGCCTGGGAATCGCATGGGATTCGGGTTTTCACGTTTGGGGTGGGGGACGATACTAGCACGGCAGGTGCGGAGGTTCCTGAGACCTTGGGCGAGAGCAAGCCGATGCTGCACGATGGTCAGATTGTTTTTTCGAAACTGGACGCGGATGGTCTTCGGGAGATTGCATCGGCGGGTCATGGCGGTTACTTCGCGATTGGTCAGATGTTTCGGGCGGTGAACATGATCGCGAGTATGAAGCGGTCTGAGCTTTCCACGGAAGAACGCATGCGACATAAGCCTAGGTATCAGTGGTTCCTTGCTGCGGCGATTGCGTTGTTGTGCTTGGAGACACTTGTTCGTGAGGCGCGATCGGTTCGGGATGATCGAGTGCTGCGGACGTGGCAGCGGGAGGATGCGGCGTGATGAATCGGAAGACTATTGCGATGTTTGCGATGCTGCTGGCGTGCTTCGTGTCGGTTTCTTTTTCGCAAGAGCCGGGCGGGGAGAAGAACGCGGTTGGTGATGCTTTTTCGAAGGATCGTGCGCCGGCGGTTACGGGATCTGCTCCGCAGCTTGTTCGGGAGGGGAATAAGCTTCTTCTTGATGATAAGGCTGACCTTGCGCTAGCGAAGTATGATCTGGCGAAGACGCTTGCACCGGAGGCGAGAGAGATTGAATTTGCGGAGGGACTAAGTCATTTCAAACTTGGTGACTATGCGGCTGCTCGGCAGAATTTCTCGCAGGTTGCCGGTAGCGCTGGTGATGGGCTGGCTGATGATGCGCTCTATAGTCGGGGGACGTGCGATCATGCGGAGGCGTTAGCTAGCGGCGATGAGCCTGAGCAGGCGATGGGTAAGCTTGAGGGCGCGATGCGGACCTATCGCGAAGTCCTTGCACGTAATCCGAATCATGTGGCTGCCAGAGACGCGAATTTCAAGGCGGCGTCGATGTGGCGACAGATTAAGAAGCAGATGGAGCAGCAAGAGCAGAAACAAGACGGGGATAGCGACGAGGAAAATAAGGAAGATCAAGAGAAGCAGGACGGGGAGGAGCAAGACCAGGAAAAAAGCGACGACGAGAAACAGCAAGACGAACAGCAGGAATCCGAGGACAAAGAGGGGGAAGACCAGGAGTCCTCGGAGTCTGAGCAGAATAAAAAGGACCAGGAAGAACAAGAACAGTCTAAGAGCGATAAGGACAAGAAATCTGAAGAAGAGAAGTCGGAGCAGCAACAAGCTCAGCAATCCGAGGAAGAGAAAGTTTCTCAGGAACAGGCTGAGCGCCAACTTCGGGAGATGCTTGAGGAGTTGAAGGATCGACAGAAAGCCCGGCGAAAGCCCGTCGAGCGCGTGCCGGCGCCTCGCGGAGGTAAGGACTGGTAGATGAGACGAGTTGCCTCCCTATTTCTTTTTGGATTACTCTGCTCGTCAGCTTATGCGCAGAGCGCCGGGGTTGAGTTGCGATTGAATACTCAGACGATGGAGGTTGGGGAGATCGTCGGGGGTCAGATCGTTTGCACTAATACGGGCAATCCCAAGCTATCTCCGCTTGCTGCTCCGGCGGGTGTCTCGGTGCAGCTCCTGAATTCTACGCCTTCGGTTCAGTCAATGACTCAGTTTATCAACGGGCGGCGGTCTGGGTCTAAGACCTATACTTATTCGTTGAGGGTGACTGGAACGAAGGCTGGGGTTTATGGAATTGGTCCGTTTGTGGTTGAGGCGGATGGGACTTCGTATCAGACGCGACCTGTGCGGATCGTTGTGCGGAACGAGGCTGCGACGACGAGCGAACCGGTTGGCGATCAGTTGGTCTTTGTGAAACTGGAAGTGGACAAGAAGTCTCTCTTTGTGACGGAGAGCTTCAATGCGACGCTTACGATTGGTCTACGGAAGGTCTATGTGGATGGTCAACTTCTTAACTATGACCAATTACTTCGTAGCGTTGATGCGAACGCGTCTTCGCTTGGCGGGTTTGGGCCTCAGTTTACGCCGAGCGAGATCCGGATTGCCGACTCCAGCGGGGAGAAGCATGAATACCTGATGTATCGTCATCGCCGGGAAATTCGGGCTGATGCGGTGGGAACGCTGACGGTTGGACCCATTTTTCTGAAGGTGGATTATCCGACTTCTTTTCGGCGTTCTTTTTGG
>JAJDDZ010000374.1 GCA_029260025.1 Phycisphaerae bacterium | reverse complement strand
GCCTTCGTCGGCGTTCGGGCAGAAGTCTTCGCTTGGAGCTCAGCATCGGGTTGAGGTTGCTAAGAATCCTCTGCCGACGGCGCCTCGGGAATTGCGACTCCGAAAACGCAATCTTGTTTACGAACGATACGGTTGGACGGCTGCTCCTGCTGCTCCGCCTCGGACATTCAAGCCGGGCGACCTGGTGACCGTGATTGTTCGAGAGCAGCGGAAGTTTGAGGCGGACTCGGACCTTGAGACGAAGCGGAAATTCGACATTAAGAGCGAAGTTGAGGCGTTTCTTCGTCCGATCGATCGCGGATTGGGTGCGGCGACGTTTCGGCGGGGGAAACCGAATATCGACTACGCGTTTGATACCAAGCTCAAGACGGAAGGCGATACGAATCGCGAGGACCGGATGACGTTTCGGTTGACTGGAAAAATTATTGACGTGAAGCCGAATGGGCAGTTGGTGATCGAGGGTCGGGGTCGTGTTGTTCACGACGAAGAGGTCAGCGACGTAACGATCACGGGGATTTGTCGGAAGGAAGATGTTACGCCGGACAATACCGTACTGAGTACGCAGATGGCTGACAAGGTGGTGAAGGTTGATAACCAAGGGGCGCTCCGGGTCGCGTCGACTCGGGGATGGGTTACGAAATTCTTTGACATGCTAGCGCCGTTCTAGGAATGGATTCCATGCGAACGCTATTGATGACGACATTTTGCTTTCTTGCTGCGGGTTCGGTTGTGCATGGGCAGCTTCCGACCGCGCGTGTTGGTGATCTTACGCATCTGCAGGGGCAGGGGCGAAATGTGATCGTTGGTCACGGACTGGTTACGGGTTTGAACGGGACGGGGGATGGTAGTCAGTATATTCCGACGATGCGTCAGCTTGCTGAGCTGATGCGGCGGTTTGGCGTTCAGGTTGATTCGATCGAAGACGTGGATGCTAGCAAGAACACTGCGGTGGTGATGCTTGAGGCAACGATTCCTGCTCATGGGGTGCGGGAGGGTGAGCTTCTTGATGTTCAGGTGACGGCACTTGCAGCGAAGAGCTTGGTGGGCGGGCGTTTGATCGCTACGCCGCTGATTTATCACGATCGCAACGTCGAAGGGTTGTTCGCATTTGCGTCGGGGCGAATCATTGTTGAAGGGAGCTCACTCACCTCGGGATTCATTCGTGATGGGGCGCGCCTTGAACGGGATGTCTTCATGACGGTCGTGGCGACCGGCGAAAAGTTGCGAGCGGCTGGGATTATGAGTCCGTTTGTTGAAAAGAAGGAAACTTATCTCACGCTGGTCATCGATGATGCTCATGCTGGTTGGTCTATGGCGACGGCGATCGCGCAGGCCGTTGATAAGGAACTAAGTGTCTCGGCGGATGCGGATCGCGTTGCCCTTGCGATTGATAGCAAAAACGTTGTTGTTCTGTTGCCAGCACATCAGCGAAGTGATCCGGCTTCTTGGATTCGCGATGTTGAGCGGACGCCGATCTTGATGGAGTCGGGCGAAGCTCGCGTGACGATCAACCGGAGGGCTGGGACGATCGTTGTGACGGGTGAGACTCGGATTTCTCCGGTGATCGTATCACAGATGGGACTGACTCTGACCGTTTTGGCGAACGCTGGGCAGGCGGGTGGTGGACCGCTTACTGAGCAGCAGAATTTCATTGCTGTTGATACGGAGCGTAACCGTGAGGCGAATGTTCGTGACCTTCTTGAGTCGCTGAACCGATTGAAGGTTCCGTTTCTAGATCGTGTTTCGATTTTGGAAGAGATTCATCGTGCGGGGAAACTCCACGCTCGTTTGATGTATGAGGGCTAATGATGGAAGGCGTTTCTCAACTACTTTCGATGCCTCAGCCGCAGTTACTCGTGGGATCAACAAACGTGGAGCGTGTTCCCGTAAACAAGGAGCTTGACGAGGCGACTCGTACTCTTGTTGGGTCGGTGTTCTACGGGACTCTGTTGAAGACGATGCGGGAGAGTGAGATGAAAGGCGAGATTGGACACGGCGGTCGCGGTGAGGAAGCGTTTGGGGCGCAACTTGATGCGATGCTTGCTGAGCGTGCGGGTCAGGCGACCCATGGCGGGGTGGCTGGGGCGATTTACAAGTCTCTTGCACGACAGCAAGGATTGATGGATGCGAAGAAGGTTTCCTCTGTGACGGGTGGTGAGGCATGAAGCGCATGAAACGTGAGAAACCGGCAACGAGCGCGACGCGAGTGCGCGATTTGGTGCGGTTGTTGGATCAGATGGCGTCTCTTTATGGGCAGATGTTTACATTCATCGATGAAAAACTTGCTGCGATGCGGCGGGCGGATGAAGTCGCGATGACGGCGGCGAACGCGAAGGAGCATCTGCTTGCTGATCGACTGGCTGAGCGCGAAGGTTTGCGTAAGCAGTTGATGGACGCTGTGGGTGATGAAATTGGTCTGGCGAGTCGCTTGGGTCGTCAGTTGACGGTAACACAACTTGCGAACCGCTTGTCGGGGTCGGAGAAGGTGGCGGTTCTTGCCTCGGCGGATCGACTTCGGAAAGAAGTATCGAGAGTTTCTCAGGCGAATCGGGTGGCAGGTGTTGTTGCGCGTGAAGTTGTGAACCATCTTCGGTGGGTCTTCGCCGCGGTTCGCCCTGGTGACGAAAAGCCGTCTGGGTACTCAAAAACTGGTGTTGTTATGTCTCAGTCGGGTGGTCCTATGTTTGACGCGTTGGGGTAGTCTCGAAAGCGATTGATGAACCAATGGGTTTGATGAATTCAGCATTACAAATCGGGCGAAGCGCTCTTCTGACCTACCAGGGAGCGTTGCAGACCGTTGGTAGCAATATCAGCAGTGCAGCCTCGCCTGATTACACGCGTTTGAATCCGCTGCTTGGTCCTATTCAAGGAGGGATTCATGGAACTGATCTTGAGCCTGGCGCTGGAGTTGCGATTACAGAAATCAAGCGGATGCTTGATGATGCATTGGAGGGGCGACTTCGGTTAGCAATCGGCGGGCAGACGGAAAGCGATGCGCGACAAGTTTCATTGTCGCAACTTGAGTCGTTCTTTGACGATGTGAGCGGTGCAGGGGTTGGTAGCCGATTGACTGATTTTTTCGGTCTTTTTGAAGAATTGCAGAATTCTCCGGAAGATGTTGCGGCGCGTGACTTGACGATCGCGGGTGGTGCGCTCTTGGCGGAATCGCTGCAAGACCTTCGTGGTCAGTTGTCGAGTTTCGGTCAGGGGATTGACTCGCAGATTTCAGATCTGGTTGCCTCTGCTGACGAGATCGCTCATCAGATTGGAGTGCTCAATCAAGAGATTTCGACTGGTGAGGCGGGACGACGGAGCGAAGCGACCGCGTTGCGGGATCAGCGAGATGCGCTGCTTCGAGATCTTAGCGAGATTTTCGATGTGACGGTTCGGGAAGAGCCGGACGGCGACGTGAATGTCTATATTGGTAGCGAGGCGCTTGTTCAGGGCGCTACTGTGCGGGAGCTTGTTGCGATTCAGGATGTTGACGGGGAGTTCATTCGGACGTCGGCGCGATTTGCTGATACGAATCAGCAAGTGCAGGTTCACGGGGGGCGGATGGCTGGTTTGATTACGGCGCGGGAAGAAGACGCATATGGCCGAACTGATGAAATCGATACGCTTGCGAGCGCGATTATTTCTGACGTGAATCGGATTCATGCGGACGGTCAGGGTCTTCAAGGATTCTCGTCGGTGACGGGGAGTTACGACGTTCTGGCGACTGACGTAGCCCTTGATAGTACGGCCGCGGGCCTGGCGTTTCCGCCGCAGAGTGGGAGCTTTTTTATTACGGTTGCGGATGATGCGACGAGCACACCCGTTGCGTACCGGATTGACGTTGCGCTTGATGGGACGGCGGGGGATACGACGTTGGATTCGCTTGTGGCTGATATTAATGCGAATGTCTCTGGGGCTACTGCATCGATTACTAGTGACAACCGGTTGCAGATCGTCGGCGACACTGGGTTTTCTTTTACGTTTGGTTATGACGGGCAGCAGGCGCGCAGCGATACTTCGCACGTTCTTGCCGCGCTTGGTGTCAACAATTTTTTCCAGGGGCGAGACGCTAGCAGTATTGCGATTTCGGACACGCTAGCCGCGAATCCTGAATTGCTTGCGGCTGCGTCTGTGTTCGTGTCTGGTGATGGGGCGAACGCTGCGAACATTGCTTCGCTTAGTTCTATCGGTAGTGCTTCTTTTCGCGGCGGTGTTTCAATTCAAGACTACTTCAATGGACTCAGTGGTCGCGTTGCGGTCGATGGGTCTGCGGCGAACGCGAACATGGATGCGTCGACGTCTGTGCTCTTGTCTCTTTCTGCGCAGAAGGAAAGCGTGAGTGGCGTAAACCTCGACGAAGAGGCAGTTTCGCTGTTGAAATATCAGCGGGCGTATCAAGGTGTTGCTCGATATGTGTCTGTTGTGGATGAGCTACTCGGTGAACTTGTGGCGTTGGTTCGGTAAATGATGATGTCGCACTGTAACAACAACTTAATTTGCGAGGAGTCTTGGCGATGGCGATAAGTCCGGTCAATGTATCTCGCATCAGTCAGAATCTGCAGACGAACACGTTGATTGAATCGTTGCGCGGGACGCAACGTGACCTGTTTCGTGTGCAAGCGCAGATCGGCTCGGGGCGATCTTTCTTAGCGCCTAGCGACGATCCTGTCCGGGCGGCGCGGGTGCTCGATCTTACGCAGTCGCTTCGCCGTCAGCAGCAGTTTGTTTCAAATGTACAACATGGCGACTCTTTTCTGGCGGCGGCGGATTCTTCGATGTCGGAGATTAGCGGGCTTTTGATTGAGGCGTCGGTTCTTGCCAGCTCGATGGTTAGTAATCTGACCAGCAAGGCGGAGCGTGAAGCTGAGGCTGAGGTGGTTTCGTCGATTCGTAACCAGCTTCAGATTGTTGGGAACCGAGAGTTCAATGGGCGGTATATTTTCGGTGGCCGGAACGTGACGGATCAGCCGTTTGTCGATGCCTTGGGCGGTGTTGCCTACGTCGGTGATCTTGGGGAGATGTTTACGCGCGTTAGTGAGGATCTGTTTACTGCTGTGAATGTTCCTGGGAGTCGTGTTCTTGACGCGCTTTCGGATCAAATTGCTAGCGATGTTGATCTGACTCCGATTCTGACGCGCGACGTGCGGTTGGAAGATATTTCTGGGGCTGCTGGTGGGCGTATCTCTACTGGGGTTTTGGTTTTTAACGAAACGGGTGGAGCTGGGGTTTTCACGGCGGATCTTTCGACTGCTGACACGATCGGTGATGTTGCTGACACGATAAGCGCTGCTGCTACGGCTGCGGGTTCTACACTTACAGCCGAGGTGACTGACACGGGGCTGACGATTACGCCGGGGTCGGACGTGACGGTTACGGATCAGAGTAACGGGAAAGTTGCTTCGGATCTTGGGATTCAAACGAAGGATGCGACGAGTGCTGCGATCGTGGGCGGTACACTGACGCCTCGAATTACGAGACTGACACCGGTTGATGCACTCAAGAATGGTTCGGGGATTGATCTGGACAGCGGATTCATTGTTACGAATGGTGCCGATCCGGTGACGATCGATATTAGTGATGCGAGGACGGTTCAAGATGTTATCAACTCGATCAACAACTCTGGCACTTTCGTTCTGGCTCGGGTAAGCGACGACGGTACGCGGATCGATGTGTTCAATAGGGTTTCGGGGACTTCTCTGACGATTGGCGAAAACGACGGAACGACCGCGACGGACCTCGGGATTCGGACGTTCGATACTGCTACGACTCTTTCGAGTTTGAATTTCAGTGATGGGGTTACGACGCGCGATGGATTGATGGATCTTCAGGTCGTGGCGAAGGATGGTAGTACGGTTGATGTGAACCTTGATGGTGCGGTCACGGTTGGTGATGTTCTTGACATGATTAACGGGGCTGCGACGACCGCGACGGTCAACATCAAGGCCTCGTTTGCTACGGTTGGAAACGGGATCCTCATCGAGGATTCTACTGGTGGGGCGGGTGACTTATCGGTCAATTTCGCCGATACGTCGGAATCTGCGACCGATTTGGGCATTTTCTCTCAGACATCGGGGACGAGTACTACGTTGGTTGGCACCGACGTTAATCCGACTCGTAATGACGGGATTATTGGGGCGTTGATTGACCTGGAAGCAGCACTACGGAACGACGATACGCAAGGAATATCGAAAGTCGGCGCTCGATTGGATGAACTTCGTGCTGAGGTAATTCGTGTTCATGGTGTGATCGGGGCGCGGTCGCAGGCGATCGAGGCGAAACGGATTCAGATAGAGGATTCTTCAGACGTTGCGGAGATCTTTCTCTCGGAGGTCCAAGATTTGGATTTTGCTGAGGCGATCACTCGGATGCAGGCGACGCTGACTCAGTCGCAAGCGACGATGCAGACGACGCCACTGATTATGAACCTGTCGTTGATGGACTTTCTTCGATAGGGCGAAAAACAGGAACCGTGTTCGCGTTTCAAACTTGAGAGCGCGGTTACTCGAATGATAGACTTGATCGGAAGGTGGGAGAAGCAAGACCGTTTGGCGATGTACACGCCTGACGCGGATTGTTTTTGTGCGTGCCAGTTGTAGCGATACGGTTGGCGCGTGGGAATTGAGACTGCTCGGCGTGGAAATGTCGAGGCGCAGTGGGAGTATTGCGTGCGAATTGAGCTTTGCTTTTTGAAGCGATCAATGTTTGGTCGCGGCGTGTTCAAAGATTTGCCAGTCCGGATCGGTAAAAAGGGAGACTTGCGATGCTGATCCAAACGTCACGTTTTGGGCAGTTGGAGGTCAATCCAGAACGTTTGATTGTCTTCGGCGAGGGAATTCTTGGGTTCCCCGAACAGGACCGTTACGCACTTATTCAAACGGGTGAGGGTAGCGCGTTCTATTGGTTGCAGGCGGTGAATCGTGCGGACCTTGCGTTCGTGGTTTGCGACCCTCGACTGTTCGTCGTTGATTTTCAAGTTCCGGTTAAGCTGGAAGAGCTTGAAGAAATTGGGCTCGCCAAGCCGGAAGAAGCACAGGTTTTTGTGATCGTTAACAAGGTTGACGGGATGTTGACGGGCAATTTGCAGGGGCCTTTGGTGGTCAATGTTGAGAATCGTCAGGCTCGCCAGCTGGTTCTTAGCGACAAGAAGTATTCGACTCGGCATCCGCTGATGCGCGTTCCAGAGCCGGTAGCCATGGGAAAAACAGCCTAGCGCCGGAATATTTTCATGAATGGAGCGTAAGGATTAAGATGTTTGACTGTTCGCGCCTTGCAGAGAAGACCGTTGCGGTTGTACGCACCCTGCCTCGGTCGATGGTCGAAGCCATGATGTACTGGGTCTGGATTATCAGATCGCTTATCGTCATGCAGCTTGGATCCATGCGCGAGATCATAGTCAAGAATCCGTATCGGCGAAACAAGGAAGGAGCCGAGTTATGTTGGTGCTATCAAGGCAACGCGATGAGACGATCATGATCGGCGACGACGTGGAGATTACCGTCGTCGACATTCGCGGTGACAAAGTCCGTTTGGGGATTTCTGCACCGCGTTCGATCCAAGTTCATCGAAAAGAAGTATACGACGCGATCAAGCGCGAGAATGAGAATGCGGCGAATCTCAAACCGACTGACGTCACTGACGTCATGGAGGCTGACACGAAAGCGGGTAAGCCGCAGGATTCGGATGTAGCGCGTGACAGTGTTGTTGATAATCGCCCCGCGAAGGGCAATCAATCTTAACTGAAGAAACAGGTGTGTAGTACGATGATCGTGCTGCCGTGACATGGCCCGGCGCTTTTGGAAAACGTCGAGGTAGTCAAGGAGGATTACTCATGTCGAGAATCAATAGTAATGTGCCGTCGTTGATCGCACAGCGACACCTTGGAAATGCCCAGCAATCGCTTAACCGTTCGCTTGAACGATTGTCGAGTGGGCTCAAGATAAATCGTGGTTCGGACGACCCGGCGGGATTGATCGTATCCGAGAGGTTGCGATCGGAGATCGGCGTTGTCAAACAGGCGATCGACAATTCCGCGCGGGCGATTAACGTCATCGCTACTACAGAGGGAGCGCTGGACGAAGTTTCAACGCTTCTGACAGATATTCAGTCGCTGCTGGTCGAGGCGGCTAACAGTGGCGCTTTTTCTGATGATGAAATCGCTGCGAACCAGTTGCAGATCGATAATTCGATCGAATCCATCACGCGAATCGCCAATACGACGACGTTCGCTGGTCGAAAACTGATCAACGGCGAGCTGGACTACGTTACGAGTGGGATCAACGCGACTCAGCTCGCAACGGTCAACATTTTGGGCGCGAAATTTGGAACGGCCGCGTTTGTGCCGGTTGACGTGCGGGTTTCGACTTCTGCGCAACAAGCTCAACTGGCATTCTCTGGTGCTCGTTTGACGGGAAGCGGTGCGACACTCGATATTCGCGGGCCGGACGGAATTATCACGCTTAGCTTCCCTGCGAGTGCGACGACCGTTGAGATGGCTGCGGCGATCAACAAGCAAGTGGATGATACCGGTGTTCTGGCGACGGTGAGCGGGACCGGCGGAAGTGCGGGTCTTCGAGTCGCTAGTAAAGAGTATGGGAGTGACGCATTTGTCAGCGTATCACCCCTTGCGGCGAATAGTACGTTTAGCGTTGTTGATCGATCTGGATCAACCGTTCAGCGGACGAAAGGGCGCGATGCTATTGCGTCGGTTAACGGAATCTCTGCGACGGCTGATGGACTGAAGCTTTCGTTTAGTTCGACACTGTTGAAGCTAGATATGCAATTGGCGGAGACGTATGGGAACGGGTCGATTTCCCTTGGGACGTCGAGTTTTGCGATAACCGAGGGCGGCGCACTGTTTCAGCTTGGACCTCAGGTAAGCACGAACCTTCAGGAGAACATCGGCGTTAAGAGCATGCAGGCGAATAAGCTTGGCAATGAGCTTGTCGGGTTCCTGTCGGATCTTAAGAGTGGTCAGAGCAAGGAACTTCGTAGCGGTCTTTTCCAGGAAGGTTCCAAGATTGTCCAGGAAGTGATTACGCAGGTTGCGGTTCTTCGTGGCCGACTTGGTGCCTTCGAAAAGAATACGCTACAGACGAACATCCGTCAGCTGCAGATTACGACCGAAAATCTGACGTCTTCGCAGTCGGTGATTCGTGATACGGACTTCGCCCTTGAGACGTCGGAACTGACGCGTGCTCAGATTCTTGTTCAGGCGGGCAACAGTGTTCTTACGATTGCGAACGCGCAATCGCAGAACGTCTTGTCGCTGCTGGGTGGATAATGGATTGGCGGCGTATCGCTGCTTGACATCATGTAGGCAATGGTGGTCGAGTGTTGTGGAGGGATTTTCCGCATCACTCGGCCATTTTTCTCTGGTTCTTGTCGATCGTCTTTTGGGCTGGTGGGTGGTTGTCGAGTCCGCACGTCCGCGCTGGTCAAAGCCACGCGGCACAGGGGAGGTAAATACCAGGGGGGTGTCTGGAAGGCGAATCTTGCTTTCGCTATTTGTTTCGTTCGGTTGCTCTGCGCCTGAGTTCAGCGTTGATGAAAGCCTGGATGTCGCCGTCGAGGACGCCTTGAGTGTCGGACGTCATTTCGCTTGTTCGTGCGTCCTTGACTCTCTGCTCTGGGTATAGGAAGTAACTTCGGATCGAGTTTCCCCAGCCAATCTGACCTTTTTCACTGTAGACTTTTGCAAGCACGCTGTCGCGTTTGGCTTGTTCCATCTGGTAGACGCGAGCGGTTAGCATTTTTCGGGCGGTTGCTCGGTTTTTGTGTTGTGAGCGTTCGTTTTGACATTGGGCGACGATGTTTGATTCGAGATGCGTCAGGCGGACCGCCGAAGAGGTCTTGTTAACGTGTTGTCCACCCTTGCCTCCGGCGCGATAGGTGTCTTCGCGGACGTCCTTGTCCCAGTCTATTTCGATGTCGATGTCGTCTACTTCTGGCTGCACGTCCACGGAGGCGAAGCTTGTTTCGCGTTTTCCTTGTGCGCTAAAGGGTGAGATGCGTACGAGTCTGTGTACGCCTAGTTCGCAGGACAGGTATCCGTAGGCGTATGGTGCTTTGACGTGGAGGCTACATGACTGGATGCCCGCCTCTTCACCATCGTGCAGGGCGAGTTCTTCGACGGCGAAGTCGTTTCGTTCAAAATATCGAAGGTAGAGACGAAGGAGCATCTGTGCCCAGTCGCATGCGTCCGCTCCGCCTGTTCCTGCTTGGATGTTGAAGTAGCAATTACGCGAGTCGGTGGGGCCTGAGAGTAGGGCGAGTAGTTCAACGCGATCGACGTCGGCTATCAGACTGACAACGCCTTTTTCAAGCTCGGATTGTATCACCAGGTCTTCGCCTTCGGCGAGAAGTTCGACCATTGCGGCGAGGTCTTCGCTTGTGGCTGCGACTTGGCGCACAGGGTCGATCATTGCTTTGATGGACTTGAGCTTGGCGACGGTTTGCTGGGCAGCTTCTGGGGCGTCCCAGAAATCGGGGGCTGCCATCGTCTTTTCAACCTCGGTTAGTGCTTCGAGCTTTCTTGGGAAGTCAAAGAGAGTCCCGGATTGCTACGATCCGGGCTGTAAGGGTTTCGAGAAGTGCCTTTGGGTCTTGTTCGAGCATAACCACTCCGAAAATCAATGATGCGCTTACGGGAAAATCCGCGAGACGCGCTCAATGATAACATCTTCGACCGGTAGGGAAAGCTCGCCGCCTAGAAGTTCGTTTGCGGTTGTATCAACTGCGGCGATTGCGTCTACTACATCTGTTCCCGAGACGACCGATCCAAAAACGGTGAAGTTTTGGGCGTCGAGGAAGTCGTTCCCGGCGCTCATGTTGATGAAGAACTGTGTGGTTCCGGAGTTTACGTCGCCGCCGGATAGGGCGAGCGCGACGGAGTAGATCTCGCCGTTGGATAGGCCATTGGGGGACTCGGACTGGACTGGGTCGCGGGTGACCTCGCGCGCGATGAGTTCGCCGCCGATTCTTTCAAAACCGCCGCCTTGGACGACAAAAGGGTCACACTCACCGGTGTCGGGGTTGTTTGAGCAGGACGCGCGGTGGAAGATTAGACCGTCGAAGAATCGGTCATCGACGTAGGCGAGGAAGTTGGCTGCGTGTTTGGGGGCGGCGTCTGCGTCCAGGCGGATGGTGATCGCGCCGAGGGATGTTTCCATCAATACTTCTGGGCGAAGGTTGAAGACCGAGACGATTTCGAAGTCGCGTGTGAGGTCTGAGGTATGGTCACCGGACGGGATGGAGACGGTTAGTCGGGCTCCGATGGTTTCGCCGCTCGATGCGGTGAGGGTCGCGTTTTCTGTTTCGGAGTTTTCGATTGTGGCGGTTCCGCGGGAGTCGCTCCAGTTCATGGTTGTGCCCGCGAGTTGGTCGGTGATTGTGGCGGTGAGGGTTGCAGGTTCGTTGACGAGAATTAGCGTGGGGGCGGTTGCCTCGACGGAGTCGGTTATGTCGATTACGGCGAAGTCGGTTGCGGTTGCGCCGGTCTGGTCGGTGACTACGATGCGGAAGACGTAATGACCACCCTGGTCAAACGCGGGGAGTTCAAACGACTCGGCGGTTTCGTCGGCGATGGCGATTGGGTCGGTGCCATCTGGTCCGGCGTTTTGGTCCCAGCGGAGAAGATAGGGGGGCGTTCCGCCGGCAGCAGCTGCGGATAGTTCAATGGCGAAGCCGACCTGCTGGACGAGTGCACTTGGGGTTGCTGTGACGGAAAGATCGGAGTCGTCGCCGGGTCTTTCTGCGCCCGGGCTGATGGTTACCGTCCCGCATCCCGTTATGAGGAGTAAGGTGAAAGTCACAGAACTGGCGAGTTGCGGCGCGGTGCGACGCGGATAGGGAGGGTGAGTGCAACGGTTAGGGCTTTTTTGCATGGCGTTTGTATCGGCGTTTCACAGGGGCAGTCGGTAGCTTGCGGGCCTCAAATCCGTACAATCATAGCTTGCGGGGAGGATCGTCAACCCCGCATCGCCGCAGTTCTACGAGACTTTCATGGCTTACCACCCTACGAACCACGACGTGTACCAGACGCCACTCGTCACACGATATGCCTCGCCGGAGATGTGTGAGTTGTTCGGTGCGCGACGACGCATCCGCACTTGGCGATCTCTATGGATTGCGCTGGCGAAGGCGGAGCGGCGATTGGGTCTGAAGATTTCGCAAAAGCAGATTTCGCAACTAGAAAAGACGATCGACAACATCGATTTCAAGGCAGCAGCTCGATATGAGAAGAAACTTCGCCATGATGTGATGGCGCATGTCTATGCTTGGGGTGATGTCGCCCCCGATGCTCGCGGTATTTTGCACATGGGGGCGACGAGTGCTTTTGTCGTTGATAACGCTGACCTGATTATTATGCGGGATGCACTGGAGCAGGTGGCGGGGTGGCTTGCTACTGGGATTGATGCACTGGCGGGGTTTGCGAAGAAGTATCGGGGGATCCCAACGCTTGGTTTTACGCATTATCAACCGGCGCAGGTGACAACGGTTGGAAAGCGGGCGGCGCTTTGGTGTTATGACCTTGTTCGTGATTTGGAAGAGGTCGAGCAGCGGATTGCTTCGCTTCGTTTTCGTGGGGTGAAGGGGACCACGGGTACGCAGGCGAGTTTTCTGGCGCTGTTTGATGGTGATCATTCAAAAGTAAAGCGACTCGACGCTGAGGTAGCGAAGCTGATGGGTTTTGCTCAGGTGGAGCCAATCACCGGGCAGACGTATTCGCGGAAGGTCGATGCTCAGGTGGTTTCGACGCTTGGTGGGATCGGGGCGAGCGTTCATAAGTTTTCAAACGATGTGCGACTGCTGGCGAATCTGAAAGAAATTGAAGAGCCGTTTGAGAAGTCGCAGATTGGGTCTAGCGCGATGGCCTATAAGCGAAATCCGATGCGGACTGAGCGGGCGACAGCCTTGGCGCGGTTTGTGATGACGCTTGTTTCTTCGCCGCTTGCGACGGCTGCGGAGCAGTGGTTTGAGCGGACGCTGGATGACTCGGCGAATAAGCGGATGACGGTTCCGGAGGCGTTTTTGGCGACGGATGGGATGCTGCGGATTGTTGCGAACGTTGGGCGGGGGCTTGTGGTTTATCCGAGGGTGATCGCGGCGCGCCTTGACTCGGAACTGCCGTTCATGGCTACTGAAAACATTATGATGGCTGCGACTGCTGCCGGGGGCGATCGGCAGGAGCTGCATGAGCGGATTCGGACTCATTCGCATGCGGCTGCGGCGAAGGTTAAGAACGAGGGGAAGGCGAACGACTTAATTGAACGTCTTTCTGGGGATGCGGCGTTTGCCGGGGTGAACCTGGCTGATGTTTTGCAAGCGAAGAAGTACGTCGGTCGAGCGCCTGAGCAGGTTGATGAGTTTTTGAAGGAATATGTGACGCCGATTCGGCGGCGGTATCGGAAGGTGCTGGCGCGGAAGAGTGAGCTTTCGGTGTAGACGACAACGAACCGAGCCCGTCGTGAAGCGGGCTGGACATAAGGAAGACGAGAGGAAAGCGAAAAAACGATGGATCGAACTGAACTTGCACGGCGGATTAAAGAGTCTGCGTATCTCGAAGGCGACTTTACCCTGCGATCGGGACGGAAGAGTACGTACTATCTTGATAAATACCTTTTCGAGACGCAGCCGGATATTCTTCGGGCGCTTGGGGAGATGTTTACGAAGCATACGGGCGACTCTACGACGTT
>JAJDDZ010000373.1 GCA_029260025.1 Phycisphaerae bacterium | reverse complement strand
AACTTCAGTTGCGAGGCGCGCGTGTCGGAACTCGAAAGCGACATCATTCGAAAACGCCTTGCTGTACTTCGCGTCCCACTTGCGAGTGAAACAAGCACACGCCTTACACGAAAAATCGCCAAACACGACAAGGCGAGGGTGATCTACGTCCAGACCATCAGCCGAGGCGCTCGCAGAACCCAACGCGACAACGGGTTGAGCAAAGTATTCTCGGAGTAGAAATTGTGGGTCAGAACGCATCTGCCCGATCAGCTCTCGATAAGCAACAACCTTGTGCCACTGGCGTTTCGCCGACCGCATCGCGTCGTAGTAGGACCAACTCATCGACGTCATGCAGCCGATCGCCACGATCGCCACCGCAACCACACGAAGCTTCGCTCCGCCGCGAATCGTCGAGTGGACGACATAACTTGCCTCGGGTTTTTCTGCCCACGACCGCCGCCAGATCACGATAACCCCAATGAGAATCGCCCCGTTTGCGGCGTGAGCAATTCCGCAAAGCGGACACCAGCTCGAAAGCGCCCCCACCATCACAGTCACCAGACCAACGGAAACGATCGCCCCGATCGAAACCGCCCAGACACTAAGACCCCATACCCGCCGAGTCCCGGCGCGAAGTATTCCCAGAACGCCAAACCAAATCGCAATCGCAGCGAAATACGACAAGCCAAGAAACGAGGTCGGAACGAGATACTTCTTTCCACCAAGCAAGAAATCGACTGAACCCCATTGGCTACCGACCACTTCGACGCAACTCGCGCTCGCAAGTGCGATCGAATCGCATAATCCGAGAGTCGATGAAACGCCGCTGCGGTCAGAATCCCATCCGCCGTCATGATCGATCAACAGCGCACCGCTCGCGAGCACACCGACGAGCGCGCACCCGATAACCAGGATCAATGGGATCAGATTGGATTTTGGGGACGTCATCCGTTTCGTCCTTTCTCAATGGCGCGCACCGTACCGAAAATCAGCCCTCTCGCGCAAGCGCCGCAGGAATCTATCGGACGATACCCCCATGAAGTGAAAGAACGCTCGACACACTCGTAGATCGAGACCAGAGCAACCCATGACGCGCCGGAAACAAGAAGATCTCCGGAAGGCACTGAAAACGCAGATTTTATCGGGCGTGACGCATGTCGAGATGCTGACTGCCACGCGTGGTCCTAGCGTCGCAGAGCATCACGATCTACCAAGTCCGCCGAAAATGCAGATGTCTCCCAGGTATGGTGCCGCGCGCAGCGTCACCGAGAGTCACTCAAAGTCACCTCTTGGCAAGATGTCCCCGGCAGGCGGGGTTCGAACCTGCAACCTTCGGCTTCGGCTTCGGAGGCCGTGAGCGATTCTGAGCCGAACCGTTAAGGCCTTTTATCCGTCGGCGTCGGAGTGTGTCTGGTAGATCATGATCATGTTGCCGCACGTGTCGTCCAAAGTGGCCATAGACTCGGTCCCATGCCGCTTAGGCGGAGAACGGAATTCTACACCCTTCGCCGTCAATCGCTCATACTCTTTAGCGATGTCATCGACGAGGAACGCAGTCAGTGGAAGTCCTTCCTCGTAGATTGCTTTCTTGAACGCCTTGGTTGCGGGATGTTCGCCGCACGGCTCCAGCATCAGCTCCGTAGCGTCCGGTTCGTCCGGCGAAACTACGGTTACAAGACGTGTCTCGCCCATCGGGATGTCTCGTTTCTTCACGAAGCCCAGCACATCCGTATAGAACGCGAGTGCCTTGTCGATGTCTGAGATGAAAACGCTCTCCAGTCGAATCTTCACGTCTCGCCTCCCTTCGCGGTTCCGGTCTGTTCGGACATTCCGCCTGTTGTACCTTGAACAATGACGCGGCTAAAGTGTGTGGCCTGGAATCTGATGCGTCAACAGTTGAGCGTGGGCCCGGCCCTAGAGATCAGCGACGCAGGGTAGAGTCGCTCGCGTTTCCCCAAAGCTACGTCCCCCGGCAGGGTTTTAACCTGCAGCCTTCGGCTTCGGAGGCCGCCAACTGCAAACCAGCCAAGGCTCAAGTTAGGGTGGGCCAATACTAAACCTCTCCACGCCAAGAACCTCTGGCGCTGGATGACGACCTACCGCTTCCACAGGCCGTGATCGATGCCGCCCTGGATGTAGATTGCGAATGTGCCAATGCCGGGAATCTCCAACGATGGATGAGCCGCTTCAGCGCCAGCCTTCACCGCCGTCGCGAAGGCACCTTCGATGTCGTCAACCAACCAATAGGGCCGCACCACCGGCTCTTCCGTCGCACGCAGGGGAGCACGAACACCCAGCATTCCGCCGCCCGGAAGATTTGTCGTCCGTGCCTGGCCAAGTGCGGCGACGGGCTCGGAGAATTCTACGCCAGTCACCGCTTCATAGGACGCGCACACCGCATCGACGTCTTTGGTTATGATTTCAAGATAATGGACCTGCATGACTCTTTCTCCTGGTCGCTTTAGCGTTTTTTGGTTAACAGCCGTTTTCTCGTTAGCGTTTGAGGATGTCAATCCGAAGACGATTGCCAGGATCGGTAGTCCGCCATAGACGATCTTCATGTTCTTACTCCTTGAATTCTGAGCCTGGTTACAAAAGTAGAATCCGACGCGGCCATTATCACAGAGAGTATGGTGGCTGCAAGGAAACCTGAATGAAGGATCGAGAAGATCGCAGATTTTAGACGGCGCTCCTCATGGCCAGAGCAAGAATGTCGATTCCGCATTGAAGTGGAAAAAAAGACGTCCCCGGCAGGGTTCGAACCTGCAACCTTCGGCTTCGGAAGCCGACGCGCTATCCAATTGTGCCACGGAGACCCATCGACGCTCGCGAGTCTAGAGTCCGAAAAAAAAGTGTCAATCGACCAAAAAACCGGTCGTCCCATAGTTCGATAGTGTCATCCGACCAATCGAAGGACCACTTCAACGACATCCGATAGTGCTATTTCAACCAACGATAATTACGCACCACCATTGCCGACGACCACGTTCCGCTCGTCAGGAGACACAATTCACGGACCCGGCAACAACTGCCCTCCTGTATCACAAACGAGCGCAGCACAACACGACTTTATAAGCGATGCTATAGCTGTCGAATCGCGGCGCGACAACTCCGGGGACACGGCTGGGAGGTACGGAACTAATGCGCAACAATGGTCATGGAACTATCCTAATTGTAGAAGATGAACCAGAGCTAAGGTTTATCCTGGCTGCCCACCTCCGCGCGACCGGGTTCGCTGTCATTGAAGCAAGAGAAGGGGGTCAGGCCGTTGAGCTGGCGATCCGCCATCTCCCAGACATGATCATCATGGACGTCGGACTTCCCGGCATGGACGGGCTGACGGCCACAAGAAAAATAAACTCCCAACCTGAAACAGCAAACATCCCCATCATCATTCTAACAGCACGCACCGGCGCAGATGACGTCGTCAAGGGGTTAAGCGCTGGCGCACAGGAGTATCTCGCCAAACCGTTCGATGTCGCAGAGTTAATCGCACGCGTAGAAACTGTCCACCGCCTCTCGACCGCCGCCAAGAACCTGGACAACCTCAACTCAAGACTTGAAGCGGAAGTTGACGCCAAAACCCGAAGGCTCCGAATCCTTTACGACTACATGCGCGCCCTAAACGCAGCAAACTCCCTTGACGATATCCTCGATCGCGCTGTTCAGTGTGTAGAGGAAACCATCGGCGCACGCCGCATCTCGCTCTTCCTTCTCGACGCCGATGGGTCTCACTTACATTGCGCACGCGCCGTCGGGATGAACGCCCAGGACCTGCCACCTCTTGACGTCCAAGAACTAAACAGTATCACCGGGCACGTTTTCCAAAACCAAGAGTCATTGACTGCACGCGCAAGTAGCGCACGCCAATTGGAAGATCGAGAATACCAGCGCGACGCATTCATGAGCGCCCCCCTTGTCTCCGCCAGCCTCAAGACCGAAGATGGCGTGATCGGAATGCTTAACGTTACAGATAAACAAGACGACCTGGAATTCTCGGCCGACGAAATTGGCTGCGTAAGCTCCATCGCAGACGCCGCAGCCATCGCGCTAGAAAACATCACACGACGAGACCAGTTGCAACGGTCAGTCCGAAGTCTCCTGGACACCGTAGGTCGCCTCGCAGAATTTCGCGATGAAGAAACCAACGCCCACCTCAAACGAGTCTCGCAGTTCGCCAGAATCGTGGCCACAGAAGCACGCAACGACGAAAAATACGCCGAAGAAATCACCGACGCCTTCATCGTTTCACTCATCCAGGGCGCACCGCTTCATGATATTGGAAAAGTTGGAATCCCAGACGACATACTCACCAAACCCGGCAAGCTCACCGACGAAGAATTTAATATCATGAAAACCCACGCCGACATTGGTCGCCGCGTACTCGCCGAAGCGATCGACCCAGAACATCCCGTCCCGCTTCTTCAAATGTGCGCTGAGATCGCACACTGCCACCACGAACGATACAACGGCAATGGCTACCCGCGACGAATATCCGGGGAAGCAATCCCCCTCGCCGCAAGAATTGTCGCGCTCGTCGATGCCTACGACGCCATCACCAGCGAAAGGCGATATAAAAGAGCACTACCGCACGAAAAAGCGGTCGATATCATTCGCTCAGAAGCGGGCAAACACTTCGACCCGGGCTTGGTCAAGGCGTTTCTCAGATGTGAATCAGAATTCGACGCAGTCCGTGCAAGACATCACGAACCAGTATTTGAACTAGCTGCGGCATCCGTATAACGAGTAGACCAAGCACGACAGCAGCGTATTCCAATAAGGAAAGTCCGCGCCCACTCAATCAGAATCCACAGACGTTGCGGGCTTCGCACCCCCAACATCAGAAAACCCGCTCATCACCCACTTGCGAGCAAGAAACAACCCGATCGGCGAAGTCATCGCGATACAACCATAAGTGAACCAAAGCGACTCAGTTTGCAACGCCTCCTGCGGAACTCCTTCCGCGCAGTACTTGTTCAGCAAGTACCCGGAGTAGAACCCTGTCGTAACCTTGGCGAGCAACCACGGGATATTCGCCAGCCCCATGTATTGCGCTAGTCTGCCCTCGGGCGCGAGCTCCGAAGCATACTCAAGAAAGCGTCCAGTCCAAAGCGCCTCCCCAAGAGAGAACACAACAAAATAGATGATCAGCGTTGTGAGGTCAGGGCCCCAGCAAAGAAGGAACGTCGGCAACGCCGAGATGAATGAGCCGATCAACATGACCCGGTAGACTGGAACGCGTTTCGTTAACGCCGTCGCGATCGGCATCACCAAGAAGATCGTCAATGGATTTATCCAACTAACCAGCAGCTCCATCCGGTTGCCAACGCCTTCCGGATACGCACGCAGGATGTAGTTTGGCATCGTCAGCCACTGATGCGCAAAGAGTGTACGCACGGGAAGCAGCATGAAAATGAAGAAAATAAACCTCGCGTTTGTGAATGGACCCTCGATAAAATAAGATTTGAGTCGCTTACCCAACGAGTCGCGATTCGCCTTGCGCATCGCCTCCGCACGATCAGGTCGAAGCTTCGCACCCTCGGCAGACTTGGTCATGAACAAGAGGAACAGAACCAAGGTAAAAGCGTTGATTCCAACGCAGACCCAGTTCACCGCCTCGACGCCGCTACCAACGTGTCCGACAAAGAGTCGAAGCGGCGCATCCCAAAAGCCCGCCTCTTCACCTGGCGAGTACAACAATCGCTCGACCCCAGGTCGGACCCACGACGAGATTCCACCAATAACAAAAGCCCCCAGATTCATGAAGGCATAGATAACCGCGTACCCCATAGAACTGGTTCGTTCGTCCGTGTACTGTTTGATCCCCGAGTAACAGACTGGCTGCAGAATCCCCTCACCAAGACCGATGACGAGCAATGATCCCAGAACGACTACGATCGCCGCCCCTGATCCCGGAACGTTGACACCAAGCGAAAACACAACCCGACCAAAAGTCGCAAGGATTAGCGCAACGACGATCGCACGACGCAAACCGAACGACTCGGCGTAGCTGCCGGCGCCAAGCATGAACAAGGTAACGAGTCCGGCAAGGATTGAGACCGCGACACCAGCCGAGGAATCCCCCCACGCCATGTCTGACCCGAGATAGACCGTCATCAAGTTCAGCATACCGAAGTACGCCGTCGATTGACCAACGAACGCCGCGATTATGACCCAAAACGCGCGCGGCAGACGAAACAAATCAGAAAACGCGCTGACGAACTCCGAAAAACCCCCGCGGTTAAGGTCTTTATTCGCTGGATCGCTGTCGCTCAAGATCTTCTTCCTTCTCGCATTGCGAAAAACTCACGTGTCTTCACTCAACGTGAGACGCGCCTAAGAATCAATCCCAAGCATGTCAAGAATAAACGCATAAACAAACGCAGTATCCTTCAAACGACCATACCGACCCGACGCACCACCATGACCAGCCCCCATGTTCGTCTTCAACAAGAGCAGGTTGTCATCCGTCCGCTTCGCTCGCAGCTTCGCCGTCCACTTCGCTGGCTCCCAGTACGCAACCCGAGGATCATTGAGACCGCCCGTGATCAACATGTTCGGATACGCCTTAACCATCACATTATCGTATGGAGAGTAGCTCATCATGTAATCAAAAAAAGCACGATCCTTAGGATTCCCCCACTCCTCAAACTCAATCACAGTCAGCGGAATCGTCTCATCAAGCATCGTGTTCACAACATCAACAAACGGAACCTGAGCAACCACAGCCGCAAACAAATCAGGACGCATATTCGTCACCGCCCCCATCAACAACCCGCCAGCGCTACCCCCTTGGATCGCCAGCTTATCCGGCGACGTATACCCTTTCGCGACAAGATGTTCTGCGCAAGCGATGAAATCCGTAAACGTGTTTTTCTTCTTGAGAAACTTTCCGTTGAGATACCAAGACCGCCCCATCTCTCCCCCGCCGCGAATATGCCCAATCGCATAGACAAAATCCCGATCAAGCAAGCTGACGATCGAAGACCGAAACCAGGGCTCCATGTTCGACCCATACGATCCATACCCGTACAAGAGCGTCGGATTCGTCCCATCGAGAACAATCCCCCGGCGATGTACCAGAGAAATTGGGATCTGCGTCCCGTCGGACGCCGTCGCAAACACTCGCTTCGCCTCATACTCCAAAGGATCATATCCCCCCAGCACTTCGTCGCGCTTCAATAGCTCACGCGTCTTCGTATCCATCCGATAGTCATAAACCGAACGCGGCGTGACCATTGACGAATAACCAACCCGGACGGTCGCCGTGTCAAACTCACGGTTGCCGCCGACATAGGCGACATAAACAGGCTCATCAAACGTCACATAGTGCTCACCACCGCCAGCCACATCACGAATACGAATACGCCGAAGACCTTCCGACCGTTCCGAGATCACCAAGTGATTCGCAAACGGCGTAACCCCCTCAATCTTAATCTTCGGATCATGGCCAATGTACTCAGACCAGTTCGCACGCCCCGGATTCGCAACTGGCGCTCGCACAACCTTGAAGTTCGTCGCGTTGTCGTTCGTCGTGATATAGAAAGAAGTACCATGATGAGCCGGTGAATACTCGACGCCATGAACACGCGGAGACATCACTTGAAAAGTCCCACCGGCGAAATCCGCATCCATGAACCGAGTCTCAGAAGTAATCTGACTCCGCAGATCAACGAAAACAAACTTCCCGCTTCGCGACTTCGACAAGCTCAAGTGAAATTTCTCATCAGCTTCGTGATAAACAAGTTCGTTGTCATGCTCTCCCAATGTGTGGCGGAAACATTGGTAAGGTCGCTTCGCATCGTCGAGCACCGTGTAATAGAGCGTCTTGTTATCGTTTCCCCACTCAAGCCCGTAGTACGTATTCTCAACACGATCCGGAAGCATCTCCCCCGTCCGCAAGTCCTTCACCCGCAGCGAATAAGTTTCCGACCCATTCGTGTCAGTCGCAAAAGCGAGTAGATGATGATCAGGACTCACTCGCATGTTCGACAAGCGAAAATACGCATGCCCCTCCGCAAGTTCATTTTGATCCAAAATCACCTGCTCGCTCGAATCATCCCCCTTGAGCTTCCGGCAATGAACCGAATACTGCTTACCCTCGTAAGTCTTGGAGTAATAAACGTAAGCGTCATGCGGCATCGGAACCCCTTCATCCGTCTCCTTGATACGCCCCTTCATCTCCTCGTAAAGACGATCACGAAGACGCGCCGTGTGCTCCGTCATCCCTTCCGTATACGCATTCTCAAGCTGAAGATAAGTGATCACATCAGGATTCGTTCGCTCGCGAAGCCAAGCATAATCATCCACCCTGGTCAGACCATGAACCACCGAAGACTGCGGAACAACCCGAGCAACCGGCGCATCCATCCGCGAAGTCGTGCAAGAAGTCGACGATAGCGACAAGACAGAACCAACGACCAAAACCGCCACGCGAACAACATTTCTACAACAGTTCATTAACATCCACCCATCCTCCAAAACCCCGACGACGATACAACCTAAGGCCCTAAATACTAGAGTCGCTATTCAAATTCTACTGAGGGCCCATTGGCCAACCCATCCACATCCAAATCGAAAGCAACACACCCCAACCGATCATAAAAGTAATCGAATACGGCAACATTGTCGCCACCAGCGTCCCAATCCCGGCCTTCGGATCATAACGCTGAAAAAACGCAATGATCAACGCAAAGTAAGACATCAACGGCGCGATGATGTTCGTACAACTATCCCCAACTCGGTAAGCGCCCTGAATCAACCCCGGCTCATAACCCAAAATCATAAACATAGGAACGAAAACCGGTGCCATGATCGCCCACTTCGCAGAGGCGCTCCCCATGAACAGATTAATAACAGCAGACATCAACACCAGCCCAAGCATCAACCAAATCCCGTCAAGCTCCATCGCCTTGAGCACCCCCGCCCCCTTGACCGCAATAATCAAACCGAGATTCGTCCAATTGAAAAACTTGACAAACTGCGCCGCGAAAAAAACCAGCACCATATATTCGCCCAATGTCGCCATCGACTTACCCATCCCGCGCATCACATCCGAATCATTCTTGATCGTACCCGCACCGATTCCGTAAGCGATACCGGTCAACGCCCCGCCGATGAAAATGATCGCAACGATCCCCTTAAGAAAAGGCGACTTCAACAGACCGCCCGTCCCAGCTTCACGCAAGAACCCATGATCAGGCAATAGCCCAAGCAGGATCACGCCAACAAGTACAACGGTCCCAACAAACGCAAACCGTAGTCCGCGCTTTTCAGCACCCGTCAAACCTCGAAGCTCCGCTCCGCCCTCGGTCGATTCACCACCCTCCCAAGTCCCCAAACGCGGCACCACAATCTTCTCAGTCACAAACGTCCCAAGCGTCGTGATCAAGAAAGTAGAAACAAACATGAAATAGTAGTTGCAAGCAGGACTCACCTCGAGCCCAGGCTGAACGATCTGGGCAGCCTCAGTCGTTAACCCCGACAGCAGCGGATCCACCGTCCCCAAGAGCAAGTTCGCGCTATACCCACCCGACACCCCCGCAAAACCCGCAGCAAGACCAGCCAAAGGATGCCGCCCAGCCGCCTGGAAAATCATCGCCGCAAGCGGAACCAAGAGAACATACCCAATCTCACTCGCAGTGTTTGAAAGAACCCCTGCGAACACAATCACGACCGTAAGCATGCTCCGCGGCGCTGACGTAACCAAAAGACGCATACACGTCCCGATCAGCCCGCTCGATTCAGCGACCCCGATCCCCAGGAGCGCAACAAGAACAGTCCCAAGCGGCGCGAAGCTCGTAAAATTACCAACAAGGTTCAACAGAATCCGATGCAACCCCGCAACGTTCAAGAGGCTCACAGGCTCAATTGTCTCGCCGCTCCCTGGATGCGTCACAGAGAGACCCATATTCGCCGTGATCCCAGACAGGATCACAATCAACACCGCCAAGATGAAAAAAAGAGTCGCAGGATGCGGAAGCATATTCCCACCGCGCTCGATAACAGCCAGAAACATCGAGACCCACCCACCTGGCTGAGCATTGCTACGGTCACTCATCCGATCAAACCTCCAGAAGACGATTTAGAAACTCCCGAACCGCCAAACAATACCAAACACTCCCCGGATCGACAAAACGCGATCAACGAGCACCCATATCCCCCACGAAGCTCCGATAAATCTACCCCCCCACGACCATCCAGCTTGACAATCACCATGACGGATCCATACCATGAGCGCGGGGACTGGGAAGCCCCCGGCCGATCAGACCGATAAAGGGGGAAATCTCAGATGCCAGGACTCGCACCCAGCGTATTAGCAGCAATCGGTCTATTTCACACAATTGCGGCATTCGCACCAGCAGCCGATAACCCCATTCAAAAATCGATCGAAACGACCAAGCACAATGACCCAACAAACCTCCAAAGACTCGTCACCGGACCGACAGAAACGCTCAAGACCGCAATCGCTGCCGGACTACAACCGACCGCAGAACTCCTCCTGACCCCAGTCGCCAACACCCCAACCGGACCTTACGGCCACGCCGGATACTACTCCGACGCCGACATCACCGGGCAGCGCCTGACTGTCCCATCAGGCGGAGGCCGAACCTTCTGGGAAGCACAACTCCGCAACTGGGGCCAAGAACAGAACGTGCGGTCGTACGAGGTTCGCGTCGATCCAAGTGGCAGTCTCGGTAACAACGCCGATTGCGGCGCTGGTCCAGGCTCATGTGTGAACGCCGGCGACCTCACCAATGCCAACCAGCTGTGCACAAACCTCGGTGACTGCTTCACAGAATTCGGCGCAGCAGGAGCTACCTGCGGCATTTCCGGCATATGCGACTTCGCGTTCATCACTCCCACGAGGGATGACTGGATTTTCAAAGCCCCGGACATCTTTGAAAATGTTCTCTTTGGATGTGGTGTTACTGACCCACTGGGCGCAAATTGCTTCGGCGCTCTTACTCAACTATTGGAGTCTCGCGTAGACGATGGCAATCTGCACTACCTCGCGACCTATGTATTTGACGTACCACCGAATGCCAAGGGCCTTTACGCGCTTCCGTGGGTTGAACCAAATCTTGTGACATTACTCGGTGATGGCGGCAGTCCACCAAACGACATCCTAATTGCCGCCGCCGTTCCCGGCGAACTAGACGTCGCACGCTGCCAGAGCGCAGAAGAATGCAACGACAACAACGCCTGCACCACCGACTCATGCGAAACCTACTGCCGTAGTGATCCCATCCCCCTGTGGAACCCGATGACAATGTGCTGCAACCCGCTAACAGGCGACATCCAAGACCTCCCCGATCTTGGCCCATGCTTCGAAACTTACTGCACCGAAGACGGAACCGCCATCATCAATCAATTCCCAACAGGCGAGCCATGCGAACTCAACGACCCATGCATCGTTGACACAACCTGCAACGAAACCGGCGAATGCATCGGCACCCTGGACATAGGATCAACTTGCCCAAAACCAAGATACATCACCGTCACTCCAGAAAACACTTTCGAAGAACTTTCAGCAATCCAGGTGACCCTCGTGTCCCTGCACCACCCCACCCCCGAATCTATACCAGCCCTCGATTTCTCCCAGTTCGAAGGGCAACACCGATGGGTCAGCGAACCGTTTGACTGCCCAAACTCAATCGCGCGAAAAACATCCCTCAAGTGCGCAACCCTCACATGCTCACCAGTAGTCTTCGACTTCTCGTCAACCTTGCAAGGTCAACCCCTCCACATCACCGGCGACGCAATCATTCCAAGCTCAGTTTACCAAGTCACACAATTCTTCGGACCAAACCCACCAGACGACGGCATTGTCCTCGAAGTCTCCGGAATCAAAACATCACGATGGGGAGACGTCGCAGCCCCTTTCCAAGACCCACTAGCAACGACCAGATCCCAACCCAACGTAATCGACCTCACATTCGTCATAGACAAAGCTAAAGACCTATACCAAGCTCTCGACAAACCCCGCGTCCAATTGCGAAGAAACAGTCCCGATCCAAGACGACCACTGGACATTGCAGATATTGGCCTTGTGTCAGACGCCATAAATGGGGTACCATATCCCTACGGAGGGCCATCAACCTGCCCGCCATAGCAAATAACCGGAAAGGCAAGCGAAGTGAGGGCAAGCAACCAATCCCCAAGAGCAGTCACCAGAAGAACACTCCTCCTGATCGCAACAATCGCAGCAACCACAACCTCCCCTCTCAGCGCACAATACCGCACCGCCGACAAACAAAAGGCAACCACCAACCGCCTCGTCACCGGACCAGCGAATACGATTCGCGCCGCCATAGCATCCGGCGCAACCCCAACAGCAGAAATCCTCCTGACCCCAGTCGCCAACACCCCCACCGGACCTTACGGCCACGCCGGCTACTACTCCGACGCCGACATCAACGGACAGCGCCTAACCGTTTCATCCGGCGGCGGAAGAACATTCTGGAACATGCAACTCAGAAACTGGGGCCCGGCAGGACTGCACGCTTGGCAAGGTCGCGTCGATTCTAGCAGCTTCCTAGGTACAACAGCCGACTGCGGAACAGGCCCCGGATCCTGCATCGGCGCGGGAGACATCGTCCTCGCGGAACAGCCTTGCGTTGGCTTTCTCGACTGCTTGCAGGCCTTCGGGGAAACTCCGTCAAATTGCACTGATGGCTTTTGCGATCCCGTGTGGTTTAACACGAGTCGGCTATTCAAACTCTGCGACTGGTTCAGCGGCTCCTTTGGATGTCTCGTAGCGGACGACGGCGATTCAATGTGCTGGCTAGCCTTCAGTTTTAACGAATGGTTCGACGATTACGGAGAAACACATTATCGCGGAACCCTCGCCCTCGACATCCCCCAAGACGCCAAAGGGCTCTACACCCTAAAATGGAATCCCGCAGAAACCTTCATGCTCGACAACTCCGACCCAGCCCAACAAATCCCCCTCACAGCCCTAATCCCAGGCGAATTAGAAGTAAGAACAGGCCGATGCTGCTACAACACAAACACCAACCCATCATGCGCCGCAGACGTAGCAGCATTCGAATGTGACCAACTCCAGACAGAAGACGGCGACGCTGTCTGGGAAGACGTCGACGACCCCTGCCCAGCAGACGGCGGAACCACCTGCGACGGCTGTTTGATAGACGGTGACTGCGACGACAACGACATATGTACCCGGGACTTCTGCACCCCCGTACCAGACCGAGTCTTCGGCCAATGTACGTATCTCCCGCGCATGGGCTGGGTTCCAGATTCCCAGTGCTGCGACCCAACCACCGGCGAAGTAGAACGAATCATCGCCCCAAACATCTGCACAACCGCCGCCTGCGAGTTCGATGAAAACCGAGGCCGCCTCATCATCACGCCTCTTCCCGTAGGCACACTTTGCACCGTGGTAGACGTTGAAGAACCCTGCGCTTTCGACCCCGTGTGTCAAAGCGACGAAACCTGTGCCGGAACGTTCGTCGACGACGCCGACGTCATGTGCGAAGACGATATCGACTGCCAAAACGAAACCGGAATCGCATTTTCGAGATGTGTAGGCAATTGGTGTACATGTTCCCTCGAATACGAACTAGGCGCATGCTGCGCCCCCAGCGACGCAAGAGGCTGCGCCAACGATCGCATTCAAGAACAGTGCGAGTGCTTCGGATGCGTATGGACCCCAGCCCAAACATGCAACCAGGTGGATTGCTCCACCCTAGTCCAACCAGTCCCCACAACCTCAACATGGACCCTGGCAATACTCGCCCTGACACTCATGGCGGGCCTAGCAATCAAATTCCCTCAGCGCGTCATCAAGTAGCGTAAGGAAACCGATCCGAAACCCGACAATCCACATGTAGGGCATGCACCGCCCGCCGCCAGTCACTATCCCGATCAGCGCCCGAAGCTAGAATACAACCCGCCCAAAAAAACGGCAGATAGAAAGGCCAGCGCCTCCAAAACCATGCCAACCCAAGTTGCACTATTCCGAGGCATCAACGTAGGCGGCAAGAACACCTTGCCCATGCGTGAATTGGCAGAAGACCTCCAATCCCTGGGCTGCTTAGACGTCCAAACCTACATCCAAAGCGGAAACGCCGTCTTCAAGTGCACAACCAAGACCGCCGCTTCCCTTGGGAAAAACATCGCAAAGAAAATCAAACACCGATACGGTTTCACCCCAGAGGTTCTCATCCTAACCGCCCAAAAACTCCAAAAAGCAGTCGCTTCCAACCCCTTCCCAGACGCCGAGGATGATCCCAAAACCCTCCACCTATCGTTCCTGACGGAAAAACCGCCCGCACCAAACCTCGAAGCCCTAAACGATCTCAAATCCACCACAGAACAATTCGAACTCAAAGGCGACGTCTTCTATCTGAGCGCCCCAGATGGAATAGGCCGATCCAAACTAGCCGCCAAAGTCGAAAAACTCCTCGCCGTACCAGCGACCGGTAGAAATTGGCGTACGGTCACCACCCTCGCACAAATGGCAAAAGACGCCTAACGCCGAAAAACCAAGCTTGGGCGTCTCGAATTCGGATTTTTCGACGTTTGAGAGCTATAAAGCGCTGATCGCTTAAGAAATCCCTTTATCCGATCACCCCTCACGTTATAACATTAAGAAGGAGCGCGCGAACTCGGCGTCCGCCGTCCGATCTCCGCGCCTGGCGCTGAAGACAACCAAGAAGAGGATGAAGAACGGAAAAGTAAAAACACAAAACGAACCCATTTATCGCCTTCATGGACCCCAATCGACGATTCGAATGAATACAAACCCAATCCTCAACCCATTTGAACCCGTTTCAAACAAAATGATCCAAGCAATAAAAAACAACCAGCCGATCATCAAAGGACATGAAGTACGCAATCATCCTACCAGACGGAGCAGCCGACGAGCCTGTCCGCGCACTTGAAGGCAAGACCCCCCTTCAAGCGGCCACAACCCCCAACATGGACCGAGTTGCCACAAAGGGGCAGGTCGGAACAGTTGTAACTGTCCCCAACGGATACTCACCTGGCAGCGACGTCGCCACCCTATCGATCATGGGCTACGACCCAGACGAGTTCTACACCGGCAGAGCACCACTAGAAGCAGTCGCAAAGGGACTAACAGCAACCCCCGAACAAACCATCTTCCGATGCAACTTGGTAATCATCCAAGACGGAAAGATGCGCGACTTCACAGCAGGACACATTGGACAACAAGATGCCGACCGACTCATGCAAGATCTCAACAAGTCGCAAGGGACAACCGGTGTCACTTTCCACGCAGGAGTCTCCTACCGAAACTTGCTGATCGCACCCCATCCCCAACAATCATCAACCGACATCCCAAGCGGGACATCCGACAGCGCCGATCTATCCACAACTCCGCCGCACGACATTCCCGAACAACAAGTCGTAGAACACCTACCAACAGGCCGCGGGTCTTTCGCAGTGCGATCCATGATGCAAGCAGCACACGACCTCCTGGCAAACCACGCGGTCAACATGGCCCGCGCAAAACGAGGCGAACCAATAGCCACCGACATTTGGCTATGGGGACAAGGACAAATAAAACCACTGCCCACACTGCTCGATCGGTTCAACCTCCGCGGCGCAGCAATCGCAGCCGTGGACATCATTCGAGGAATCGCCAAGAGCGCCGGACTCACGATCATCGAAGTCAAAGGTGCTACGGGCTATCTCGACACGGACTACAAAGCCAAAGGAGAGGCAGCCGCAGCAGCGCTCGATGAATTCGACCTCGTCGTCGTCCACGTCGAAGCTCCAGACGAAGCAGGACACCTCGGCGACGTCGCAGAAAAAGTCAAAGCAATCGAACAAGTAGACAAGCACGTAGTAGGCCCGGTCCTCGAAAAGATAAGCACTTTCCCGCAGTCCCGCGTACTGATCGCCCCCGATCATCCAACCCCAGTAGAAAAACGAATCCACACCAGCGTCCCTCCGCCGTTTTGCATCGCCGGAACCGGAATTGTTCCCGACAGCGCCACCACCTTCGACGAAGTCACCGCGGCAGCCGCCAATCCCATCGACCCAGGTCACGCAATATTCGCAAAATTCCTCAACCAATAGACGCTAGACACAGACTTGGCGTCACACGATAATGAACCTATGGACCAAGACCAAAAAATTCAGCAGTTCAAACAAATGGCTGACGCAGACCCTGAAAACGAGCTAGGTCACTTCAGCTACGCCAAAGCACTCCTGGAAGCAGGCCAACACGAAGAAGCGATCAGACCATTCTTCCGAGCAATAGAGCTCCGCCCAACGATGTCCAAGGCCTACCAACTCCTCGGCGAAACCTACGAAGCAATGGGCAAGCGCAACGAAGCGGTAGACACAGTCACCAAGGGTGCCAAAATCGCCGACGAGCAAGGCGACGTCATGCCGAGAAATACGATGGCGACCCTTCTGGAAAAGTGGGAAGCCCCTGTCCCCGACTTCAAAGCAACCACAGCCCCAGCAGCGCCAACATCAGGCTCATCAGCTCCCGGATTCAGTTGCTCACGATGCGGCAGGCCTGATAATCAAGTCCCCAAACCTCCGTTCAAGGGCGAACTCGGCGTCAAAATCGCTGACAACGTCTGTATCGGATGCTGGCAGGAGTGGATTCCGATGGGCACCAAGGTCATCAACGAATTGGGATTGGCTCTTTCGAGCGAAAGTGGCCAGCAAAGCTACGACCAATACATGCTCGAATTCCTCCAACTCGACGGCCGATAACAACCAGAGGAAATCCCTGCACACCCCCTGTGAGGTCCGGATTCCACCTAACTTACTCAGGATGCAAAAGTTACCGGTCGTTCCTGCCGTTACTCGGTAGCGGGACGTTGTCTTCAAATGGCAACGGCGGGATAAGACCGGACCCCCGGCGCAGATGATGCGTACTTGACAGGAGTGACGGCCGCACGAATAGGCGGGTCACCCGTAAAAATCGAGGTCAGGGTAGAAACTCGAGATCGAGAATCCTATAATGCATGGGGAGGAGCTAGCGGGCTATAAGTTTCTGCCCGTTCTCCTGTCTTTGGGATTCGCAGAGGAATCGCGATCTTGGCAGCGATCGATCGTTTCGCTATGAAGGTCGCAACGAAATATGTGTGATAGCAAGGTCGTACCAACACCGCCGATAGCGGCATCCGCCCCGCAGGTCACATTGATCCTGCAGAAGGGTGCGAAGAAGGGGATGCGGATCGCCTGTAGACGCGTCGTGACCCTGATCGGTTCGCGCGAGGGATGCAAGGTCCGCTTGGCTGACGATGGCGTAGCGCCCGCTCATTTTGCAATCGTCAACGCGGGAAATCACGTCACGGCTGTCGATCTTCTGTCATCCAAAGGCACAACGCTAAACGGACTCCTGCTGGAACAAGAACCACTTTCCGACGGAGATCGCATCGCTATTGGCGATTGGGAGTTTGATGTCGAGATCAAACAACCAGAGCGCAATGGCCACGACGACTTGCATCCGTTTGAGTTAGAGCAGACGCCAAACATGGTTGCGCTTGAGCAGCTAGAAACCGGACGCGTCTTGCAACCCAGTCGGGATATTTGTGTGATTGGGCGTCGAGACAAGAGCGATATTGTCGTTTCTGACGATGACGTCTCTCGTACCCATGCATTGCTCATCCACTATTACGGTTATCCAGCACTTCTCGATCTTCTGACGCGCAAGGGAACGTTCATCGACGACGAACGAATTGGTTTCCACACTCTCAAGGACGGACAGGTACTTCGCATCGGAAACTCGAGCTTCCGTGCGAGACTCGTCGGATCAAATGTCGTCGAGCAAGTCCCCAATAAGAATGGCAAGGTCGCTTCGGCTCCCAAGACAATGTCCAAGGAGGAAGCAATCGGCGACCTGATTGACATTGGGCATACCGAGGGCAAGACGCGCTGGCGCGTCGCTGAAAACCTCGACAAACTCGAAAAAGCCGAAGGGTAAACGTAAGGCAATCTCCCCACCGCCCCCCCTTCTGCACTACCAACCTCCCCGTAGCGGCCGTATAATCGCCTCATGTAGATTGTAACGATTTTCTCCGGGAGTTTTGACCATGACCGCCGCGCAAGCATCCATTTCAAAACCACGAACAGTTCGCGCACCCCGCGGAACGAAACTAGCCTGCAAGGGCTGGCAGCAGGAAGCTGCTATGCGAATGCTCATGAACAACCTCGACCCAGAGGTCGCAGAAAAACCCGATGAGCTGATCGTCTACGGCGGGAGTGGGAAAGCTGCACGAACATGGGCCGACTTCGACAAGATCGTGGCCGCGCTGCAATCTCTGGAAAATGACGAGACGCTTCTCATTCAATCCGGCAAAGCGGTCGGTATCGCAAGGACGCACACCGAGGCTCCGCGCGTGCTTATCTCAAATTCGATGCTCGTTCCGCACTGGGGAAACTGGGACGAGTTCCGTCGTCTTGAAGCGATGGGCCTAACGATGTACGGTCAAATGACAGCCGGTAGCTGGATTTACATCGGGACACAGGGCATCCTACAAGGAACCTACGAAACATTCGGAGCGGCCGCCGCGGAACACTTTGGCGGATCACTCAAAGGCAAGTTCGTTCTCACCGGCGGACTCGGCGGGATGGGCGGCGCTCAGCCACTCGCCGCTACGCTGAACGACGGTATCTGTCTCTGCGTCGAAGTCGACAAAGATAGAATCGATCGACGGCTGGATACTCGGTACGTAGACAGATGGACCGACAGTCTCGACGAAGCACTTACATGGGTGGACGCTGCGAGAGCAAGCGGCGAGGCCGTATCGATCGGGTTGCTGGGCAACTGCGCTGATGTTCTACCAGAACTTGTAAGTCGCGAAATCACGCCAGACATCGTAACGGATCAGACGTCAGCCCACGACGCACTTGACGGATACGTTCCAAACGGGATGAGCTATGCGGAGGCGCTAACACTGCGAAAGACCAACCCGGAGCGTTATTTGGCCGAGTCGATGCGTTCGATGGGTGAGCATGTTCACGCGATGCTGACGATGCAAGAACGTGGTGCGATCACGTTCGACTACGGGAACAACATTCGTGCTCAGGCTCAGCAGGTCGGCGTGGAAAACGCATTTGATATCGAGGGTTTTGTACCTCGATTTATTCGTCCGCTCTTCTGCGAGGGGCAGGGACCATTCCGATGGGCGGCGCTATCAGGCGATCCCAAAGACATCGAACGAACCGACCGAGCTGTGCTTGAAACATTCCCAGAGAACAAGCATCTTTGCAGATGGATCAAACTTGCCGGCGAGCGCGTGGCGTATCAGGGCTTGCCCGCGCGGATATGCTGGTTGGGATATGGCGAGCGGGCGAAGATGGGTCTGGTATTCAACGACCTTGTAGCGAGGGGCGAGATTTCGGCGCCGATCGTGCTTGGGCGGGATCATCTGGATTGCGGATCAGTCGCGTCGCCGAATCGTGAGACCGAAGGAATGAAAGACGGTTCGGACGCAATTGCGGATTGGCCCATCCTCAACGCACTATTGAATACGGCGTGCGGCGCAACGTGGGTAAGCGTGCATCATGGCGGCGGGGTCGGAATTGGTTACGCAATTCATGCGGGGCAAGTGATCGTCGTAGACGGAACGAAGGAAGCGGCCACGCGTATTGATCGCCTATTGACGGCCGATCCGGCGACGGGCATCTTTCGGCATGTCGATGCGGGGTACGAAAGGGCGGAGCAAATCGCAAAGGAGCGCGGGGTCAAAATCCCAGGGAACTAAAGGGCTCCGGATTCCGTCACAACTGAAATACAACGTACAGACAGCCACCAGTCGGACTCGAACCGACGACCTGCGGTTTACAAAACCGCTGGGGATAACGCGCAACTAGAGCAAACACAAGCACTTACCGACGGTGACTCAACCGAGTACACCAAGAACGACACCAAACAGCTCGAAATCACAGCATTAAGCCCCGACCTTGCCGTCATTGTCGAATCGTGGACAACGCTACCGGATGCGGTGCGGGTTGCGATTATGGCGCTCGTGCGAATGTCTGCCCCGATGGACAGAATGGATAAAACGGACGCAATTCAGACCGACATCGAAAGAGAAAGTCGGTGAGGCAACCAAATAGGTTCTCCCGAACGGAAAACCGCAAGGGTGGGGCATACGCGAAAAGCGCCCCTATCGGTTGACTTTCATTCCGTGAAAAATTTTTAAGCGGCGGCACATTTTCAGCATCGCGGCACGAGTGGGGTGGGGGGTTGAAAAGCTATCGCTTTCGCCTGCCCAACCATGCCCCAAGGCGAGAAAAAAAGTGTGAGCGGTTCTTTGCGACACACGAGGAGGGGCGGGTCAAGGATGAGAATTACTGGGGTATCAACCATGCTACCCCATACGCGTGTATCTTTTTCACGGATGAAAAACCATGTATGACAACACAAGAGCGGAATTACGAACGGTGGCAAATCGGCTGGCGGAAATTCCACCGGGTGAGTCCCCGTTATCGACGGGATTGCGACGGGAGCTGATCGAATCGGGTTTATCCCCGGAAGCGATCGCAGCTCGGAGTCACGTTTCGCAAAGCACCGTTCGGCGTTTTCTTTTCGACAATGCGAATATCTCAATCCAAAATGCTGATCGACTCGCCGAATTGCTACGGATCGAATGGGGGTACGATGAACCCAATTAACAGGGGAAGAACAGAGGCGATCGACTACAAGGCCTGTAAGTTGTTCGCTTGGCAATCGCCGGAATCACCGAAGGAACATCAGGCCATTGGCTCAAAACAGCGAGTGAAAGGGGTGAAACCGAAGGAAGAAACAGAGAAATATCGGCAAACGTCCCGCATTTCGAGGCACGGTGAGCTGTTTTTGGTGGCTACCCGCCTGATTTTGGTTTTTTCCCCCCCCCCCACATTGTGCAGCATGATGCAATCTGGTGATTTCTCATGCAATTGGTCCCATAAGTCCTTGACAAGCGATGCTCGAAACACTCATATTAGTGGTTTTCCATTACGGGGCATTCAGGTGAGGATCACCACCGTTCCCTTGTTTGGATTTAGAGGAAGCGAATCGTGAAGCGAACTAAGCTGTTTTTCGGCGTCGGTCTTTCCCTCTCACTTGTTGGTTCGGGGCTTGCTTACGAACCGACACCTTCGGCGGGGACACTGTCTTTTGTCCAGGCCCAACCCAAACGCCGTGCTAGGATCGATGGCGATAAGCTTGTCGCCATCTACGGTGCGAACCTCGCCGTGGCTGATACACAGCAAGGCGAGACACCGCTCCAATTGGCGAACAGATTTGTAAATGAGAATAACTCCGATGCGTTCGGCGTCGGAGTTTGCAATACCGTAGGCGTGTGCGACTTGACGTTATCGAGAAGCATTCTCATCAAGAACGGAACTATGGAGGTCTTTACCTACACGCAAACCATAGAAGATCTTCCGGTGTACGGATGCTCACTGAAGATCCCGGTTCATCTCGACGTCGGCGGAATCACCGGCAATCATCGAGTTGGTTACATTGGGATCGAACTCATGCAAAAGCCCGATCCGGCCTTACCCGCAGACTCGGTCAGCGAAGCGACGGCAAAACTCACCGTCGAAAACGATCCTGCCTACGCAGCCATCGACCCAGCGACGTTCACCGTCGCCACCAAAGTAATCTACGAAAACAAGAAGGGAATCGCCCACCGAGCATGGCACTTCGATGGGTCAGGTGGAGAGGAGGCCTACCGCTTCTTTGTGGACACGAACACGGGAAACATCGTTGCAGCGGAGAACCTCGTCAGCGACTTCGAGGTAACGGGAAATGTCACCGTGCAGGGTAATGTAACCGAGTGTTGTCCTTCGGGCTCACCTGGATTCCCCGACTGCTGCAGCTCTGACCCAACCGAAAACCCACCGGTACAACGTCCAATTGCCGGGGTTGATGTTTATCTGATCGACGAACAGTCACCCTGCCTGGGCGGTAGTGGGACGATTCTTGACCAGGGCCCAACAGACTCCTCCGGCGTCTTCTCTTACTCGGTCGATAACGGGTTCGACGGCGGCCAGGCGACCAGCGAGCTGATCGGCGATTGGGTAACCGTAATCAACTGCACGGACGCGGCGGAATCCACGGCCTGCCCAGGAGTGAATGATATCGCCAACGAGGCAATCATCTGCGGGGCGGTTCCGCAGACGGGCGGCGACCTTGGGATTCTCTACAGCCCTTCATCCGTTGCGATAGAGACCCAACAAGCAACCGTCTTTCGTACCATTACCGGCGTCCACGATTGGCTCAAGGAGTTGCAGCCATTTCTTACCGAGATCGACCTCCCCGTTACCGGAATAATCTGGAGCTTGGGCCCAAGGTATTTCCATGCAACCAAGACGGTAGCCCTCTCCCGTGAGACAGCGGCGCGTAACGCCACCGGGCCAGACGTAATTGCCCATGAATACGGTCACTTTCTCTTCAAACACCTTTTTCCCGAGGCCACTCTCAACCCCGTTCTTGACGAAGGCTTCGCGGACACCATCGCCGTCCTATACCTCGATACGCCGTTTCTTGGTTGGCACTGGGTGAAGTCTCCGACGCACGACTTCTTCCGCCGCGCCGACATGCCGGATTTCCGCTTCGATTTTAAGATGAACTTCAAGTGTCCCGACCCCTATCTCCCGACCAACTGTACGACCGAAGCCCTCTTGGAATACGCATTAAGCTGGGACGGGTGCGGCGACGAGAATGACGAACACTGCTTCGGGCTAGCCTTTGGCGGGGCGTTTTGGGACTTGCGCCTCGCGATCGGGCTGGCAGAGACGCAGCGCATCTTCGCCGATTTTCTCACCATATCCGATGGCGGCTGGGACTCCAGTATCATGGCAGAAGTACTCTCCGCTGACGATACCGACGGTGACCTCTGTAACGACTCGCCTCACAAGGATGCCATCATTGCCGCTTTTGATAAGCACGGCTGGGTGTGGGATAATGACCCCTCGCTGTGCCAGGCACTTGGGGCCGTCTCAGTCTCATGGTCAAGCCCTGAGGAAATAGATCCTAACTCCGACTACACCGTAGACGCTACCCAAGACCCGCCAGCCGTCATCCTCAGAGCAAAGAAGGATGCCAACGGAGTTGAGATTGCCACTTGGTCCATCGGAAGAACGATCGGGGGGATTCCGCGCGACATTGGTTCAGTGTCCGCGGATTGGGGGGTTGACCCCGACCCCGACCCCGACTTCGACATTACCGTCCGGCTTGGGCACAAGGATGACGCCGCCCTTTTCGTCAGGAAGGTTGGACAAACCATAATCGAACGACAGGATCCTGCCGCGACCTGGTCATCTGTCGAATTTGAGCTCGCAAACGGCAGAGTATTGGGGCAGACGCACGTGTGGGCGGATCCTTCCGGCGCAGGCGGACGTGTAGGGGGGAGTGTTCCCGGAACGATTGCTCAAGTGACGGCACAGGCGATCGGGCTTGATGCCGAGGACGATAAGCTCAGCGTGGGAGCAATCACCGCCGTGATGAAACTAGAGTCGCACCCGGCGACGTCCACGTTGGTCGTTGCAGGCGGCGGAACATCGACCGGAGATTTCATTCTCAACGGAAGCATCGATGGAACGCTGCGGATTGACACGCCGTTTACTGGCAAGCTGTGCGCGACGAATGCTAAGACGGACCTGGCCAATATCGACCTAGCTAATATCAACGTCGTGTTCGATACGGGTGCGATGGTCTGCGACATCGAGAATGGGGAATGTCAAGCAGAAAGCCTTTGCATCGAACCCCAGTGTAGTGGGAGTTCCATCACAGCGCCTACGGCTGAACCGTTACCCGGCGGACAGAAGGACCGTTTTATCTCGTTTGGTGTCCCTGAGCTTGCGAATCAACAACCGTACGCCATCAAGGTTACGCTCGATTCGCTCTACAATCCCCGTCCAGCCGTCCAGAATCCGATGGATTTTTCGGCGTTAGAGGGACAGGTGCGCTATGTGAAAGTTGCCGCGAAGATGTGTACGGGCGGCAACGAGCCTGGGTATGCAGTGTGCACTTCACAGGCGGATTGCGTCGCCAGAGAGTTGGGAGGAACCTGCGGGGATGGTGTTAATTGTCTCGACTCGCCAGCCTTCAACACTACCTACAAGTGTGCCGTGTTGGGTTGCCAACCCGAGTATCGCAACTGGGCGTCAGAGGGACTTGCGGGGTCCGATATTCTGCATGTAACAGGAAATGCCATCATCCCAGAATCCGTTTACGATGTGCGGTTCATCCAGGAGGTGAGTGCGACGACCATCGAATGTCGCTCGGCAGGACTTACAATCGAGACGGGAGTCTACGGCGATACGGATGCGAACGGGCTTGTGAACGTAACCGATATTATCAATACCGTCGATGTCGTGAAACAGGTAGCAAGCGCGATTCCAGAACGTCAGGTTTACATTCGTAGCCCCGAACCCAAGCCGGCATCGGATTCAACCAACGTTGCTGACATCGTGCTCCATGTGGAGGCGGTCAAACTATCCACGTACAAGATTGCTATTACGACTTGTCCCTAAAGTTGTATATGATGTTTGCTTTCGTTACAATGTTCTTGGAAGGGAAAGTCTCGCCGATGCGTATCGGACCTTTGATCGTTCTGTTTCTGGCGCTATCCGTGGTCACGGTGCGCGCCGACGAGGTTCTCTTCGCATACGAAGGCAACGCCGTGCCCAGCGGTCCTCCCGCCGATACGTTCACCTTCAACCCCTGCGACTCAGGGTGCGTTGCGTCCATTGAAGACGGAAAGCTCGTCCTTCGATGGGAAGATGATGGCGACTTCGTGGTTTACCGTCAATTCATTGCTCAAAATACCCCCCCCCCCCCGTCACTGTGGGCGGAGTGTCGTTTTCAGTCCAACCAACCTCTTGCAAACCATATTCCGGGCGACGGAGCTATGGTCGTTTTTTACGCGAACGTAGGTGAGGTATTCAACCTCTACGGCGACTCCGTTGTTTCTCAATCAGGGAACTTTATTCTTCGCGATCTACCATTCGAGTATCGAACCTTTCGTTTTGAAAGCAGAGACGGCAGAAATTTCTGCTTCTATGTCGATGGTGTCGTGTTTGAATGTCGTACGGATAATCGTCCGGATAGCGACGCCCATGCCATCGACATATGGGGCGACCCCCAATCATTTCTACCAGCGGTCAACAAGTGGGATTTTGTGCGCTACGGGACAATCTCCGACGGCGAGCTGATCATCGCGTCCGACCCGCCCGCCGGGGAGGTTGACACGAGCGACCATCCGAGCTTCGATCGTTTCACCATCACCTTCGATCAACCGGGATACATCCTCGTCGATCAAGTGTCGGTCTCTGTCACCGGCGGAATCGCACCGGTTGTAACCAAAACGCGC
>JAJDDZ010000372.1 GCA_029260025.1 Phycisphaerae bacterium | reverse complement strand
AAGGACGATCGCCCCGTAGTGCTCATCTTCGGAAGTTGGACGTGACCACCCTTCCGGCGTCAGGCTGACGCCATAGAAAAACTCTACAAATCCTACGATGATCGTGTTGCATTCCTCTTCGTATATATCCAGGAAGCCCACGCCGACGACGAATGGCAGCTTCAGTCCAACCGAGCAGACCGTGTGGTCTTCGAGCAACCCAGGTCCTTCCTGAGTCGGACCAAGGTCGCGACCGGATGTTCAAAGGCCCTCAAACTTACCATGCCCTGCTTAGTCGACGACATGAAAAACACCGTAGACAACGCCTACGCAGGCTGGCCCGAACGCCTCTTCGTGATCGACAAGAGCGGAACAATCGCCTACGCAGGCAAGCAAGGCCCATGGGGATTTAACACAGAGCACGTAGCAGATTGGCTAAAGAAAAACATCGGCCCGCCGCAATAAAACGGTAAGCCGATGTGAATCAAACTGCGAGAGGCAGGACTCGCCAAACTTAAGGGGCCTTAGGAGTGCCGCCAGATGGCACTTGAGCATCAGCCCCAGAAATCACGATCTTGGCGTCCTTCCGAAGACGCGAGATATGTTGCCTGCGAACCGCGTCCATTTTTTCAGACTTAAGCTGCTCCGTAATCGGACCAGTCGCATCGGCCAGCGAAATCACATGAGCCTTTTTCTTCTCAGTCAGCTTGATGATGTGAAACCCAAACTGAGTCTCAACAATCCCCGACATCTCGCCCACCTTCAACGCGAACGCGGCCGCAGCAAAATCTTCAACCATCGAACCTTCACGAGGAAAATACCCGAGATCACCACCCCCCGGAGCAGATGGCCCCTCAGAGTGGGCCCGAGCAAGCGCAGCGAAGTCAGCTCCTGCTTTCTTCGCATCCGCAAGAATAGACACCGCCTTTTTCGACGCTTCCTCGCGCTTGGGCGCAGGATCGTCCTTCGCCGAACGGACGAGAATATGACTAGCCCGAACCGTGGCAGGCTTTGTGAAAACAGTCGAAAGATCAGCTTTGTATTTCGCTTCAATCTCAGTGGTCGAAACAGTGAGTTCCGCCGCGCTTTCCTTCTCGAACAAGCGGGTTTGCAGCATGTACCGTCGAAGCTCCGGAGCAGCAGCACGTTCCGACAAGAGTTCTTCGAGTGCTGGAGCCCCCCTACCTTTCAATTGGCTCTCAAACTGCTCACGAGAGAGACCCGTCCGCTCAAGGTGCGCAGCCAACAGTTTCTCAACCTCCGCCCGAAGCTCGACTGGCGTAATCGTCACCTTCGCACGCGCAACCTCTTGTTCCATGAGCTTTTCATCGATCAACCGCTCGATAATGTTCGGAACAACTTGCGCGCGTATCGCCGCAAGATCCATCCCCGGAGGAATCTGCCCACCGAGTTGTTGCTGAACAACAGCGGCAAATGCCCTCTCGACCTCGCTCTGAGAAATGGGGACACCGTTAACGGTCGCAACGTTACCCGTCGCAGACGCGGTAGTGCCAACGCCCACTTGAGCATACGCGGCCGATCCTTGCACTGTAAGGCATATCAACAAGAGTTTTCCACGCAATTTCATAGTTTCATAGACTCCAATGGATCTTAAAGGGTTCATCGCAACTGATCGGATCAACACCAAGCGTCAGAACTTCGACTCAATCTCCTACGTCTCCAGTTCGCCTGCCCCGGCATTGTTTTCAGTCTCAGATTCAGATTCCGAACCGGGCTCATCTTCCAATTCTCCAAGCACAAGAAGAGGACCGTCGTCAGTTTCTTCGACATCAAGCACGCTACAATCTAGCGCCTCGCTTACATCCTCGTCGAGCACCAGAACATCAGTCCCAGCATGTTCGAAGACCACATCCCCAGATGACGCGTCCGCCAACGTCAGCGACAGTTCCCCATCATCATCCCGAACGAACATCGCTGTTACCCCATCAGGGGCTTCGGCATCTTTCAAGAGTTCAACAAGCATTTCCCCAGCAGCTTCAGTAACCATTAACATCTGCCCGAACCTCTCAAAGGAATCTCAACCGACGTCACAAAGACCAGACCGTACCGCGCGGCCGGTCCGCAAGCAACAAACGATGATGATTTTCGCAACGAGCAGGGAATGGCGCACGATTCGGCGGGCGCTAGCGACCGATCTTCTTGCATACTTCCGGGTCGCTCACGGGGAGACCAGGAACGAGGAAGGCGTCGTCCGCCCTCATCTTCGATTCCGTACCGGTATAGCGCATGAGATCGCCGAGAATCCAAGGATTGTCGGCCATAGGTCCATACGAAGGAGCGATCAAGAACTCCGCAGTTCCATCCAGAAGGAGAATCGATTGACCACGCCGACGATGAGCAGGCGAATTCGCGGTGGCCGGGTCAACAGTGTCATTGAATTCTGCGTTCACAAAGAGTGGATTGCGATCGCCAACATAAGCCGTTGTCTTGATAGCCCGCAGATGCGGCGAACCACCCGACAGGTTCCGCGAGTCGTAGCTCACGTTTCGTGCCAATGCGAAATCATCGCGCCGTAAGAAGTCCGCCGTCTCCATCACAACGCCATCCGCATCAGATGGACAGACAAAATGCTTCAATTCAGGACCAAGCTCAAGTTTGACCAGCAAGTAAGGGTGACGACTATTCGATGCGAACGGCGACTCCTTCGAACAACCGGGAAGCCAAGAATCGCCATCAGAGCCTCCCGCAAAGGGAAGCATCCCGGCGTAAGACTCTTGGTACGTAGACACCCCCCCATAGATTGACCTGAGGTTGCTCGCACACGCAGCCCTGCGTGATTGGTATCTCAACTCAGAAACACCGGGCACAAAAACGCCTACCATCAACAGCAAGCACGCGGCCACCGCAATGGCGTTACCCATTCGAGGAAACCGAATAGACCCACGACCGCCGTCAGTCCCGCCGAATAGCCGAAGACCCGAATCCCCAGGAACGGGTTGAGACTCACCAGTTTCCTCGCGAATCCGCGCGAGCACCTTGTCCGTAAGATTCCCCGGTGCAAGTGCAACGTTCCAAGAATCAAGTGGGTGGAGCAGGCGCCCCATGCGATCGCTCTTGTCGCGAACCAAAGCATCCCGCTCAAGTTCAGACTCCAACCACGCACGGTCTTCATCCGAAACACGATCCAAATGAAGATCAAGGAGAAGCTCGTTGAGATTTTTCTTAGTAGACCCCATGTACAAGTCCCCGCAGAGTTTTCTACCTGTCTTCAGTCTCCCGGGCCGTAACGTCCGCCCGATACTTCTCGCCAAACCACCCAACAGCAGAATGCAACCGACTCTTCACCGTCCCAAGCGGAACGCCGATCACGTCGGCAATGTCCTTGTAAGCAAACCGGTGGTAATACGCCAAAATCAATACCTCGCGCAAATTGTCGGGCATCCCTTCGACAACGCTCTTTACCGCTCGTCTCTGTTCTTCAAGCCGAATCGCTTCGTCGGGCAAGGCCTCGTCGTCCGCCAAGAGGTGAATAAACCGGCTACCGGATTCATCGTCTTCGCTCAGCTTGGCATCAAACGCGACTTCTCTGCGGCGCGTCCGCTTACGGAGATAATCTCTGGCCTTATTGGCTGCGATGGTAAACAGCCACGGCTTAAATCGCCGCGCCGGATCAAAACGATCCGCAGAGGTATGAACTTGCAAAAACGCCTCCTGGACCACATCTTCCGCGGTCGTCGAGTCGCCGGTGAACCGCAGGACGAACTGGTGAAGTTCCGACGAGTACCGGCGGACCAAGAGCTCAAGACTCCCGGTCTTACCCTCGAGGTATTCCTTCAGCAATGTTTCATCCGTTGGCGCGTCCACGCCCTCATTGTATCCTTACGATTCCAGTGTGCCCACGGTTCGGGAATCTCGAACTCAGGGCAACAGACGACAATTTCGGCCCGATTATGGGCGATATCGCTCGACCTAGACCATTTCTCTCTGGGTCGAAAGGTAGTTTTGGAGTGCTGATGACCTGATGCCTCGGCAAAGAAAAATCACCCGTTTCAGCCTCCGTCGATTCGCATTGGCGGCCACCTGCACCCTAGTTCTAACCGCTCCACTCATCTACGCAGCACGCGCGTTCGCAGAAATCACAAGGCCGATACAGGATGAGACCCTGCAAACAATTCAAAATCCGAATCTCGTTGTCTTGAAGCAAAACCGTATCGTTCATCTGTTTGATGGCGAAGATCTGGTGCGATCTTACCTGTGCGACCTGGGCAGCTCGCCTATTGGCGACAAACGCAGAATGAGTGACAAGAAAACTCCGACGGGTGAGTTCAAAATCGTAAGCAAGAACCAACACAGCCCCTACCGAAGATTCCTCGGAATAGACTACCCTCATCAGCGCGCCGTGAAAAAGGGGCTAGCAGATGGGTTGATTTCAGACGGAGCAGCGAGCAGCATACTCAACGCCCTGAGCGAATCCCGATGCCCAGATTGGAGCACAGCCCTCGGCGGCGGTATCGGGATACATGGTCACAGAAAAGGGAGAGACTGGACCGGGGGGTGCGTTGCAGTTTCAAACGAATCAATCGACGAGCTCTTTGAAATACTCAGGATCGGCGACCGAGTCGAAATCCTACCCTAGCAGGGGTGAATACGAAGCAGGCTTTTGCGCGTCGGCAAGAAAATTGTTTTGAACATGAAATTCGAGATCGCCAACTTGCCACCCGACTCGCTAACTGCGCTCGCGCGAGCGTCGGCGGCGATCAACTCGACGCTCGATCTGGATACGGTCCTAAACCAGATAGCCAAGAGCGCCGCGGCGGTCATGCAAGCAGAAGCAAGCAGCGTCCTTAGACTTGAAAAACGCCGAAACAAGCTCATTTTCGCGGCCGCCGTAGGCGAACAAGGAAAACAACTCGTCGGCAAGGAATTCGACGCCAATCTAGGAATCGCAGGGCACGTCGTGCGGACCGGAAAATCAGAAAACATAGCAAATGTCGGCGACAACCCCGACTTTTTCCGAGGCATAGACGAGGAACTTCGCTTCCAAACTCGCGGCTTGATGGCAACACCGATGATCTTCAAAGACGAGGTCATCGGCGTGGTCGAAGTGCTCAACCGCAAGGACGGAACTGAATTCCCCGAGTCCGAGCGACCGCTGCTCGAACTCTTTGCGAACCTCGCCGCGTGCGGAGCCCGAAACGCAATCACCCATGCCGATCTCGCCAAACAGCGCAACGCGTTTCGCGATTCGGTCCTGGCGGGCATGGACATCGTCGGGTCATCTAAGGGCCTCAAGGATACGATCAAACTCGCAGACCGAGTCGCGCCGACGAACGCGACGGCGCTGTTGACTGGCGAAACCGGAACCGGAAAGGAAGTCCTCGCAAAGTACATTCACAATGCATCGGAGCGTGCGGACAAAGCCTTCGTCGCGGTGAACTGTGCTGCGCTCCCCGAGGGCCTTCTCGAAAGTGAACTCTTCGGGCACGAAAAAGGGTCGTTTACCGGGGCAATCGCCCAGCGAGCTGGACGGTTTGAACTCGCCGACAACGGAACCCTTTTCCTCGACGAAATCGGGGAGATCAGCGCATCGATTCAAGTGAAGTTGCTCCGCGTCCTGCAGGAGAAGGCATTCACGCGCGTCGGCGGAACCCAGACCCGGTATTCCGACGTCCGCATCATCGCTGCTACCAACCGCGACTTGAAAAAAGCCATCGAGGACGGCCACTTTCGCGATGACCTCTTTTATCGACTCAACGTATTTCCAATCGCGGTCCCGCCGCTTCGAGAACGGCGATCAGATATCCCGGACCTTGCGAGCCATTTCTGTCAATCGGCAGCCATCGATCTGGGAGTCCCACCACACAATATTTCCGACGACGCCCTAGAAGCGCTCAGGCGTTACAACTGGCCTGGGAACATCCGAGAGCTGGCAAACGTTATCGAAAGGGCTGTCCTGCTTTGCGACGGACCGATCATTTTCCCTCGCCAGCTGCCGCCAGAGATAACCGCCACCGATTCCGGCGGCCATCCCGCGATCACGACCCTCCCGGGCAATGAGCGAGAAATGATCGTCCAGTCTCTGAGGGAAAACTATTGGAATCAGTCGAAGGCTGCGCGATCCTTAGGGATTAGCCGCGACAACCTCCGATACCGCATCAAGAAATACGGGATCAATCGCGAAGAATAACGCCATTGGGCTCAATCTGCGATATCCCCCGCACTGGTATGCATCGTGCAACGAAGATTCCTAGTGGCCGGAGTCTGCGCGGGCTCCCCGTAAACGATAGCGACCCTTACTAAAACTCAGTACCACTTGAAGAGTCTTGTGTCGAGGTCCGAACTCATGTGGCCTTCAACTACGCACGCCGCAAGAAAAAGTACGGCATAGGACGCGACGAAAAAGTCGAAATGTACTATAAACTCCCGTCGCTGATACTGATGGCGCGGTGCTTGTCCTTCGTCAGCCCCCTTGGAGATCATTGCATTGGAAACGCAACAGCTTGAGCCCCCGAAAACCGATCCTTCGAAAAATAAACGGGACGGAACAAGTCGTCCCGGCGGCGGGCGCGTCCGATCGACGCTTTCGACGATCGGTCTCTGGTTCGACAACACGACGAAAGAGTACTCGAAAGAGGAAATCGCTGATCCGTACAGCGTTGATGTTGTTCGCTTGATTCCGTACCTCGGTATACACCTGATGTGCTTCTGGGTCTTCTATGTCGGCTGGAGCGGTATCGCTGTAGGGGTTGCGGCGGGGATGTATGTCGTCCACATGTTCGCGATCACGGGCTTTTATCATCGCTATTTCTCCCATCGGACGTTCAAGACGTCGCGATTCATGCAGTTCATCCTCGCGCTCGTTGGGTCTTCCTGCGTTCAAAGGGGCCCGATCTGGTGGGCGGCACGACATCGCCACCACCACCGCCACTCCGATGAAGAAGTTGATGTTCACTCACCGATTCGCCATGGTTTCTATTGGAGTCATATGGGCTGGATCACGTCCAAGGGCGCATTCACATTTGAGGCGAAATCTGTACCCGATCTTATGAAGTTCCCAGAGCTCGTATTCCTCGACCGATACGACAATCTTGTTCCTGTCCTTGAGGGCGTGGCGATGTTCTTCCTCGGGGTGTTCCTTCAGTCGCAGGGTTGGAACACGTCCGGATTTCAAATGCTGATCTGGGGCTTCTTCGTTTCGATCATATGCTCATCGCATGCCACTTACACGATCAACTCGCTCATGCATCTTTGGGGCAAGAAACGATACAAGAGCAAAGACGAGAGTCGAAACAGTCTTCTACTTGCGCTGCTTACGTTCGGCGAGGGGTGGCATAACAATCATCATTACTACCCCGGCGCTGCTCGCCAAGGGTTCTATTGGTGGGAGATCGATCTGACGTACTACGGTTTGTGGTTCATGTCGAAACTCGGATTGATATGGGATCTTAACCCGGTGCCGAAACAGATCCGCGAGTCGCATCACCTCGCCGACACCGCGTAATCAGACGAGGCCACGCCGCCGTTTTGGCGGCGGCGGGCCAAGCCAGCGATCGGTCAATCTTACGAAGTTTTCACTTCGATTCGGCGGGGCTTGGCGATTTCAGTCTTTGGGATCCGGACGGTGAGCACGCCGTTGGACGACGACGCATCAATCTTCTCTGTTTCTGCAAACTCAGGCAGATTGAAGACTCGCTCAAAGCGACCGGCGAGACATTCACGTTTACGGAATGTTGTTCCCTCTTCGGCCGAGAAAACCCTCTCACCAGAGATCATCAGTTCGCGACCATCAACAGTGACTTCGATTTCTTTCATGCTGACCCCGGGCAAGTCCACTTCGATGAAATAGGCGTTCTCATGTTCGCCGAGATTCACGCGTGGGCTAAACCCAGTTGAGTTTCCCTTTTCGACATCCTCGAAAAACGGTCGCCCTTCAAACATCTGATCAAGTGTCGCGCCAAGATCAAAGAACGGCCTAGTTGTTGCGAGTGTTGTGAACATTTCATGTCCCTCTACTTTCTTTTCCTAGAGTCGTGGTCACGCCCTCCATCCCCAGAGGACGCTGCGGGAGACTAGATATGCAAGAGTCGTACCACGAAAATGGACCACCAGAGACTCGCAACCTTCTGCGAATGCAGCACTTACGTATTCTCTGGTTCGCGGCATGACTGCCAAACCGCCTGCTTGGCACTGTCAGGTTGGCAGCTGTTAGGTTTCAAAAGGGTCCGCGGGCGAGCCGTTTGACCGCGGTGGGATGGTGCCAACGTGGTGATGAAAAATCGACCGATGTGGGAAAGGGATTTCAATTCCGAGTTCATCGAACTTGTATTTGATCCGCCGCTGCAATTCTCGTTTGACCGCCCACTGCTTAAGTGTGCGCGTTTTGATGAAGAACTTGATGACGACCTCAGACTCTCCGAAGCCATCAACGCCCAACATCTCCGGATCCTCGAGAATCATCCCGGCGAACTTGGAATCTTTGCGAAGCTCCTTGCCGAGATCGACCAGCACTTCCATGACGCGGTCCACATCCTCCTTGTAGGCTACGCCGATGCTAAAGAGTGCCCGCGACCAACCATGCGTCATGTTGCTTACCTTGTCGATCGTCCCA
>JAJDDZ010000371.1 GCA_029260025.1 Phycisphaerae bacterium | reverse complement strand
AGTCGTCGCCGGTTGGATGATTCGCGTCCCAGGCGCAAGCGGCGCCAACAGCGATTCCGTGCCATGAGCAGGCTAATTGGTTGAAGTGTCCCATGTCGCCCCAGTCGGTGTTGATGAGTCCGGACGCTCCTTGCTCTTTGGCTGTACGGGCGAAGGTCTTGATGTTTTTTTCGGCGATGTCCATCGCGTTGATGATCCGTTTCCATCCGGTGGTTCCGGGACAAACGAGCGTGCGCAACCCAGCTTTTACGAATTTTTGCGTTGCTTGATAAGCATCGAGCCCGGTGGGGTTGTCCGGGTTGTCTTCGTAGACCCAGTGGAGAATCGCCATGTCTTCGGGGAGTCGGTGAAAGAGATCGGGATAGTTTACGACGACGTCGCTCCATGCCTGGCATACGCGTCCTCGCGAAGCGCAGAGCGTTGCGACGCGGCAGACATGATTGACATAAGCTTCGCCAATTTTTTCGGGTGAGATTCGCCCCGCGTTTTTCCCTTTGCCCAGGTCCCACGGCTCATCGCCGCAGATGTTGACGACAGGCGAAGAGAAAGCGTCGAGAATATCTGACCACATTCGCTCAATGAGTGCGTGGGCTTCGGGGTTCATCACGTCTAGCGTGAATCCTCGCAGACGCTTAGCCCAAGGCATTTGTTCCCATGACTGGGTCGCCTCGACCTCGGCCAGATGGCGATACCTTGACATCGACAGCACGCGACCCATGTGTCCGAGATTGGCAAGCGCTGGGACGAGGTCAATGAACCGGTCGCGACAATAGTCGTCCAGCTCGCGAACCTCGTCGGGTGTGATTCCGTGATTCGCGTCACAGATTTCTGGGTCGAACGAGAAGACGAAGGCGTGCTCGATGTGGAGTTGTAGCTGATTGCCTTTGAGCGATGCTAGGCGGTCGGCGAGCAATTTGAGCGTGTCGAGGGTTGGCACTTTTCCGCGTGTAACGTCATGAAGGAGTCCGCGCGTCTCAAAATCCGGTCCGTCGAGAATCTCGCAACAAGGGACCGCCCCGCTGCCGGCGCGAATGAGTTGTCTCAAAGTTTGTAATCCGTAGAAACACCCCCCCGGCGAGCCACCGATGACGACGATGCGATCTGAATCGATCGTGAGGCTGTAGCCGTGCTTGTTGGGGATGCTGGCGGAATCTTCAACGATGTGAATCTCTGCTGCTGAGTCCGTGCCTTGATAAGTATCGCCTACGTCAGCGAGGAGTCGTTTGCATTCTTTTTCGACGCGCTGGTCATCGCACTCCACCCGATGCGGAGAGTCGGAGGAGAATCTCGCAGTGCCTTCCAACCGAGAAACGCGCTTTGGCCTTGGTAAGAGCGTCGATAGAGAATGGTGCGTAGCTTGATCGGTCATGCCGAGGGCGATCATACCCCGTGCGGGGGGAATTGGAACGACTTTGACTCAAAGCGTCGAGCCCAACTCCGACAACAACTCCTGCCACGTTTGACGAAAGTGGGACCGATAGGCGTGCCGATGAATCCAATGCGGAGATTGTGCGTGGTGGCCCTGCTGGTCAATCGGCGAATGGTTGCCTACAATAGATTAGTGATCTCGTCGGGCATGTATGACCCGCCACGATCGCCGGTGAAGAACACGAAGATGGCAGATAAGACAAAACCCAAAACGTCGAAACTCGAGACGGTTGAACCACTGGGCAAGCGTGTCCTGGTTCGCAAGGACGAAGACAAAAAGGTCACCAAGGGCGGGATCGCGCTACCCGACTCGATCGAGATTCCGACCATCACCGGGCGCATCGTCGCCGTCTCTGCCCAAGTCGAAAACGACGCCGATTTTCCGATCCGTCAGTACGACCGCATCCTCTTCAATCCCAAGCAGGCGATTCCCGTCGAGTTTGATGCGGATAACTACCTGTTCGTCGTCCCGGTCGCGGACGTCGTGGCCGTCTTTCGCAAAGACGGGTAACGCACTTTCCTCGGCGCGCCGACCGCCTACAATGCTTCCATGATCGACTTACCCGTTCCCGCATTGATCGGTGTGATCCACCTGCAACCACTTCCAGGAAGTCCGGCGCATCTGCTGGGCATGGATGAGATCGTTGACCGAGCTGTTGCGGATGGGGTCGCCATCAAAGAGGCTGGATTCGACGCCGCCATCGTCGAAAACTTCGGCGATACGCCGTTTCCGCATGATGTACTTCCTCCGGCAAGTCTTGCAGCAATGGCAGTAGCCGCGGAGCAAGTGCGCCGCGCGACCGGATTGACCATCGGAATCAATGCTCTCCGCAACGACGCTAGCGGCGCACTGGGGCTTGCGGTGGCCGTCGGTGCATCGTTTATTCGCGTGAACGTGCACACCGGGGTTTACGCAACCGACCAAGGAATCATTGAGGGGCGAGCCGACGTGACCCTTCGCTATCGAAAACAGCTCGGCGCTCGCGTGGCGATCTTTGCTGACGTCAACGTCAAACACGCGACACCGCTTGGCCAACCCGATATTGCCCGGGCAGCGAAAGATACCGCTTATCGCGGGATGGCAGACGTCTTGATCGTGACCGGAGCGGCAACGGGCGAGGCTGCGAGTATGGACCAGCTTCGTAAAGTGAAAGAAGCGGTCCCGGATCGACGCCTGTTTGTCGGAAGCGGTGCGACGGTTGAGACGGTGGCTGAGCTTCTCACGGTTGCCGATGGCGTCATAGTCGGGACGGGTATCAAGCCCGGCGGGGATACTTCTCGCCCGATCGACGTTGACATCGCTCGCGCGTTCGCACGTGCTGCGGGTCGGAGTTAGCGATTGTCGACTCCGCGAATTCATCTGATTGCACCGGCTGGTCCCTGTCGATCGTTTTACCGCGCGATCGGTGTCGCCTCTGGAGATGAACTGGTTGCGATTGTGCAAGAGTCGGTGGGTGACGGGTATGAAGTTACAGCGAGGACGGAACTGTTCGACGCGGCTGAGGATGAACTGCTCGGCGGACGCACGGACGACGCGGAACGGGCAGCCGATATTGAAGAAGCGCTCGGCGACTCATCCGTCACCGCAATTATCACGCTGCGCGGTGGCGCTTGGTTTGCCAGAATTCTTCCTCGCATCGATTTTTCTGTCATGGATCGACGGACGTCGCCGGTTTCTTTCTTTGGATTTAGCGAGCTGACGCCGCTGGCGAATATCATTGGTACGCACGCGAACGGACTTGGCTATTACGACATGGGGCCTGTCTTTTTGGGTTACGGTTTGCGACGGCACGCAGAGATGAACCCGCACCTGCTCGAAGCGAGCGAGTTGACTGCGCGGGATTGGATGCGGGCGGAACTCGACAAACATTTTCGCGAATTCTTTGTTCGATGCGTTGCGCTGGTCGAGGGAAGACGCTCGATCGAGATTAACGCGATGCTACTCGCCGGGAAACTCTCCGAAGACTCGAGGGCTACGTTCGTGGGGGGAAATCTGGCGGTTCTCTCAGCGATGATCGGATCGCGATACGATTCAACCATCGCCCCGGATGGAAAATGGCTAGTGCTAGAGGACTACAACGACAAGCCCGAGCGATTCGATCGCGCGCTTGCACATTTTTCGCTCGCGGGTTACTTCGATCGGTGCAAAGGCGTTCTACTCGGGGACTTTCACTGGCAGGAGCGCGACCTGGTTCCAGCGATCGTCGAAATGCTTCGCTACCATATTCCAAACCGCCCCGACATGCCGATTCTTTTCGCGCCAACCGTCGGTCACACTTGGCCCATGGATACACTGCCGTTTCACTCGCCATGCGAGATTGCTCGACAATCCGAGGCCAACTTCGTTCTTCGATGGCCTTCTCTACCCTAATTCCAACGTCGAATTCGGTTCCCACAGTGGTAGCCAGATTCGCCGTAGATTGCGAATAGCTTGCCAGTCGCAGTATCAATCAGCGCGACCCCAGCGCACTGGGAGGTCGAGCCAGCTTCGTCGCAACAGTACTGGGACGGAATCCTGAGAATCAGACATTGATCGTCGACGATCGTTGCGGTGATGGAGGCAAGGTGCCCGAAGTCTTCCTGGAAATATTTCGCGTTAAGTGGATCGTTTGCGAACACCCATTCCGTGTCTCGCAATAGTTCCATCGCGAGTCCGAGGGAAAGTAATACCGTTCGATCGCCGAGGGTTATTCGCTCAGCAAGGACCTCTCGGATTGGAATCTGAGCTGCACCGTCGAGTGATTCGAAGGCTTCCTCTCTCGTCGGGTAAGGTCCCAGATATGCCCCTCGCATTGGACCACCAATGGAAATCGCGGTCCGGAGCCCGGCGTTGTAACAACTTCGGTCGAACGTGTCACCAGGGCGAACGATACACCCGCCACCGGTTCGCCCGCAACGATACGTTCGGCAAACGTTGTCTGCCTCGACGCTTGGATACCCGCCATACCTCAAAGTTCCGGTCCCGCGGTGGTAGTCTTGAATTCCGTAAGCGAACTGGAGAGTGCCCGGTGACAGCAACAGAACCAGGACTGCAGACGCCCACCGCCTCCTCAACGCACATGCGAACGATCCCAATAGTAGGAGCGGAACAATCAAGTCTCTTGCGGAAGGCAAACAATATGTTGCCCATACAAGCGGCACCAAGAACCACGCACGGCATAGCATAAGCACCCTTCGCCTCCAGCGTCGGGCCATTAGCTCGCCAGATGAGGTCGCGATCGTACTTCGATCACTCGGGTCAAAAGGCTTACCACATTCCGGACAGCGGGAGTCCTCCTGCCCTCTAAGGTTGTACTCGCAATGAAGGCAATAGGCCTGAGGCTCGCAATCCGACATTCTGCTTCATGACCTCCTAGATTCATCGAACCTGCGATGACGTTTGTTCAACTAATTATAGGCATGTACGAACGCGGGGACACGTCAATCTTTGGAAAGACATGAAAAAGCGGCGCGACCCATTTCGAGTCGCACCGCCATGTTTCACGATTGTCGATCGTAAGAAGTCGTCTACTTATCCTCGTCCGTGACGCCCATGCCCGAACGATCAGGAAATATCGGGCGCTTCGGCGGGTGGTAGCCATTTCGCCCGATCTCCTCGAGCATGTGGGCGATGGCCGCGTCTAGCTGTGGGTCGGCGCCGTCGAGCATCTTCGACGGATCGTCGATGACCTCGATGTCCGGGTCTACGCCGTGGCCTTCGATTCCCCAAGTGCCGTCGGTTTCGTAGAACCCGAACGTCGGCGAACTCGTCCGACCGGAATCGATCAATTGTGGGTTGCCGGAGATTCCAACGAGCCCGCCCCATGTTCGCATTCCGATCAGCTTGCCGATTTCTGCCTGGCGGAAGTAATACGGGAAGGCGTCGCCGCCGGACCCCGCGAGTCCGTTGATGAGCATGCACTTTGGTCCCGCATGGGCATCGGGTGGCCAGGTCCAGTCGCGCGACCGCGTCGCCCAGTAGTTGGTGATGGGACGATTGAGTAGCTCGATGAAACGAGTCGGGATCTGACCGCCGCCGTTCCATCGTTCGTCGATAATGAGCGCGTCCATGTGCATTTGTCCGTAGAACTGACGGAACAAATTGTCTTGTCCGTTGACGCCAGTGTTGGGGACATAAATGTAACCTACGCGCCCATCGGTTTTTTCGGCAACGTGGGCACGATTGCGTTCGATCCATGCGCGGTAGCGCAAGTTGCTTTCGCTATCGAGTGCTTCGACGAGTACATGCCTCGCATCGTCGTCCATCGTTGCTTTTTCGCTGACCGTTAGCGTAATTGTCTTTCCGCCAAGCCCAACGAACGACGCCCAGGGGTCTTTGGTCGTATCGACGGGGACATCATTAACAGCTAGGAGGTAGTCGCCAACCTTGACATCTACGCCCGGGCGAGATAGCGGTCCGCGTGCGTCGTAGTCCCAGGCAGCGCCCTCCAAGACCTTCGTGATTTTGTACGCACCATTTTCGAGAACGAAGTCCGCGCCAAGCATGCCGATGGAAACTTTCGGTTGATCTTCGCGATCGCCGCCGCCTCTGACGTAGGCATGACCTACGTTTAGTTCGGAAATCATCTCGCCGATTACGAAGTCAAAGTCCTCTCGCGAACTGCAGTCTGCCACCATCGGCTGATAACGATCGTGAACCGCTTGCCAGTCCAGACCGTGCATACCTGGGTCGTAGAAGTAGTCGCGTTGCACTCGCCACGCTTCGTGGAACATCTGCTCCCACTCTTCTTTCGGGTTGGTTCGACCTTTCATAGCGTTAAGGTCGATGGTGTCTTTCATCTTCTGATCGGCCTTCGCACCTACGATGGCGGTCTTCGGACCCTTGCTGACGAGAAGCTTTTTACCGTCCGAAGAGATAGCGAAACCGCGTGCTTCCTCAATGACGGTTTTTTCTTTGCTCTCATCATCTTCGAGGTCGAAGATCTTGATCGCGGGCTTGGTTTGGGAACCTCGCGCTCCCCCTCGAACGTAAAGCAGGTGCCCCTTGTCGTTTACTGCTAAGTTATAGAAACCGCCGCGGTCGACGGGAATCTGGACAGCACGTCGCTCGAACCCGTCCAGCTCAATCTCGATGGGCTCGATCTTGTCTTTCTTCTTGTCCTTATCTTCGCCCTTCTTGTCGCCATCTTCCTTTTCGCCGTCGGCGTCAGGGTCGGGGTCAAGGTCGGGGTCGTCTTTCTTGGTCGCGTCGTCGCCCTTGGCGCCTTCATCCTGGGCGTCGCCGCTCTCCTCGTCGTCCTTCTTGTCCTGATCCTCGTCCTTGTCTTTTTTGTCGTCGTCTTTCTTCTTGTCGTCTCCCCATTTTTCCTCGTCGCTCTTGGGAGCAAACGGAGAGCCGACTTTGTCTCTCAAGGGAACCGCAAGGAGTACGTCAGTACCCGCGTAAACAAATGACTGACCGATGTCCTCATAGACCGGCGATGCAAAGTTTCGGCTGCTCGCGAAGAACAGGTAGTCACCCTTGCGATCAAACGTAGGCCATGTATCGTTAAACATCCCGCTAGTGACCTGCGTTTTTTCGCCGGACTCGACGTTGTAAATCCAAACCGAAGCGGTGGAGTTGTTGTCTACTGGTTTCGTGTAAGTGATCCATCGTGAATCGGGTGCCCAGCTCAAATGAATTCCGTTGCCCCACTCGCCCCACTCGTTCTTGTCGAATTGCTTTGTTTCTTTCGCCTCGATGTTATGAACAAACATCGCACCGGTCTTATCACTGAAAGAAATCAGCTTCGAGTCTGGGGACCACGCGGGCATGAAACGAAAGACACTCCCGTCGGACGTTAGCTGCTTTGTCTCGCCGCGCCCATCAGACTGCATGACGTACAGTTCGTATTCGCCGGTCTTATCCGAAAAATACGCGATCCACTGACCGTCGGGACTCCACGTCGGGAATCGCTCTGCGACGGCGACCGTCCGCGTAAGGTTTCGCGGTGACCCCTTCTTTGCGGGGGCGGTCCAGATGTCTCCGCGAGCACCAAAGACCGCGCGCTGCCCCGTCGCTGAAATGTCTCTTGAGAAGATAAAATCTTTGGCGTCGTAGTCCTTTGGCCGAACCATTGGACGGTCGCCGGGGATGCTCACGTTTACAACTCGCGATGCGCCGCTCGCAAGCGACAGAAGTTCCAAACTCGAACCGTTTTGATAGACAATCTCGCCCGACCCATCCGCACCCGGACCAACGGCAGGCCACTTCAGATCAAATTCCGTCGCCTTGGTCACCTGTGCCCGGCTCTTGCTCCCCGGATCGTATGACCAAATGTTCAACCGATGCGCAGGACCGCCGTCGGAAAGATAGTAGAGCTTTCCGCCCCACCACATTGGCTGAGAGTCCGTCCCCTCCCAATCCGTCACATTCTCAGCCGCGTTCGTCTGGAGATCATAGATCCAAATGTCTGTGGCCATCCCACCTCGATAGCGTTTCCACGTTCGATGGTCGCGCGTATGCGGCGTGTACGCGAGGTACCGACCGTCGGCGCTGATCGAAGCGTTCGCACCGTATGGGACCGGAAGCACTTCGGGGAGTCCGCCACTGGGGCTCACCGTTTGAATCTGCGATTGCCGCCCGAGTCCCGCGAACGCGTTTGAGAAAAACAGCAACTTACCGTCCGCCGTCCAATCGCAAAGCGTCTCCCTTGCCGGATGATGCGTCACACGCTGGGCAACACCGCCGGCGGTTGGCACAACGTACAGGTCTCGGTTGCCTTCATAGTTGCCAACGAATCCAATCGAGGTACCGTCGGGACTGAACCGCGGGAATAGCTCACGACCAGCGGGACTCGCCAGCGGCCTTGCGATACCACCACTGCGCGAGACGACCCATAGATCGTTGGCATATCCAAACACGATCTGGGTTGCGCTCACGTCGGGATTGCGAAGCATCCCAGCATGTGGAGCATGATCCCCGGCGGCGATAGAAGTGGAAACGGCAACTCGCTGACTCGCTACCCCGATCGCAGCGGTGCGATCTTGGGCACATGCTGGAAGCGAGAAACCAAGAGATAGACCTAACAACACAGCAAACACACGACTAGCCACGATGATTTTCTCCTTCGTCGGGATGAGATCTCTAACTTCCATTTGAAATTAAGGCGTAGACGCTCGGAAGACGCGCCGATTCTGAGTCGACCCAGTATCGCTCCGCCCAAGGCGAGTCAGCATCGTAAATTTAGGGCTCCACGTGTCAACGAACGAGCGTCATCTTTACAACTGCGGACAAAAACCGGCGAATCCTACGCAAACCTATTGCGCTAAGTCTGGTTCTGTGGTATATGACGATAGGAAATGACCGAACCGGTCACTAACATGGAGGTCCGTGACTTGAATTTACAGGAACATACCCGCCGAGTGCCGTATCTTGCCGTTCTACTGCTCTCGATGACTTTGATAGTGAGTGGCTGCGTGCCTACGAGTTTCTTGATCACGCCCGTGTCCGGCGAAAGGAATCTTGTCGAGACCGAACTCTCAAGCGACTCCTTTTTCGCGTCAAGCAAGATCGCGATAATCGACGTGTCCGGGATGATCCAGAACGGATCAATCGCTTCGTTTCTCGGTGAAGGCGAGAATCCAGTAAGCACGTTTACGGAACAACTCGATCTCGCCGGTAGCGACAACCGAGTCAAGGCTGTCATCCTGCGCATCAACTCGCCGGGAGGTACGGTGGTCGCCAGCGAACTCATGCACGACGAACTCACTTATTTTCGAGAAACAACCGGAAAACCAGTCATCGCGGTGATGATGGACGTCGCAGCGAGCGGCGGGTATTACATCGCGTGTGCTTGCGACGAGATCGTGGCGCAACAATCGACTGTTACCGGAAGCATCGGCGTGATTATGCAACTCTTCAACGTCTCTGGCACGCTGGACTTCGTCGGCGTCAAAAGCGACGCGATCACGTCGGGCGTTCACAAAGACACTGGTTCGCCATTTCGTGTAATGCGTCCCGACGAGCGCGAGATTTTCCAAGGGATCATCAACGACATGTACGACCGGTTTGTTGGTGTTGTAAACGCCGGGCGCCCCAAGCTAGACAAGGCAACAGTTCGCAGGTTGGCGGACGGACGTGTATACACGGCAGGGCAAGCGCTCGAAAACGGATTGATCGATCGAATCGCGTCGCTGCGAAACGTGATCGGCGGACTCAAAGATCAGCTCGACATAACGAACGTCCGTGTCGTGACTTACAAACGCGCACACCAATACAAGCCCAACTATTACGCCAAGACGCCCGGTTACTCATCCAATCAGGTGAATCTCTTAAACCTCGACGTGAAGGGCGCCCTTACGCCTTCGGCCCCCCGATTCATGTATGTGTGGGCGCCGGGTGTGAACTAGGGGCGTTCGCCCCAACGTAACACGCGCATGAAAAAACGCCGCCTGCCCAGCAAGCGACGCCCATTGTGTCTTGTTCGAATGTCGGATTCTTATTGGTACTTATCGTGGCACGCGCCACAGGCGCTCTTGATCTCGCCGACGAGCTTCTTCAATCGATCTTCGTCGGGCGTCTTGACTTCACCCTCCTCGGCGAGCTCAAGCGCGGTGTCGCGCAACGTCTTTGCCCAGCCCTGATAGTCAGCCGCGTCTTTTTGATACATGTTGACGTTAGATAGCTCGGCAAGAACCTCAGAAAGATGCTCGATCACTTCGCCGCGTTCCGGCGTATTCTTGTTCTGGATAGCGGTCCGAATCTGCTTGAACATCATCCCCTGCCCATTCATCAAAGAATGCACGGAAGAGACCGGCTTAAACCCGCCCCCCGGAGCACTAACGCCTCGTGACGCGATCGCGAAACAGAAAACACATCCCACCAACAATATGAAACTCAAAGTTGCGTTACGCATGGCAGCCCTCCTTTTAGTCTTGCCCCTTACGGGGTTCATCCCGTTGGGGTTTGTACTCAATCGACATCTATCTCCGAGGGATTCTGCCAATGCAATGCGACCCTGTCAACAGATAGTCACAGGGAAACGAGAAGTGGGGGTGTAAGTTGTATCGCCATTCGGCGCTTCGCGAGTGAAATCTAGCGCGACCCTACTCCAGGCGGAGCACGCGATCGGAAACGCCAACCGCCTCGCAGTGCGATATCAGCATTGATACATAGGATCGCGCCTCTTCGGAGGCATCGCCCAAACCCAGCTTGCGTTGAACCGAGCGAATCGTTTCTTCCCCATCCCCCTCGATCTCAACGAAATGGCCAAGTATCGGCGGCGTATCAAGCTCAACAAGACACCCATCCAGCGACCAACTCTCTCTCAGCTTCTGATAAGTAAGCACCGAAACGTACCCGAGTCGCCCAAGAATCTTCAGCAGATTCGCAGAATCCCCAGCCACCGTCTCGACCTCCTCGCGAGACTTCATGACCCCCGGCGTGCGCGGTCCTTTGAACGTAAGCGTCGTCGTGGAAACGTCTGAGGCGTGGTCCGCGGCAACTCGAACACGAAAACCGCACCCCTGCCGGCGGAGCGCGCTATCGGGTCGATCCAGAATATGATTCGTTTCCAGAACAGTACCGACACGCTTGGCGCCGACCTCTTCTAACTTCGCACGAACGCCGTCGTGTGAATCAACTCGAAGCTTCAGCTCGATTTCGATCGACATGAATCAAACCCAACGCAACCAGAGATTCCCAGTGATGTCATTGCGCGATGATGTTTACGAGTCGCCCTTTCACCACGATCACTTTTCGGACCGTCTTTCCGTCGATCGTGGAAGCAACCTTCTCATCGGCCCGGGCGGCCTTTTCCAAAAACGCATCGTCCGAGTCAGCCGATACCTTAATCCGCGACTTGATTTTCCCGTTGACCTGAACGGCGATCTCGACCTCGTCGTCGCGGGCGTACTTCTCGTCGGTCACAGGCCACGCTTCGTAAGAGAGGGTATCGGCATGCCCCAACCGCGACCAAAGCTCCTCGGCGAGATGCGGAGCGAACGGCGCGACCACCAACACGAAGGGATCTAACACGGACCGCGAGCGCGTCTTCATCGGCGTTATCGCATTCACAAAATCAAAAATCGCAGCGATCGCCGTGTTGAATTTCATAGCTTCGATATCTTCGGTGACGCGTTTGAGCGTCTTGTGCAACGCGCGAAGTGAATCTTCATCCGGTGCGTCGTCCGTAAGTGCGCCGCTCAGTTCGCCGGTGTATTCGTCTATATACAAGCGCCAAACGCGCTGGCATAGTTTGTGCAGACCGGGAACGTCTCTGGTGTTCCACGGCTTGGCAGCATCAAGCGGACCCATGAACATCTCGTACAAGCGGAACGTATCAGCACCGTACTCGCCGATAATCTCGTCCGGATTGACGACATTCTTAAGCGACTTACTCATCTTCGCGATGACCCGCTCGACACGCTCGCCGCCGTCTTTGAGAACGAATTCGTCCTCCCCGACTTTCTCGACCGCATCGGGACCGACGACAAGACCTCGCTTACTCCTGAACGCGAACCCCTGAATCATGCCCTGATTGAAAAGTTTCTTAAACGGCTCGCGCGTCGAAACATACCCACGATCAAAAAGCACCTTGTGCCAGAATCGCGCATACAGAAGATGAAGCACCGCGTGCTCCGCCCCACCCACATACAGGTCGATCGGCATCCAGTACTTTTCGGCAGCCTCATCGCAAAAGCGCTCCGTGTTATGCGGATCAAGGTATCGCAGGTAATACCAACACGAACCCGCCCATTGGGGCATGGTGTTCAGATCGCGATGCATCGTCTTTCCGTCGCGCTCGAGCTTTTTCCACTCGGTCGCCCGTGACAACGGCGGCTCTGGAACGGACTCCGACGAATCGTCGGACGCGGTAGGTCGAAAATCGTCCATCGGCGGAAGCGTGACGGGAAGTTCGTCGTCACTGACGCAAACGGTGCGACCCTCCTCATCGTGAAGAACCGGAAACGGCTCGCCCCAGTATCGCTGACGAGAAAAAAGCCAATCGCGCAGCTTAAAGTTCACTGCCCCGCGTCCCAGCCCTGATATTTCAAGCCACGTCGTGATGCGATCCTTGGCGTCTCCTAAGGAGAGACCATTTAGCTCGCAAGCCCCGCCCGGAACATCAATCGCCGTAGTCTCATTGGGCGAATTCACCGAAACACCCCCACCACTAAATGCCTCGCCCCACGTGCGCGGATGCTTGACATAGTGAGCGATCAACTTGTCCGCGCCAACGTTATCGCGCAAGACCTTAGCCGTTTTCGCAGCTAGTCCCTGACTCTTTTCCCGACGATCGGCAATGGTCTCGGCAAGCTCGGGAA
>JAJDDZ010000038.1 GCA_029260025.1 Phycisphaerae bacterium | reverse complement strand
TGTCACGATGCTGTCGCAGAGACCGGCGCGCAGGTCTCTATGATCTTCGTGCCCCCCCCCTTCGCCGCAGACGCTGCCATGGAAGCAGCCGACGCTGGCTGCACGCTGGCGGTGTTAATTACCGAAGGAATCCCAACGCTGGACATGGTCAAAGCTCGTGAATACCTCGACCAGAAAGGGACCATGCTGATCGGACCAAACTGTCCCGGGGTCATTACCCCCGGGGAAGCAAAGATCGGCATCATGCCGGGCTACATCCACAAGCCAAAAGAAAGTGGGACCAAAAGTGTCGGGATCATCTCGCGCAGCGGAACCCTCACCTACGAAGCTGTCTGGCAGTGCAGCTCACGAAACTTCTCGCAGTCAACGTGCGTGGGTATCGGCGGCGACCCGGTCAAGGGGCTTAACTTTATCGAACTGCTTGACATGTTCGAGGCAGACCCAGAAACCGACGCAATGGTCATGATCGGCGAAATCGGCGGCACCGACGAAGAAGCCGCGGCTGCGCACGTCAAAGCCAATATCAAGAAGCCCGTCGTGGGGTTCATCGCCGGTCAAACCGCCCCTCCCGGTAAGCGTATGGGTCACGCGGGCGCGATTATCAGTGGCGGCGAGGGAACTGCGTCTTCGAAAATCGCTGCGATGAAAGCAGCTGGTATTATGGTCGCGGATTCGCCAGCCCTCATCGGCGATACGATGCAGAAAGCTCTGTCCTAGTGGGCGCGTAAAGCGTGTGACCCCGGCGTCATGCCAGGTGGAGAGAGAGAACAACAGCAGGACCGATGATTGTCCCATGGAAGACGGTACCCCAAGGGATCAATCGCCGACCGACTCACTCTCGCCGATTGCGCCACCGGACGTAGCGAACGGGGGACTCATAATACCAACATCCGAAGTTGCGCCCGCTGTCGCTCGACCCTTGCGCTCGCGCCAGACGAAAGACCGATCGCTCAGAGATTTCGACATCCTCCTCTATCCGCTGTCGCCCGGGCAGGCGATCGCCGACGTCGTATTGATCCTCTTTCTTGCATTCGTTTGCGATCTACTGATCGGATTCGTCGGGGGGTTTATCGTCGCCTCGATGTACGACCTCCCGCTCGATGGGCTCCTAGACCTTCCGCCTCATATTCGTAAAGAAATGCTATTCCCTTTACTTGCTCTCCGAGCCACTACCACAGTCGGGTTGGTCGTAGCGTTCCTGTGGAGTCACGGGCAGTCACCCCGAGCGATCGGACTTCGCGCACCCGGACTGGCGCTCGATAACATTCTCGGGGTCGCGCTGACCGTGGTCATCTACGGATTGATCCTCGCTACGCTCGGTCTACTCGCGGTGGTGTGGCCTGACGTCATCAAACAGATGCAGGAGAACGCCGCGGGTCTTCTCGAAATGATTCCCAACGCGACCCCGCTGGTCTTCCTACTCATGGCTATGACGATTGGAGTTTACGAAGAGGTTCTGTTTCGAGGATTCATTATGCCTCGTCTTCGGCGAGCAACTGGCTCATGGATCGCTGCGGTCATCTTGAGTTCTGCGGTCTTCACGGCGCTTCACGCCATGGAGCAAACCCCGGCCGCCCTTATCATCGTCGGGATCCTCTCTGTGTCGTTCAGCCTCGTGACGATCTGGCGGCGATCGATCGTTCCGGCGATCATTGCTCACGCATTATTCGATTTTTCCCAGTTTCTGCTCCTAATGTACCAACAACCCGGTCCATGATGGTGGGAAGAACGCATACATTGGCAGAATCCATCCCAGTCACCCGATTGCTTTACATGTCCCCCGCCGCCCCCTATAGTGCCCGACTTCGAGTACGAGTACGGATGAACCAGAACCACTAATGCAAAAACACTCCGACCTTCCACAGGCGTTCGCCGACCTCGGTATTGAAGTCCGCTTCCTCAAAGCACTGCGAACGATGGGCTTTCAGACCCCCAGCGACATCCAATTGGCGATGCTTCCCCCCGCACTAGAAGGCAAGGACATCCTCGGGCAGGCAAGAACCGGAACAGGAAAGACGGCCGCCTTCGGGCTGCCCGTCTTGCAGGGAATCGACCCAGGCGGTCGCCTTCAGGCGATTTGCCTCGCGCCGACCAGAGAGCTCGCCGTCCAGGTAACAGCTGAGCTCCAGAGATTGTCCGCGGGTACAGGGATCCACCTCGTGTCGGTCTACGGCGGGCAGAAGATCGCAACTCAAGCTCACCAACTCGGGAAAAAGCCTCACTTCGTCGTCGGGACCCCCGGACGAGTGATGGACATGATGCAGCGTGGGATGCTCAATATTTCCGACGCCCGCTTCGTGATTCTCGACGAGGTCGATCGAATGCTCGACATCGGATTCCGAGATGACATCCGCCGAATCCTTAGCTGCGTGAAAAGCGAGCACCAGACGATCTTCGTCTCCGCGACGCTCGATGAAGAGATCACGCGCCTGTCAAAACGATACATGACCGATCCAGTCGAAGTGAACGTTTCGAAAGACCGTCTCACCGTCGATAATGTGGATCAGTCGTACGTCACCGCAGAACGCCGTGATAAGTTTCGCTTGCTCAGGATACTGCTCGAACGCGAAAACCCGGACGTATCGATTGTTTTTACCAACACCAAGCACATTGCGCACAAGCTCTGCAAAAAACTCTACGAAGCGGGAATCGAAGCCACAGAGATTCATGGCGACTTGATGCAGAACAAACGCGACCGCGTCATGGACCAATTCCGCAAGGGTCATATCAGGGTACTCGTCGCGACGGATCTCGCCGCCCGAGGAATCGATGTCAGCTCGGTCACTCACATTTTCAACTATGACATCCCCGCGGACCCTGAGATTTATGTGCATCGCATTGGCCGAACCGCTCGCATGGGCGCTCGCGGTGTAGCGATCACGTTTGTCTCTCGCGAAGAGGGCAAAGAGCTAACCCAAGTCGAAGCCCTTATCAACCGCGAAGTCACTCAGCGCGTTGTCGATGGTTTCGTGTCCGATGCCCCCAAAGAGGAACCCATCTCGCGTCCACCGTCGCGTACTGAAAGACCGGTCGAAGAGGGCGCTCCGAAGGCTCCGGTTAGAACTTTGGCTGCCAAATTCCCCACACGCCGACGACGCCGAATGTAATGGGCGCCCATCCGAACGACGACATTGACCCCTCCACTGGCGATGTAGCTGGAGAGGACGGCGAAAGTGAAGATCGCCCGGAAGAACATCAGGTTTCGCGGCGCGCCGCGGGAACTCGACTCGATAAGTACCTGCATTTTCGATATCCCCGAATTTCCCGCACCATCCTCCAGCGTTATATCAAACAGGGTCTGGTCACCATCAACGGGATGCCGACCAAGGCGAGCTACGAACCATCCGAGGGCGATCTTATTCGCATCGTGTTGCCGCCGCCGCCAACAAGCAATCTAATCCCACAGGACATTCCACTCGACATCGTATACGAGGACGACTGGCTGATCGCCATCAACAAACAAGCAGGGGTCATCTGTCACCCCGCCCACGGAACACAATCTGGCACGATCGCCAACGCCGTCGCCTTCCACGCCGAACGACTCAGCAAAGGAAGCGATCCGTTTCGACCTGGAATCGTTCACCGACTCGATAAGAATACGACAGGGGTCATGCTCATCGCCAAGACCGACGAAGCTCATTGGCGGGTCTCGCTTCAGTTTGAACGTCGGACCATGAAGAAACAATATTTCGCGATCTGCGAAGGGCGCATCAAACTCGACGGTGACATTATCAATAAGCCCCTTGCCCCGCATCCGCAAACGACCCAGCGAATGGTCCTCCCCACAGCCATGCCCCCTAGGCAAGCAATGTTCAAAGAGGCGATCACAGAGTACCGCGTGAATACGCGCTACAACGGATACACCACGGTTGATTTGTTCCCCAAGACCGGACGCACCCACCAGCTCCGGGTACACTTAGCCTCAATCGGTCACCCGATCGTCGGCGACACAATGTACGGAGGGCACTTCGTCAGTGAAGAAGACTTGACCGGAAGCGGATCGGACATTCCGCTCATCGAGTTTCAGGCGCTGCACGCCCGCATGCTAACCCTCATGCACCCGATCCTGGAAAAACCGTTACCCATCGAAGCGCCGATCTCCCCGAAGATCCAGCGAATCGTCGATCTGCTAGAACAGCACAGAAAGCGATAGCCCCCGTACTACGCTCGATATTCTCGCGGGCGCCTACACAATCTCGGTAGCCTCAACTATCTCCCCCGCAACTTCCCACGGCGTATCCCGCGCGCTCGAGAGTCGATCAAGATACGCCTGCAAATCGCCCATCGAAAAATCTTCCAGAAAAACACCGTCCACCGTCGGGTTGCGACGGATGATCGCTTCAATTGCTTCGCTTTTCGTTTTCATTATGTGCTCGCTCCGTTTCGCTGCGCCTCAATTATCGGCACGAGCGCGACGTGACACCTCGCCGCGCTAACGCCAAAGGATCGCATCGGATGAATTCGCGGTTCCCCTCCACCGCGGTTCACTCAACACCGGCGCAAGTTTTGCGCAACAAGACGCCCTCCATCGCGACCCCCTTCCTCAGTATTGAAACCGAGTCTCCGAAACCGAATCGCGAAAATGTCGCGACTGCTTGACGCTAACAAACCCCGGCGACTACCATCCACGCATGGCCATCCAATTTCAATGCGGGTTTTGCAAACAACCGATCGAGATCGACGACGAGCACGCATCCGGCGCGGTCGGTTGCCCCTATTGCAAAAAGACAGTCACAGCCCCCGCCCACTCGACGCTCGCTGACACGCCACACATTCCGATGGCTTCCCCTGCAGGCGACATGATTCCAAATTCTGCGACGGGCCCCTACGCACAAAGCATGACGCCCCTCGCATCACGCAACACGATCGCCATCGTCGCGCTGGTGCTCGCTGGGATGATGCTCGTTGCGATGTTTGTGACCGGAATGATTCTCGCAGCGCATCCGCTTGAGTTTCAAGACCTCGTGGAGAAGGTCGAAAATACGGGGACGGATTTTAAGAGCCAGATCGACGCGATGAACGCCTTCTTAGCGGATCGCGGCGGCGTACCCCCGATTTGGCTGGTCGTCTTTTCGATTCTTCAACTGCTCACTTGGATCCTTTGGTTAGCGGCGTTGATCTGCGGACTCATCGGCATGCGACGAATCGCTAAGCGAAAACTCGCAATCGCCGCACTATCGATTTGCGGTGGCTACGTCGTGTTGATGTGTGCGAACGTCTTCGTATAAAGAAACTCGCCTGAATCCACATAAACGAGAAATCAAACGAGAGGTTGCTCTAGTCGGTTAGAGTGGTCGGAGTTGCGGAACTTCAGTTTGCGTTATTCCTTTGAAGAGCTCCCAGCCCCAGATCTCGCCGGCGCACTCTTCACTTCTTTGGCGGGAATTAGGAACGTCGTTCCGCATTCGCAACAGCGAACACGCTGCCCGCGAACCGTGACAGGTACGCGAAGGGCTGCTCGACATTGAAGTCGGGGACAGAGAACTGTGATTGTCATAGGATCACTCAAAATGCGGATACCCCCTACCATCGAAGACTTACGCGCTGCGTCTATCGACATGGTGCAGCACATACTTAACCGACGGCCGCGCGCCGATAACAAGAGCGCAGCAGCCGCACAGGATAGTACGATATCGGTAGTAAGGTTGCGCGAAGCAGACGTTGATTTCTAAGCGGATTCGCGGCGCCTACGCTTTGGCTTGGTAGTTTCAAGAAGCGGTGAGTTCCCCTCGACAACGTCCCGCGTGACGACCTGGGTTCCAAGGTCAGTTTTATCGGGCAGCTCATACATCGCACCAAGCATAAGCTCTTCCATGACCGACCTAAGCGCGCGAGCACCGGTCTCACGTTCGATCGCCTTCTCGGCAATCGCGGTAAGCGCATCCTCCTGGAACTCCAGCGTGCATTTTTCGTATTCAAAGAGCTTCTGATACTGTTTGACCAGCGCGTTTTTGGGCTCGGTTAGAATCCGGACGAGGGTCTCGGTGTCCAGCGGATCGAGTGAGGTAATCACCGGAAGACGACCGACCAATTCCGGAATCATCCCGTATTCAACCAGATCATCCGGGGTCACCTGAGCAAGAATCTCGCCTTCTTCCTTCGCAGAATCATGGGGCTCACCTTCGTTGGCAAAACCGATGGTACTCTGCCCAAGGCGGCGGCGAATAATGTCAGAAAGACCAAAAAACGTCCCGCCCACAAGGAAAAGTATCTGGGTTGTATCGATCTGAATGTACTGCTGCTCCGGATGCTTGCGCCCGCCCTGTGGCGGAATATTCGCGACAGTTCCCTCGAGCATTTTCAGCAAGCTCTGCTGCACGCCTTCGCCTGAAACGTCACGCGTAATGCTAACGTTCTGAGACGTACGCCCGATCTTGTCGATTTCGTCAATGTAAATAATGCCGCGCTGTGCAAGCTCAAGATCGAACTCGGCGCTTTGAAGCAGGCGGAGTAGAATATTCTCGACATCCTCACCAACGTAACCCGCCTCAGTCAATGTCGTCGCATCCGCGATCGCGAACGGAACGTTGAGCATCCGAGCAAGCGACTTGGCAAGGAGCGTCTTCCCAGACCCAGTCGGCCCGAGCACCAAGACGTTCGATTTGTCGATCTCAACATCGTCTACGCCCGCGGCATCAACGTGCTGCAATCGCTTGTAATGGTTATGAACTGCCACTGCAAGCGTTCGTTTCGCGCGATCCTGACCGATGCAGTATTGGTCCAAGTATTCGTTAATCTCGCGGGGAGTCGGGATCTCTTGCGTAACCGCACGACCCGCCGAGGACTTCCGCGTTTCTTGCTTGATGATGTTGTGGCAAAGTTCGACGCAAGCTTTGCAGATGTAGACATCGCGCGGACCTTCGACCATCGGCCCTGCTTCACGCTGCCCCTTACCGCAGAAACTACAAGTGCTCTTGCGACGACCACGTGAGCCGCTACCACTTCCAGTTCCAGTTCCGCTACCACCTTTTCGACCTGTCGTCATCTGCGTTACTCCAAACTATCCCCACCCATCGGCGAGCACATCCTTGTGGTCAACTGGGGCAAGGTCTCCCGGCGCGGAGATATCGTCACCTCTTAGACCCCTGCTGAAGTACTTTATCGGGCGAAGGGGCTTTTGTCTCGCCGGACCCCGACTTCGCGTCCCGGATCACGATTTCCTTGAGGGCTTCAAACTCAGAGACCGTCAATCGCCCCTGATCACGCTGATGACGCAGATCCGACAGCGTCAGAGTCAGGGTAGCCGTTTCCTCAGAACTCGCTCGAAATCGCCGCCGAACCAATAACAAGAACGCGGTCGCCAGAAGCAGCGTCAGTACGGTACCACCAAACCACAGCAGGGGCTCAAGAGTCGTCATGACCCCCAACGGCCCGGCCATTGAGCTTGGAACCGAGATCATAAATCTTGCCCCGAATATCCAGATTCGAAGTCGATCATCATAGGTAGGCGATAAGACGACAGCAACATCACAACATCCCTCAGTCAGATCCTAGTCAAGCGGTCCCCATCATTCCACAAACCCGAACCAAGAACTCCGACCCACCGGCGCTTGATGACTGCTAGGTCAACCCAATCCGCCGCTTTCTCCCGTCTCATGCGTTCGGATCGGAAGCTCTACCACAAAACGAGATCCCTCGCCCAGCTCGCTCTCGATCCGGATCGATCCTCGCAGCATCTGTACCAATTCCTTCGTGATCGCGAGCCCGAGTCCTGTTCCTTCGTACTCGCGCGTCTGTGACGCGTCTAGCTGTCGGAACTTTTCAAAAATCGTCTCACGGTGGGCCACATCGATTCCAGGGCCCGTGTCGCACACGCAAAGTCGAATCCGATCCTCACCCAGGCGCTCTGCAATCAGAGAGACAGCGCCCTCTTTCGGCGTGAACTTTACCGCGTTGCTGAGCAGATTGTACAATATCTGTTTGATCTTTCCTGAGTCGCTGTAGCACTCCGGTAAATCATCCGATAGCTGCGCCTCAATCCTCTGCTGCCGCTTGTCCGCCAACGGGCCAACGAAATCCAGAAGATCCCGACACAATTCTGCGATCGAAAACTCCGAGAGATGCAACTCAAGCTTACCCGCCTCTATTTTCGCTAAGTCCAGCAGATCGTTAATGATATCTAGCAAGCTCCGACCACTCGTCAAGATATTGTCCGAATACCGAGCGAGACGGGTCTTGTCGATTTCCTTACCCTCGGCTGCGTCGCGAAGAAGCTCGGCGAATCCGATGATCGAAACGAGCGGCGTACGAAGCTCATGCGTAACGTTCGCCAGAAACTCGCTCTTGAGACGATTGGACTCGAACAAGGCGACGTTCGTCGCCGCCAACTCGCCCAGCCGAACATCAAGAGAACGGTTAATCCTCTCTTGGTCGTCTTGCGCCGCCTTGAGATGAGAAAGCATGTCGTTAAACGCGCCAGCAAGCTCTTGAAACTCATCCCCGGTTTCGATGTTCGCTCGGACGCCAACGTCGCCAGTACTGACCTGCTCTGCGACCTGGCGCAAGCTGCGGACCGGCGACAGAACAAGGCGCTGGGTCACCATGTAAAAAACAAGAATCGCTAGGACCGCCCCGCTCGAACCCGCCAGCACCGTCGCCACCGAATTCCAAGCACCCTGCACCCGCGGAATCGACAGGCGAATATCAATGATTCCCCGAAGGGACTCAGGATGCGTATCAACGCTTCCGCGGCGCACCGCCATGGCAAGCCGAAACTGCTGGCCATCGTTTTGTATACGCCAAAAATACTCCTGCCCTCGATCAGCAGACAATCGGCGAATCGCATCAGACTGAAAGCCGGGCCCTTCCTCACCCACCGCTACCAGCGAAGGATGCTCGATCCCCAACAACCCAAGCTCCTCAGCTACGCTAGGCCAACGATCGTCGAGCTGCGACTGAAGCTCAGAAAAATCGGTCTGGACGAAATCCAACGTCTGAAGTGTGACTGAAGCAACTCGCTTCGCCTGCCAGAGCATCGATTGCTCGTTGAGCGCCTTCATCTGAAGCCACGGAAAAATCAGCGTCACCGCGATCGTCAAAAGAACAGCCGTCCCGAACAAGACACTAATCTTTCGGGCGAGTGACATCTGAGACCAGCTACGCTTGGGCATGACCGACAGTTTACCCCAAAGACGAGTTACCCGTTAGTATGGTCACAAGCACCCCCGGGACGTACGCACGACCGATGGTTATGAGAATCATGGGGATCAACCCGAAAGACGAATCACAAGAACATCGGAAAAACCAGATGGAAGCAAATCTCAGGAGATATCCCCGTATGCAACGACTCGCAACTACCAGCTTGGCGCTGATGCTCTTTGCGTCGCCCGCCGCAGCGGCGGAAACACCCGCGCTCCGGCAAAGCATCCCCGCCGACGCGGTCGTCGCCATCTTCGTAACTCCCCTTGAGGCCCCAACGAAAACAGGAACCGTTCGGTCGTCGATTGGCCTAGCCACTCTCCTGGCAGACCAAGCCCAAGACCTGGGCTTGCTATCAAACATCGACGCGACGACACGCGCATGGATCGACACCCTCACCGCATCTAGCGCTCTACTAAACTACCCGCACGCGGCCGCACTCTTCGAAATCAAAGCTGAATCGCTCACCGGCGGAGGACACAAACTCGCCGGATTAAGTGCAGCCCTGGTCGTCAAAACCGCCGGTGAACACGCCCCGATAGAACAACGCATCCAACACCTGCTCAACACCTACACCAACAAGGACGCCACCCGGCTAACACAGGAATCCTCAGGCGAGACGGTCGTCTACTCACTCACCGACAACCGCCTTCCCGATTGGTGCGTCTTACATTGGGGAGCGATCGGCGACCACTACGTCATCTCGATCGGAGAGGGAACGTTTGACCGTGTCGGCAAGACGCTGTCTGGAGACACACCGCCCATCGCCTCCGACAACTGGTTCGCGACCGGATACGAGAAAACATCTGCGAAACAAGCTGTTTTTTCACTTTTCGCTCGTTTCGACAAAATCGATTTCACTACCGATTCCCAGCTAGCTAAGAAGGTTGGCGGGGTCCGAAGCGCGCTTGGCTTAAACAACGTCGATCGCGGAATGTGGACGGTCGGATTCGACGGACGCGCCGTCGATGCAAGAGCATTCGTCCGTCTCAACGACAAGAACCAACTAAGTCCAATCACGCTACCATCGCTAGAAGGCATCCCCGTCGACAAACTCATCCCCCCCCAGGCGACAGCCTACGCCATCTTCAACAGCTCGCCGGGTACGGCGCTAAATGCCTCGTGCGAAGTATTCCTAGCTGCCCGCGCCGCTGACACACAAGAAGAAACACGAGCCTACTGGCGAGACCTTCAGGAAGCGTCAGGAGTGGATATCCACCGAGACATCGTCGCCCATCTCGCTCGAGGCGCAGTCATCCACAACCATCCCCCACACATTCTGAGACTTCCCCTCGCCTGGACCTTCGTCGCACGAGTGACCGACGACCCAAACGCAGTCCACAATAGCATCAACGCCCTCTGCAACACCTGGCAAAGGGAGCTTCAAGAGACAAGCACCGTCCGTCTCCAACTCGCTCCCGACGGAGTCTGGTACCTCGAGCTCGGCATCCCCGGACCTGCTGTCGGGATGCGAGGCCCCTGGATCGTCATGAGCTACTCACCCTTCGCCGTCCGCGAGAATCTTACGTTCCTGGCAGGCCCCGCCGCGCCCTTAGAAACTCCACCGTCCCCCACAAAGGGGCCAAAGCCAACTGCAATCGCCCCTACGGAAGCCCCCTAACCCACGTCAATCAATGTCTCTCTCCAAGGCGCCACCAATTGCCGCGCCCCCTTGAGGACCGTCTCACTCAATCCGAACCGAAAACAAGACAGTTTGACAAGCCTATCTCGACCCGGTATTTTGTTTAGTTGATCGGTCAACTAAGTCAATCCGAATTCAGAGGAACTGGACCTGAGGCAGGGGTGTCGGTTATGCGGTGCTCCAAGAGAAACGGCTACAATACCAACCAAAGGAAAGCGAGATGAATCTGCAAAACGCACAAACGGCTGCCGTGATCCTCCTGACGATTGCCCTCGCCCCCGTCGCGAAGAGCGGCGAAACGTCGCTACGCCATACTGCCATGATCAACGCCCCCATCGAAGAAGTCTGGGACTCCTTCGTCACAACGGAAGGCCTCCAAAAGTGGATCGCTAAGAACGCCGACTTCGACCTGCGCGTCGGGGGAAAAATGCGAGTCAACTACAACAAAGACGGCGTCCTGGGTGACGCCAACACTATCGAAAACACAATCCTCAGTTACGAACCAATGCGCATGCTTTCATTAAAGGCAACGCGTGCGCCAGTAGGATTCCCTTTCGCAAACGCGATCAAGGACACATGGTCTGTCATGTACTTCGAACCCCAGGGCGATGCGCATACGCGCCTGACGATCAGCGGACTTGGCTACACCGATGACGCAGAGTCACAGCGAATGCGGTCCTTCTTCGATTGGGGCAACGAGGCGACCTTCCATCAACTCAACGAGATGTTCACGGGCAAGACCACCCCAGACGATCGAAACGCAAACAACCGCTCCGTTCCCGTTTCGCAGCGACAACTCGTAAAGGAAGTGACCGTCAAAGGATCGCTGACCACAGTCTGGCATGCATGGACAACGAACGCTGGAGCGAAAGCCTTCTTCGCCAAAGAGCCGCAAATCCAGCTCACCCCTGGCGGCACCTATAACATGCACTTTTCTCCCGAGAACCCCGTAGGCGAAAAAGGCGCTGAGGGATGTAACGTATTGACCTTCCTTCCGATGCAAATGCTCGCGTTCGATTGGACAGCCTCTCCGACAACGCCCGAACTACGCGCCACGGGTGCAAAAGCTCAGGTCATCATCGAGCTAGCACCAGTCGGTCCATCGAACACGAAAATCCGCCTCACACATACCGATTTCAAGAGCGGACCAGACTGGGAGAAGAACTACGACTACCTCGAACAAGCCTGGGACACGGTTCTTGGCCGATTTGAAACCTCCCTCCAAGTGAACGATTCTCGAATCGTCCGTGCTGACGAAACCTGGGTCGACGGCGCGACCATCGTCTCCAAAATCTCGCACCCGGCCAAACGTCAAGACTTCGAAATCACCGTCCCCGCCAGCACAACCGAAGTCTGGACGACATTAACCACACCCGCTGGGATCAAGACATTCTACCCAACCAACGCGACGATCGAACTAAGACCCGGGGGGCTATATGACCTCCACGAAGGCAAGCCCAACCGCGTCATGGCCTTTATCCCCAACCGAATGCTCGCGGTAACCGGAAGCGCTCCGCCGAAGTTCCCCAACGTCCAAAAAGGTGGAACATGGGCGGTCTTTTACCTCGACAAACTGGGCGAAGACAAGACTCGCATTCGAATGGCCTGCGTCGGCTGGAAAAACGGCGACCCCGAATTCGACGCCGCCTACGACTACTTCCTCAAAGCCAATGCCGTATTCATGAATATGCTCCATCGCCGCTTCGTAGAAGGACCAGTCAAGACCGAAAAACTCGCACCCGGCGAATAGTCGCCTTGACGAGAGAATCTCATAGGACACCAATCGAAAAGGAGAGAATGATGCCTGAAAAAGTAAACCCAATCCCAGAAGGAAGTCGCTCGGTAACACCGCACCTCATCGTGGACGACGGCGAAAAGGCGATCGACTTCTACGCAAAGGCCTTCGGCGCAAAGGAGCTATTCCGCGTGCCGTCGCCCGGCGGAATCGCCCACGCCGAAATGCGAATCGGCGACTCAAACATTTACCTCTGTCACGAATTTCCAGAGATGGGAGCAAAGTCGGCCAAAACCCTCGGCGGCTCACCCGTCTCGATCCACCTATACGTCGAAGACGTAGACGCGTCCTTCAAGCGGGCGATCGACGCGGGCTGCGAGGAACGCATGCCCCTAAGCGACATGTTCTGGGGCGACCGCTACGGTAAGGTCACCGACCCCTTCGGACACGTGTGGAGTCTCGCGACCCACGTCGAGGACGTCCCCCCCGAAGAACTCCCCGCGCGGGCGAAAGCCGCCATGTGCTGACCTATCGCAGCAACCAAGGATGGAAAAAAGACCCAAATGGGTTACAATTTCGTCGATAGAACGGGCTGGGCGGAGCGGCCAGATCGCCGCCCCCAGCCCGATTATTATGCGAGATTGTGCGACTGTGGAACTAGCCGTAATAGCTGACTCGCCGAACCCGCCTCGGCGACGACTCCCCCGATGGATGAAAAGACCCCTCCCGTCGGGCGACTTCGCGCGCACCGTAGACATCGTCAATGACAGCGGCGTCGCAACCGTCTGCCAAGAGGCAAAATGCCCGAACCTCTCCGAGTGCTGGTCTAAGAGACACGCAACTTTCATGATCCTGGGCGACAAGTGCACAAGGCGATGTCATTACTGCGCAGTGGACACCGCAAAACCAGACCCACCGGAAGCCGACGAACCCATCCGTCTCGCAGACGCCGTCGCCAAACTCGATCTGAAACACGTCGTACTCACAGCCGTCGCCCGCGACGACCTCAAAGACGAAGGCGCTGGACATTTCGCGCTCTGCGTAACCGCAATTCACGACCGCTCACCCAACACAACCGTCGAAGTTCTCCCGGCAGACTTCCACGCACGGCGCGAATGCATCAAGACGCTCTGCGACGCGGAACCCGAACTATTCAACCACAACATAGAAATGGTCGAACGCCTAACGCCCAGAATTCGCCCCCAGGGAAAGTACCGCCGATCGCTCGAAGTTCTTCGAATCGCCAAAGATCTCGCCCCGCACATCATCACCAAATCCGGAGTCATGGTCGGGCTCGGCGAGACCACCGAAGAATTACACCAGACCTTCCGCGACCTGCGAGACGTTGGCTGCGATGTCATCACCATTGGCCAATACCTCCAGCCATCGCTCGACAAACACGCACCCGTCGAAAAATACTATCCGCCCGAAGAGTTCGACGAGCTAGGCGAATTCGCAAGAAATGCGGGCTTCCTCAGCGTCGCGTCAGGCCCCTTCGTTCGGTCAAGCTACAACGCTGCGGAGGTCTTCGAAGAAAGCAAACGGCGATTCACGTCGCAAAACCAATCAACCAACCGTTAGCCAAAGGAATGGCAGTGCCCATCGATCAAACCCTCGCAGAAAAACTTCGCGGCAAGTTCGTCGTCCTCGACGGACCAGACGGCGCCGGGAAATCCACACAGCACAAACGCCTCGACAAAGAACTAACGGAAACGGGTATAGAAACCCTCTCCTGCCGAGACCCAGGCGGAACAACAATCGGCGACCGCATCCGAGCGGTCCTGCTCGACCACGACCTCGCAGACATGGACGTGAGCTGCGAAACCCTGCTATTCATGGCCTCCCGTGCCCAGCTGCTCGCCGAAATCGTCAAACCCGCGCTCGCCGAAAACAAGACGGTCCTTTGCGACCGATTCGTCACCTCAACATGCGCCTACCAAGGCGCGGCTGGTTACGATCCCAAACGCGTCATCGAACTCGCTCGCTTCGCCCTCTCTGACTGCTGGCCAACCGTAACCATCGTAATCGACGTAGACGTAGAAAAGGGCTTCGACCGCATCGGCAGAAAACCATCGCACGCCGGCAAGAACCGCAAACTCGCAGACCAGGGACCGACTTTGTTCACTGGCGTCGAACCAGATGCGATGGAAGCGAGACCGCTCGAATTTCACCGCCGCGTCCGAGAGGTGTTCCAATCCGTCGGCGATTATTATCCCACACCCGTTGTCGTCATCGACGGCGACGGCGACGCGGACACCGTTTACCAGAGAATCCTTGAGGGACTAAACAATGTCGCTCTCTAACGTAAAGCACCAGTCCCGCGCCCAAGACATGCTCCAGCGAGCCTACGCAAAAGACCGCCTCCCACACGCCTACATTTTTCACGGACCAGACGGCGTCGGAAAAGAAACCCTCGCCCGAGGCATCTCACAACTACTCCTATGCGACTCACCGATTGAAAGTGAAAACGAAAACTCCGACGACAAAACTGCCCCGCCGGTTCATTCGGGCTGTGGGAACTGCGAAAGCTGTCGCCTGGTCCTTGCCGAGACCCACCCCGACATACATTCGGTCTACCGCCAGCTCGCTCGACAGCACCCAAAACCCGAAGTTCGAAAACGCACGGCTAGAGACATCGGCGTAGACGTCATCCGCCATTTTTTGGTCGACAAAGTCCACCTAACCCCTAGTCGCGGCAAGGCAAAAATCTTCCTGGTACGAGAAGCTGACCGTATCACCCGACAAGCACAAAACGCCCTGCTTAAAACACTCGAAGAACCCCCAGGAACAACCTACATCATCCTCCTGACCGCCTCGATCGACCGACTTCTACCGACCACGCAATCCAGATGCCAACTCGTCGAGTTCAACGCACTACCAACCCCGTTTGTGCGTGAGAAACTCGGAACGCTTTACCAACAGCTTACCCCCCAAGACCTTGACTGGTACGCGAAAAACGCAAGCGGAAGCATAGGAGGCGCCATCGAAGCGATTCAGCGCGACCGCCTCCCGATCGCAGAAAGAGTCATCGATACCCTCTCTAACCTCAGCGAAAGAAAGCTCGCCGCCCTCGTCAAAGAATGGCTAAACACATCAGAGTCAGCCACCGGCACGCTCCGCAAAGAAGACCCCGACATCACCGACGCCGAAGCAAAGCGTATCGGACTCAAAATCATCTTCCGCATCGCCGCCGCCTACTACGCAGACGCACTACGCATCAAAACCGGTCAATCAGACGACCTCATCAATACAGCCCACCAAGCCAAACTGCATACCCTGGCCAACGCCCTGAATCACGACGAAATCATAGACCGCATCAACCGAATCGCCCGCGCCGAAAACCAACTAGACCGCAACATCCACGCCCAACTCTGCGTTGAGACCCTCCTGGGCGACCTAACCTGCGGCGTCCCGGCATAGTCGATTGGCACGCAGATTGCCACCCCTCCATCAAGGGCTAGGGAACGCGCCAAACACCGTCGACGCGAAGGTGATCGCTGCGCTTCCCCGATCGAAACAAGGACTATCAGGATGCCAATGAAATACCGCGCAAGATCGCGAAGAAGCTGGGCTGAACCATTCAAGATCAAAATGGTCGAACCCCTCGAAATGACGACTCGTGAGCAACGCGAATCCGCCATCGACGAAGCAGGATACAACACCTTCCTTCTGAAAAGCGACGAGGTCTACATCGACCTGCTCACCGACAGTGGAACAAACGCGATGAGCGACCGACAGTGGGCGGGCATGATGTCCGGAGACGAAGCTTACGCCGGTTCGCGCAACTTTTATCGACTCGAACAAACAGTCCGCGACTACTACGGCTTCAAGCATCTCATCCCAACGCATCAAGGCAGAGGCGCTGAACACATTCTTTCGCAACTTCTCATCACACCCGGCACCGTTGTCCCAGGAAACATGTACTTCACCACAACCCGCGCTCACCAGGAACTCGCCGGCGGAACGTTCATCGACATCATCTGCGACCAAGCCCACGACCCAGCCGGCGACCACCCCTTCAAGGGAAACGTCGATCAAGAAAAACTAAAAAAAGTCATCGAAGAGTATGGCGCAGACCGCATCCCCTACATGTGTCTCCACACAACTGTCAACATGGCCGGCGGACAACCCGTCTCGATGCAAAACATCCGCGAAACAACCGAGATGTGTCACGCCCGCGGAATACCGGTTTACCTCGACGCAACCCGCGCCGTCGAAAACGCCTACTTCATCAAGAAACGCGAACCGGGATTTGAAGACAAGTCCCTCGCCGAAATCCTTAAGGAAATTTGTTCCTACACCGATGGCTGCACGATGTCGGGGAAGAAAGACTGCCTCGTCAACATTGGCGGGTTCCTGGCGCTCAACGACGACGACTTAGCAGAACGCGCGAAGAACCTGGTCGTGCTCTACGAGGGTCTGCACACCTACGGCGGAATGGCAGGCCGCGACATGGAAGCAATGGCCCAGGGTATCGAAGAATCCGTCAGCTACGATCATATGCACGCACGCATCGGACAGGTCGAATACCTCGGCGAACTGCTCAGCGACAACGGCATACCAATCGTCACACCAGTCGGCGGACACGGCGTTTTTGTTGACGCCCGCGCGTTCCTTCCGCATGTTCCAGCCAACCAATTCCCGGCACAATCGCTCGCCGCTGCCCTCTATGTAGATTCCGGCGTTCGAGGAATGGAGCGCGGAGCCGTCTCAGCAGGACGTGATCCTACGACCGGGGAAAACCGAATCGCCAAGTTAGAGTTGGTCCGCCTAACCCTTCCGCGCAGGGTCTACACCCAAGCCCACATGGACGTCACCGCAGAATCTATCGTAGAACTGCACCACAAGCGCGAAAAGATCCACGGACTAAAATTCACCTACGAACCCAAGCTACTACGCTTCTTCCAGGCGAGATTTGAACCCGTAGATTCGCAGAGAGTTCTGGACGACTAGCAAGTGCGAAAAGACCCAGGAACCCAAAACCGAGCCGGGCCATCAGAAAGCGAGCACGAAAGTACAAGGAACCGGGTAGGCGAGAATCCAAACCACAACCGTCGCCCCGCCCCCCGGGCCGCGCAGCGCTAGCCCGCGCTGGCCCCATTGCCCAAGGGTCAAACGATCCGAGCGCACCCTAAAAAGGCTGCGAAAAGAGAACCTCGCCCGCCTCAAAGACAGGACCATCCATACAGCAAAGTCGATACCGCCACCCCTGCACATCCGACTCATCCCGCACCGGAACAACGCAAGACTGACACATCCCAGTCCCGCACGCCATCGCCCGCTCCATACAAACGTAACATCGAATCCCCCGCGACTCACAGAACTGCGCAACGAATTCCATCATCCGCTCAGGACCGCACGTATACACTACTAGGTCGTCAGGCGCAACTGGATTTGCCTCACAGAACTCCGTCAACGCCTGGCCAACATGCCCCTTGAATCCCAGCGATCCATCGTCTGTACTAACGACAACCTTCGCCCCGCGCACAGCAAACTCGACCGCAGACGCCGTCGCCTCGCGAGCAGTCGTCGATAGCCGTACGGTCGAATCTATCGTCACGGCAAGAAGGTCACCCATCTGAGCACCGCAAAGCGCAACAGTCGTCTTTCCCGCATCGCGCAACGCCTCCGAGAGAAAGAGCATCGGCGGCAACCCAACCCCACCCGCAACAAGCAAGGCATTCGCCGCGTCCGAAACAATCGGAAACGCATTCCCCTGTGGACCAAGCACGCTCACCGCATCGCCCGCGCGAAGCGACGACATCCACCGCGTACCAACACCCACCACACGGTAAATTACCTCAATCTCCGCCCCACGACCAACGGCTCGAAACCCGGCAATACTAAACGCCCGCCGAAGCATAGCCCCACCAACATCAAGAGAATCACAACACCCATTCTCGCCGTCAACGCAAGTTCCCCGGCGCTCTGGCGAAAGATGAACAAACTGACCAGCCACCGGCGTGGGAAATCCTTCGACCGCAATCGTTAGACGAAGGTGCTCCCGACAAAGCGAAACGTTAGACACCACCTCGCCTCGCCGAATCGCGCACCGGCTATCTTCATTCTTTGCATTCATTGTCATTGGAGTGGTGTTATACACCAGATGCGTAAAAATAACTTCCGGGACCAAGGCAATGCCCAGGTCCCGGAAGCCCGCCACGGCGAAAGAAACCGCCATGTTCGTCCGACGTCACGAAGGGAAACGCGACGTCCTTGATGTTAGATCGAGGCCAGAAAGCCTCACCAGCGTTCTAACGCGAACCACCAAGTCGGTCAAATTGCAATCGGCGTCCAACAAGCCCTTAAACAACCGTAACCTATGGATTTCCAATAGCTTACCAGTCATCTTATATTTTACATAGAAACGCGAAACCAGACTTTCATGGCACCCATAGAAAGGCACCGCCAGCACACTTCAAACTAGATCGGGCACGAAAACATCACCCCCAAGAAACCTGTGATATTCTCGAGTAATCCCTTCAGCGACACCTAGTAAGTCCGTAAGATAGGTGGGCCTTGGGGAACTCGGTGGGCAAGAATCGCAGACAAATGGACGGAGTCGAATCCGTCTGCGGTCTGCAGTTTTTTGGGAAAGAGGCAGGCGTAACAGAGATTCCTCTGGGAGTACGCGTCCGTTCTGTTCGACGTTCGGATCGCGCTTGGTGTCCGCGCCGCGACGATCCCATTCGAACGCATGAATTCATCATACGCGCCTGCGGGCTGATCGGTTCGGCTCTGGTTTGAACGCGTGAACGACCGGTCAGCCCCGTTTTCTCAGACCGCGACCGGCGTAGGAGCAACCGGCGCAGGCACACCAGCCTCGACAATCAGGCGATCAATGAGATCAACAAGCTCAGCTAGTTGCGGCTTGGTGATCTGCGCGCTAGCACCAACAGCCTGACATTTCTTTTCGTTATCAACACTCACCAAC
>JAJDDZ010000370.1 GCA_029260025.1 Phycisphaerae bacterium | reverse complement strand
GGCCTTTTATTTGAACTTTGTCTGCCTTCTCCATGCGAGCGGCGAGGGGTTGCATCGCCTTTGCCATCTTCTCGTAGTCCATGGTGCATACGTTGAAGTAGAAGTCCTCGAAGGCGTCGGTACTTTTGCCGGCTTGCTGTGCCATCGACGAGGTAGGCCAACGAAGTACGACCCATCGGGTCTTTGTTACCCTGAGTTCCTGGTGGGCGCGTTTCCAAACGGTGTCTTGGTATAATTTGTGAGCGTCGGGGGTGACGTCGGATAGTTCTGCAATGTTGGCGCTACCGCGCATTCCGATGTACGCGTCGACCTTCGACATTCGCAGGGCTTCGACATCGGCTATGAGGTCCATTTGCTCCCTCGAACTATTCATCAGGAGTGATCTCGATACGCGGTTACTTTTGAGCGTGACAAGTGGGTCTGCACCTGCTTCTCGTGCGAGGCGAACGAGTTCGCAGGTGAACTCGTGGGGGATGTCGATTGCTTCGATCAAGACCTTTTCGCCGGGCTTCATGGCCGTGGAGTAGTTGATCAGGAGGTCAGCGAGTTTTGTCATTCTTGGATCGAGCATAGTCTCTTCCGTCGCTTTCTGACTTAGTGGTACCTTCAGCGTCATGCGTGGACAGTTAGGGATGACTTTGGGCGTGGACATCATTGAACGCCGTGCCTGTCCGCTCTACAATTCGATCCCAGCTAGAGAGTACATTAGTCGGAGAGAAAGACATGACAAGACGGAAATATTCGTACGGATTCGTGGTTTTTGGCGTGATGACGGTGGCCGTCTTGTGCGGATCGCTGAGCGCGGAGGATTGGTCTCAATGGCGGGGATCCAACCGTGACGGCATCTGGCGTGAGACGGGGGTCGTCGGGAAATTCGACAAACCTGAGCTCGACGTTCTCTGGCGGGCGAAGATTGGGGGCGGTTATAGCAGTCCGTCGATCGCCAGCGGGCGAGTCTATGTTACGGATCGATTGACGAAGCCGAAACAGGTCGAACGTGTCCACTGTCTTGACGAGAGGACCGGGAAATCTCTTTGGGTGCACTCGTACGACTGCGTTTACCGCAACGTCGGTTACGAAACCGGTCCACGGGCTGCGGTGACGGTCGAGGGAAAGCGAGCTTTTTCCCTGGGATCGATGGGTCATCTGTTTGCGCTCGATGTTGAAACTGGGAGCGTGCTCTGGAGTCATGACCTCAACGGCGAATACAAAATCCGTATGCCTATTTGGGGGATTTCTGCCGCGCCGCTTGTTGAGAACAACTTGGTTATCGTTCAGATCGGCGGGGAGGACGGCGCGTGCCTGGTTGCCTTTGACAAAGCTTCAGGGAAGGAAAAATGGCGAGCACTCGATGACAACGCATCTTATGCTGCCCCCATCATCGTTGAACAAGCGGGCAAGCGTGTTCTTGTTGTCTACACGGGCGAGAATATCGTCGGACTGGATCCGATGAATGGGAAGACGTATTGGACTCATCCGTTTCCACCGGAGCGGATGGTCATCGGAATCGCGACCCCGGTTCTGTACGAAGATCAGCTGCTGGTCACGAGCTTTTTCGATGGGGCGATGCTTCTCAAGCTCGGGCAGGATCGCTTGGGCGTTTCGGAAGTCTGGAAACACGTTGGTCCCAACGAGAAGAAGAGTGAAGCGATTCAGTCGATCATTTCGACGCCCTACATCGCGGATGGTTATGTTTACGGTGTCGATAGCTACGGTGAATTTCGTTGTCTCGACGTAAAGACTGGTGCTCGCATATGGGAGACGCTTGAGATTATGCCCAAGGCGCGATGGGCGACGGCGCATTTGATCCCAAACGGCGACAAAGTCTGGATATTTAACGAGCGAGGGGAGCTGATCATCTCGAAACTGTCGCCGAAGGGGTATACGGAAATCAGTCGTGCACAGCTCATCGCGCCGACGAAGGGACAATTGAATCAGCGCGGGGGCGTCTGCTGGACGCATCCGGCGTTTGCGAACAAGCATGTCTTTGTGCGCAATGACGATGAGATTGTTTGCGCGAGCTTGGCGGCGAAATAGGGGCTGACGAGGTTATCTCGACAGGCAAAAGATGCGGCCTTTGATCTCTGGTCCGTCTTCGAGGGTGGCGGTGGTGTCGATGATGCTGATTTGGAATCCGTTGTCTGTTGCGAACTGGGGGAATCTGTCGGCGACGCCGCGGTTTGGGTCGGCGATGAGTGCTTGGCCCCCTTCTGCCAAGAGGGCGTCTAGGCATCTTAAGAACGGGACATGATCGACTAGCTGGTAGAGGACGTCGGCCGCGAAGATTCGCGCGAAACGCTTGTCGGCGGGCGGGTGGTTCCAATCTAGAATTGTGTACTCTTCGATGGAAGCGTCGTTGAGGGCGGCGGTGTTTCTTGCGAAGCGGAGTGCGTCTTCGTCGTTGTCGGTTACCGTTACTCGCCAGCCGGATTTGCTCGCAACGACGCCAACAAGCCCTAGTCCGCAGCCTAGCTCTAGGGCGGATCGTCCTTCGCCCTGCTCACCCTTCGCGAAATACTCTGCAAGCATGATGGCGGCTGGCCATAGCTCCAGACCGTAGGGGGCGATGTCTTTTTTGATGAAGCGTTCTTCAAACTCGGGGAGATCGAGGAGATCGGCGGCGTCCTTTAGGGCGGCGATGCGGTAGGGGGTATTTGCGACTTTGATTTCTCGATGGAGAACGGGCAGGCCGTGAAAGTACGGCCTGCCCGCGGTCCATTCGAATGGGTTTTCGTGCGATTCGGGCATCGATGCTTGGGTTACTTCACTCCGTGCATCATTGAGGTCACCTTCTTGATGAGTAGGAAGCAAACCAGAGCAGCCCCCGTCATCGCAATCGAGATCCACATGAAGTACGAACCTGGATCAAGTTTTTCCCAGTTTTCACCGGCGAGGCCCGCAGTAAAGTTCCCGAAGAAACTCGTTAGCAACCACACGCCCATGAGCATCGTAGCGAAGCGGCGTGGCGCGAGCTTGCTGACCATTGATAAGCCGACGGGCGACAAACATAGTTCGCCAAGGGTGCAAAGGATGTAGAAACCGACTAGCCACCATGAGCTGACCCTGAACTTGGACGACTGTACATAGAGGTCGTTGAGGGCTTCGCGGAATCTTGGGGCTGCCCCAGCGACGAGGATTTGCTTGAAGTCTTTGTCCGCAAGTTTCCTACTCACTGTAAACGTACGGGTGGCTTGATCGAAAGTGAGATCCTTTGACGCAAACCCTTGCAGGTACTTCGCATCAAACCCGGCGGGCAATGTGTCTAGCGTGTACTTAACTGAGAACTCCTTGTCGCCCGCGTCATTCGCCGTGGCGTTTTCGTACGCGTCCTGCGACTGCTCGGTTAATTCCCAGATTGCCGCGACGTAGTCCTTCGGCGCTGTTGCACGAAGCATCCGGTCGCGGTGATTTGCATTGAGAACGCCACGCATCGTGAGCGTGCCCGCACTTTGACCAAAGAGCAACCGCCCGCCGTGAGCGATCATCTTGTCCTCATTCTCATCCGGTGTTCCGCTTTTGAATCGCTCGAACGCTTCGTCGTTGCCATGCTCAGGGGCGTCGAAGAATGAGACTTGATTGTCGTCGTTGGCGATCACAGACGGCGGAATCGCAGTCAACGCCACTTTGCTGTTCTGGTTCTCATACTTGACCGACCAGATCATCAACGCAAATGCGACTCCCTGTAGAAAAACGCCAATCGACATTTTCGCCGCAATAGGGAGATTGATGCGTTTTCGCGCAAGGAAGAGCCACAACCAAGCGAAGATCGGTGCGAACATGACGATCGCAAGCGCGTTGATCGACTGGAAGCTCGCCGTACCAACCGGGTTGACAGCGATTAGCTTACCGATCGCACTCTTGAATGTTACCCAGAATCCTTGCTCCGCTAAATCTACCGCAACGTCAGGGTAGACCGAAGGAACCGGCGCGGGCTCGGTCAGGTATCGGTTGGTGGTTTGATCCGCCCAGACGTTCATTGCATTGCCGGCCTGTTCAAACGCTCCCCAGAAGAATACGACGAAGACGGCTAACACATAGATGGCCAAGACACGATCGCGAACGGCCATGGTGAGATTCTTGAGAATCCATCCCGCAAAAAACGACGCGACCGCGGCGATTTCCATGGCCATGAAGTTGTCGAAACTCACGAGGTCCAACTTCCACATCAGCGGCGATCCGAGCAACAATGCAACGCCGATAAGTGCGAAGATCGCAGGAGACAAGCGCGAAAAGGTGGCAGTGACTGAGGGTGTAGTCTTTGCTTCCTCCTCGGTCATGGCATGATCTTCGTGCTTGCTTCCCTTTTCCTCCTCGCCCTCCGGCGGCTCGTAAACCGCCGACTCAGGGAGTTCTTTGACCCAGGGAAGACCGATTAGATAGACCACCAAGCCCAGCACCATGCCGACGCCGGCCGCACCGAACCCCCAATGGAATCCAAGGCCGGGAGTTTCCTTGAGCGTTCCGCAGACAAGCGGCGAAAGGAATGCACCCAAGTTGATTCCCATGTAGAAGATCGTGTATGCGCCATCTCTTCGTGGGTCGTTTTGGGGATAGAGTCGCCCGACCTGTACGGACATGTTGGGTTTGAAGAACCCGTTGCCCATGATCAGGAATCCGAGAGCCATGTAGAAGATCCATATGTCCTCGAAGGCCATGAGGAAGTGGCCTACCGACATCATGATGGCACCGATGATGATGGCGGACTTATTGCCGATGACTCGGTCTGCGATGTAGCCGCCGATCAGCGGGGTCAGGTAGACCAGCGAGGTGTACCACTTGTATATTTTCGATGCGTCTTCCTGGGTCCACTTGAAGAAGTCGACCATGTAGAGCACGAGGAGGGCGCGCATGCCGTAATAGCTGAATCGCTCCCACATCTCGGTGAAAAACAGTATGTAAAGCCCCTTGGGGTGACCTAGGAATTCGCCTTTAGAAGATGACACGAATTAGAACCTCCGGAGCGGGTGTTTCGCGGCGATCCGACGGCCTGTCCGCCGGAAATCGATTGGCCATTGGCGATAGCGACGAACGGTCGCGGACCGGCCTGGATACGATCCGGGAAGCTTAGCGGAAAGAATGAGGGATCGCCAATCGCTTGAGGTTTCGGGGTTTTTGGATGTGAAGCCGGGGAACTTTCTGGGATGCTGGAGGGTAGTGATGCGAGAAACCTTCGACAAACAGAGCGGGGGTTCTTCTTGCCGGTGCTTAAGATGTTACCTGGGTTCAAAATAGGCAAGTTTAACCAGAAGCTGCGTGGATTCATTGCGGCGGGTGCTTTGCGAACTTTCGGTGGGCGCTGACGGGTCGTCGCTCAGATTGAAACGTCTGCGCAAGACGCGAACTTCTCTTTAGCGAAGCTCACGAGCGCGTCTATCTCCTGGATCAGTTCTTCGGTCTCTTTGGCTGCGTCGGCGATTTCTTCGGTCTTGCCCATGAGCTCCAGCTTACGGGCGGTCTCGGAGACGATTAGCGCACCGATGTTCGCTGACGCTCCCTTGATGCTGTGGGCGGCGGCTGTGATCTCAGCGGCGTTTCCGGACTTGACTGCCTCGTTGAGGTCGGCAAGCATTATCGGAGTGGTTTCAAGGAAAACCTGCACGACTTCTTCGAGAAGTTCCATGTCGCCGTCCAGGTTTGCGAGCGCGGTCGCCATGGCGATCGGGCATGGCGAATTGGATTCCGAATCTGGGGTCGTCTGGTTGTTTGACTCGGCGCTACCGGGTTCTTCGTTCGTCGTCTCTGAGGTGGACGGAGTTCGTCCTGCTTTCCATTTTTCGATCATGGCTCTTACTTGCTCAATCTTTACGGGTTTTGTGAAGTAGTCATCCATTCCGGCATCTAGGCAACGCTCCCTGTCGCCGACCATGGCGTGGGCTGTCATGGCGACGACTGGCAGTTTCTCATATCGCCCTTTTGAGCGAATTCGACCTACGGCTGTAAGCCCGTCCATGACTGGCATTTGAACATCCATGAAGACAAGGTCGAACTTATTTGTCGGATCTTCGAGGATGTCGAGTGCGAGCTGGCCGTTCTCTGCGATGGTGGCCTCGCACCCTATGCGGGCTAGCATTCTGGTTGCAACGATTCGGTTGACGCGGTTGTCCTCGACGAGGAGGACGCTTACACGGCCGATCGCTGGATTGTCACTAGCCGAGTTTGTGGTTTGCCCCATCGGAATCGTTTCCTTCGTTCGTTCCTCGTACAACTTACAATAGGAGAATCTGGCCAGTCGATTTTCGCGCTAGGGGCCGTCCCCTTGCGCTTCGAAAAACTTCATCCGCTGACACCAGTCATCGGCTGCGAGCGCGGGTGCGAGTACTTCGGCGTTCATCTGGCGCGTCCTGAGATAGTGCGCCACAATCCTTGGTAGTCCCGCTAAACCCGATAAGAACGCGAGCAATCACGCGCGATGGCTAGGACCGAAAGTGAAATCTCCAACCTTGAAAGAGGAATCCGCCTCCTTTGTCGGAGAAAGCGATCATAGTTCATCCACGACGAGGTCTATTCTGTTGACGCTGGGTCGGGCTTGGGTAGGATCGGATGCGGAGCTTTCGGAAGTGGCTGGGTTTTCTTGTAGGTCCAGCCCGCTTTGCACGAGATGGAGCGGTGTCCGAGTGGCTGAACGGGCCGCACTGGAAATCTCAACGACGACTCGGCGTCTCGTGATTTTTGGTTTGGAATTTGACAATGGACCAGCACCCGATGTAGTTTCGGTAGAGGTAGACTTGAAGGGAATACAATGAAGGGGAAAAACGCGATTGGAACGGTGCTAGTTTCGCTCACGGTCCTGTGCGTCGGATGTGCCGGGACGGTGAGCGTTGATGACAACGACAACGCGGCGGATGTGGTCAGTGACGCGATCGAGGTGCAGATTACAGGCGATTTGAACTCGGTGGCCCGCGCGGGAGAGACAATGGGTGTGGTAGACTCGTTCTGCGGCGGTTTCGTCTCCAGCGAAGCCAACCACACGATGTTCATTGATGGCAGCTTGGGAATGACGATACGTGTCACCGGCAGCCAGCCTTTGGGTCTTTGGGTCTTGTGCGGGCAAAGCAATTTCTGCGGCGAGACCGTCGGCACCAACGTTACGGAATTCAGCCGATTTTGGACGTCGGGCTCTTGTGATGTTTTCATTAGCGTCGAGGAGCAAGACTCCCAAGCTGCTTATTCGTTAGAGTTCATCGGCGGGTGACGTTTGGTAGACATTTAGATAATTTTTCTCTTGGAGCGGTGTCCGAGTGGCTGAAGGGGCCGCACTGGAAATGCGGTGTGCGGGCAACCGTACCGAGGGTTCGAATCCCTCCCGCTCCGGTATAGGCGTCTGCGGACATTCGCAGACGCCTTTTCTTTTGGTGCCACGGCCTGTCAGCGCCTTCGCGGACATTCGCGGCTGCGATCCTGCGTAAGCTGTGCGTAAGTTTGCGTTTCGGTCATCGGTCCCCGTCGCGCGTTGCTCGCTTGGCGCATCGTCACGACCCAACAGGCTCGGGAGTTTTTCCACCTCGCGTTGAAGATCAAAACGGCGCGGATCCATGTAGCTCTTTCTCGTCAGCGCGGGGTCGGTGTGACGCATGATCTGCTGAACCTTCACCTCGGAAACGCCGGCGTCGTAAAGCATCGTCGCCAGCGAGTTCCGAAGCGCGTGCAGTACGATTTTGCCCTCTTTGTTCTTGGGCTCTATGCCAGCCCGCTCCAGGTCGCGTTTGACCGTCCTGGAAGTTGGTATCGAAACAAACACCCGGTCTTCCGTTGCCCAGTCCGGTGGCCGGCGTGAACGCAGTTCGGCAACAAGTTCCGGGGTCAGCGCCAACGTGTCAGCTCGCTTGGATTTCGTCGTATGGGCGCGTAGCTGCAAGAATGGGACCGGGGAGTCGAGTTTGAGGTCGCCCCATTCGAGCAGCCTCAGCTCAGTTCGCCGCAAACCAGTCATCGCCGCGGTTAAGTACACGAAACCTCTGACCGGGTGGGCCGCGACAAGCCGTTGCAACTCGTCAACGGTCCCCGCTCTTCGCGGATCCGCATCTTCAGAAACCCGCTCTTTCTCGAATGTCGTGATCGGGTTTGCGGCGCAACGCTTCGTCTTGACGCACCAACCAAAGAAAGCGGACGCGGTTTCAACGTAGTGGTTGAGAGTTCGAGGGGCGAGCTTCCCGGCCTGGGCGTCAACCCACGCCTGCAACGAAGTCGCCGGAAAGCTCTTGAGCGTCGCCCAGCCCCGCAGCTCTTTCGCCAATCGTCGGATTCGACTTCGCGCCATGCGGACATAATCCGGTGCCCGCTTCGCTTCGAGATACGCAATCCATTGCTCTACGTGTTCGATCAACGGCGTTGCGCGGTGGCGCGGTGAAACCGTGACCAACCCCTCGCAGTAGTGGGCAACGTGCCGTTCGAGTTGCGCGGCCTTTTGCTCTGTAGCCTTCCGATCAGCGTAGCCGGGGGCCGTTGTTCGCCGCCCTAGTTCGTCCGTGTACTCGATGGACCACTTTCGAACCGTCCGGCTTACTGGGTTGCCTTCGTTGTCGAGGATGCGTTCCCGTTTTGGGGCCTTGATTTTTTGCCCTTTCCGGGGGCCACGCTTCGCGATCGTTTCTTCGTAGACGATGCTGCCTCCCGAGTCGCGGACGGTTCGCATCGCAACAAACTTCGGCTTGAACACTCTCGCCATAGGTCACCAACCTTTTTCATTCTCGTTTCCTGCATCCGGCGCAACGCGCCGATGATCTTACTCGCAAATTTGCGATCCGGGATTGCCCAAAGACCGTCAATCCCGAATCGCTCCAACCACCGATCAAGCTCTTCACCAGTAAGCCCAACCGATTCGCCAAGCGACACGATGAAACCAAGTTGTTTGCGCGTCGCGTTCATCGAGGTTTCTGCGCTTCCAGGCGCCCACGTGCTTTCCGGTCGGCCTTCGCACACTCCTCGCGAATTGACCGGCGGAGCGCTGCCTCTTCCGGGTCCCGCTCATGATTGCGGAAACTTCGTCGCGACAAAGGGCTCTGAATGACCCTCCGACGAAGCGTCTTCTCATTGCTAGCAGCGGGTGCGACTCCTTCATCCTCATCACTCGCAACAGCCTGCACACCGAGCGCAAGCGCCATCGCGATATGCTCAGGGTAACCTAACACGTCATGGTAGACGGAAAACTTGAGCGGCTTGAAGCGCTGGTATTTCTTGCCGTTTCGGTCTGTCACGTCTTTGATTTGCCCCTTGAGTTTACCGTCGCGCATCAGCTTCCGCAGGGATCTCTTTGCCAAGCCAGTCACGGTCTCGGCCGCAGCCATCGTCATCACATGGCGCACCCTCTCCGAGTTGGTGGCCAATACAACAGGAGTGCGTTTCACGCGGCCTCCGTCGCAGGTTGCTGCGGATAGATCAGCATTTTTCCGAACTGCGACGCGAAGACTTCGCCGCCATCTTCGCGAACCCAACATCCGTACTCACAAACCTCGACAACTACGCCGTCTACATACTCGCCCTCTTTGCGCGCCTCCACGCGCATGCCTACCTCGAGCTTCGTGCGCTCGCCAGGTTCGCTCAATGGTTGATCTTCGTCAGCGTCTACGGGGGTGGCGGGGCTCTTTGATTCGCCTTTTTGTTGAGCCGTGAGCAGGATCAGCCCATCCCTGGCGAGTTTTTTTCTTGCGCAAGCGACTTCACGCAATGCGGCGTCTGCCATTGCTTGCCAAGCGCCCATAGAGTCCTCGATGTTGTCTCGGGAGTTTTCGTGTACGTTGTCAACATCACAGGCTATCTGCCCGCTAAGGATGCGCAGCACGGTCTCTGCCGTTCCGATCAGGCCATCGATTACCCGTACCATTCCACACTTTGGGCTGAATTCCCAACATTCCAACCCCTGTCGCAATTTTTCGGCCCAGGGGTCTGGTCGGGGCTCCTTTTGGAGCGTGAAACCGATGCCGCTGAAGGGTAATAGGTCCAGCATCTTATCAAACTCTGCTTGTGGGAACGCCGTCTTTAGGGCTTGAACATTCTTCGTGGTGGCGTCTGTCTTCGTTTCGTTCTCTACCATCGTCGCACCTCCAAAATGCAAGCAGACCCGTAGCATCGGACTTATCCGCTGATAAAGGCGGTGGAACCGTCGCCGGTATTCCCCGGTGCTACGGGCGTGCTCGATACGGGCGCAAGCGCCCGCAGGAATTTGGAAAGTTGAGTTCTATCATTCATAAGTGCCTGCATCATCGACGTCATCCGCCCACCGTCAACACCCGATCTTTTCACAAATCTCGATCCGCCCCTGTTGGCCAATCAAAGCCCGCTGCGGGGCCGGTCGCGGACGCGCGAATGTGTACGCCCGACGCGTGGTCCTCGTCGCAAAGTCCCAGGAAAGCGTCGCCTGCGGCGTGCACGGATATGACTGCGGCGAGGTGCCCCTCCCCGTCGCGGATGCTGATCTCCCCGCAGCCCGAACGGCTGGCGCAAAGCGTAGCCACCTCAACACCCGCCGAATTCACGATGGAAAGCCGCTCCGTTCTGATTTTCGTCGCCAGCCCCAGCAACAGCTCGGTCGCTTCGCGATGCTGGCGTGCGATCTTGGCTAATAAATCGCCTTGTATGGCGAGTGCATGCTCGAGCGTCGCGACTCGATCAGCCAGGGGCATTTGGTGAGCGGCTTCAACCATCGGCTACTTGTCCTCCAGCGGAGGCATGCCCGTCGCCCCGCCCCGTATTTTCCCGGCGGCGTCGTTAAAGTTGCCGGTGGCCTCGTTGAGGTTTTTAGCGGCGCTGTCGATTCTCGCCGTGACCTCCCGCAACGTGTTGAGATCGCCGTCGCCGAATAGTTGTGTGCTGTCTTCAGACAGCTCTTGCTTGATCGCTTGGCGTTGTTTAGCAAATTCTCGGAACTTTCGGCCCGTCAAAATCTGCGATCGCTCATCGAATTGCCCCTCTGCATTGGGGGTCAGGTCGGTGTGTCCGATTGCAAAAGGGCTCGTGAAAAGTTTCGCCCAAAACTGGTCATAGCCCGTTGATCGTCCACTCTCATCAATCAGATCAAACATCCCCCACGGCCCAGCGGATTCTAAACCTGCTCGCCGGAAGGCGAGCCCGCGAATGCGTTGATCTCTATCCACCTCAAGCGCTTGGATCGCGGCGGGGGTCAGAGCCTGTGCGTCTTTGGATCGCACTTTTAGCGTGTTAATTTCTCGGGTCAGTTTGGTTGTGGGCAACTCCGCTTCAATGGCCGCCCGTTTTTCTGCAAAGAGACCCGGGACGGCCTTTGCCTTAATCTCCGCAAGGACGGCGGTCATTTTGTCGTAGTTTTTGAGAACATCAGAGAGGGCCTTATTGCGGAGAATTTCTTTCATGCCCAGCTCGCCAAGTTGGTCGGTGGTGCGAATCCCGGCGTCATGTAACACCCGCAGCTTCTCGGCCTGGGTGTCCCCTTTCTTAACGCCGAGCTCGGTCAGGCTTTTCTTGAAGGTGTCACTCGCCGAACTCGACAGGCCGATACCAAGGGCCTGGACCGCCGTTTTGAGCGTACCCTTTTCGCTCGTGCCGGCCAAAATAGCCGCAGCCGCGAAGCCGAAATCCTTGTCTTCGATGAAAGTGAATCCAGGTGCACCGGTCGCGAGTGCTGCGGGATCGCGCGTCGAAGCCTCACCCGCAACCTGTGCTCTTCGCAACGCCTGCCCGGGTTTCTGACCCTGCCCGGCGCCGAGTACTTCCAGTTCGGTTCCGACGTCAACCGGAATGCCGGCTAGTGATGCAGCGAAAACAGTCTTAGCTCCAGCCAGCCCCTTTTCGAAATCTCCGCCGTTGGCACTTTGTAAGGCTTGGACCGTGTTGAAAACCAGCCCACGGTCAGTAATGCCATACCGTGCCCCCAGTGCCGATGCGGCCTTCACCCGGGCGGCTTTGGTCCCACCTTCCTGCAGCGCAGCCAAGGCGATAACCTGTCTAGCGGACTTTTCCGCCTCGGTGCCAGTCTCGCGAATGTTTTTCAGCCACACATCGTAGCCTTTTGACAACGCAGTTATCGCAGCTCCGACGGAAACGACGCCGCTGGCGTACCGCAGCAATGAGCCGGCCGCTTTTTCACCAAAGCCGCTGGACGCGTCGTTTCCGGCTTTCTTCCCGGTCGCGCCGGTCTTGCGCAGCGTGTTTTGCAGCGTCCCCTGTTGCGTGACAAGTTTCTGCACGCCCCGGAAAAGCTTCAGCTCATCGGATGTAAATTCAACGACAACGCTCACAACCCGCACCTCCAAAAAGCGACAAAGCGCTAGACATACTTACTCAGAGTTTGAACTCAATGCGCACAAAACCCGCCCGGTCACTCGTGGGGCGACCTCGTTTCTTCTTGCCACAGCCCACACCTCAGAGCGCTAGACTTCATTAGTCAGAGTTTGAACCCTATGCGCACAAAACCCGCCCGATCAATCGCTTCGCGACCTCGCGCCCCCTCCCGGAAGGACCCAAGGCCTCCTGTATTGCCAAAATGCGACATAAAGAACGCTCCACGACCCGCCTCCCCCGCTCGCATTTCCACCCATCGAAGGAAACAACAATAGGCAGAAACAGGGGAAGCGGATCGGGGCTAAGGTCGCACGATCAATCGACCTTCAGATAGTAGTTCCTCAGCTGTTCGTGCAACTGACGCTCCTCCGAGACCGCCTCAGTCAGGGTCCGCAATTCAGCCCGCAAGCCATCCAATCCGGCCTTTCGTTTTTCGGCGTATTCAATCCAGGCATCCCGGTTGATCGTGGCCGTAGTCACGTTGTCCGATCGAACAACGGTCAACAACCCTGGGTACTGTTTTTGCATACTTTGGGCATGGGAAATAGCCGTGCTCTCGAACCGACTTCTATCGTGTGCCGTGTTTTCCCACGACACGGGCAAGCTCTGGACCATTTCTATCTCGGCCTTGATTGCGGCGATGCGGCGGTTGTTTTCACCGTTTTGAGTGACACAGGTTCGTCTGTGAAACTCTTCAACGACGAACCCAGGCAAATTTGCATCAAGGCCTAGTCGATCTATCACTGAACACTCGTACTCGTACCCTTTCGAAGCCTCCTCCACGCCGACATTGAGGTCCTCTGCCTCAGCGTTCAATGCTGCAATTTCCGCAGCGATGCGATCGCGTTCGGCCTTTGCGTGATTAGCAGTTTTTAGAAACATCTCTTTCGCAGCGTCCCGGGTGGAGACCGTAACGCCTGTGTCCAACAATGCTTGTACGCGACGGATTCTCTCTGTCTCACCCGTCACCCTAGAGCGGTCCCAACCTACCGCCTGAAACAGGAGGGTGGCGTCTGGAACATCCTCCCCTCTGACGGTCGCGAACAATGCATCCTCCACATTAAGAAACAAGATTCGCCGGCGTTCGATCTCGTTGCGGAAATCTCTGCCCGCCGGATTTGCTTCAGCCGGCTGCTTTTGGGTCGCCGGCGCCTTGGTCTTTACCATCCGTTTTTTTCTCCTGGTTGTTTCGAGCTATCACGCCTTCGCGATTCGCTCAGATGTTTTATGGGAAGCGCCAGCCCCGGGGGATTTAGACGCCGAACTTGCTGTCAACCAACCGCGAAACGTGTCCGGAGTTGGTCTCAAGCAAGTACGCTCGATGCAACTCGGGACATTCTTTAGAGACCTTGGCAACCGCTTTGCTGCGATCCATACCGCGTGCTGTCAGCTCTCTGATGGCACCATCAAAGCTGTCCGCGGCACCTCCGCGAGCGTTTCCGCCACCGCCGGACGCCATAGGCATCAATGCAGACGGGACGCCAGGTCCGCCTCCCTGAATCGCGCCGCTTTCAAGGGCTCCCATGTATCGCGTCTGAGCTTCCGCTACAGTAAGGCCGTCAATCACCGCTTGCTCGCGAAATTCGGCTGACGCATTCGGGAGAGCCTTCTTGAGGCTGATTAGATCGACTCTTTGCATGTCGCTTTGCATTTCCGTAACCTTTCCTGTTTTACCTCCGCAAGACATGCCAGCGTCTGGCAAACTAAATCCCGCAGAGGGCATTTCCTCAGTTCCAAACCCCGCAACACTCGACGGTCGCCGCTGACGGTGTGCGATCAGCTCCTCAGTTAAACTCAGGGCGAGATCAAAGTCCCCGATGCGATCAACTAGCCCCATGTTCTTTGCGTGGCTGCCAATCCAGACCGCCCCCGTTGATAACGATTCGACGGTTTTTCGATCCAAGCCCCGACCGTCCATAACCGCTTTTGTGAACAGCTCCTGCAACGAATCGGTGAACCTCTGAAATTCCGCGAGGTGGGCATCCGTCACGACGGTACCGTCTTCAGCGGCTCCCTTGAAAAATCCCGTGCTCAAAACATGGACTTTGATGCCGTGCTGAGCCGCGCCTTCGCTGGAATCTTCCACGACTAGGTATGTGCCGATCGACCCAACAATTGCCGATGGATTTGCGACTATGATCGATGCTTGCGATGCGACCCAGTACCCCGCTGAGGCCCCAAGATCTTCGATCATGGCGACGACGGGCTTAATTTTAGCCGCAGACGCTATGTCATTCGCAAGATCTGAGACGCCCTTGGTTGATCCGCCGGGGGAGTCGATGTTGACGAGGATGGCCGACACGTCGTCAGCTCGCGCAAGGCCTCGAATCGTTGACCGCGTGGCTGTCGTGCCAGGAAACGGTGACAAGCTAGTGCCACTCTTTGTCATCACCCCAACGATTGGGACCACGGCGATTCCCGATCCTTCGATCATCGTAAAAGCGGGGGTCGTGTTCTTCTGATCGGTGGCTTGCCTAGCGTTCGCGTTGGCGATGTGTTGCTTGATTCCGGTCGACTCCAAATAAGAATGGAGGCTTCGCATTGCCGGTTCGTGGATTGCGTACGCGCCGAAGAGGTCTTCGATCCTCGGTACACCTAATCGAACGTTCTGGGGAATCTCGATTGATTTCATACGGTCACCTTAGCAGGGCGGTTTTGCTCAAGTACAGCCGCTGTACGGATTGGGAGATTTTTTTTCTTCGTGGTCGTGATCTTCTACGATCTGAACCACAGCCCCGCACCCCCGACAGCGCGAATATCGAAGCGTTGTGCCATCCTCTTGGCGACGGGTTGAGGTTATTTTCAACGCTCTTCGCCCGCATTTTGGGCACTGGGGGCCTCTGAAGTCGTGGTAGATGTATGGAGTCTCAATAATGGGGCACCTTTGGTGTTTCGAGAACTTCGGTTGTCACTCGCTTTTGCCAGGCAGCCGGGCGGTTTTTGATATTGGGTTTGCATGCTTCGCGCGCGATCGTCACACACTTCGTCAAGCATTCGTCGCGATCGTTCCGTGACGCCAATTTCGCGGCAACCGCCTTGAAGGCTTTGTCGTTCGCAAGAGCCCTGTCGGTCGTCAGCTCCAAGCTTTCGCACATTTGTGAGTAGAACGCGCTGACCCACATTTGGTCGGCTTGCGAAGTATGGCGATTGGTTCCGTTGGTGGGGGTCTTCACGCCCTCACTGCCACGGCCAGGCGGTATCGTCTCGTATTTTTTCTTCTCCTCTCCTCTCCGTATCGTATCGTCTAGCGCCATCGTCTTGGGAGCGTCCTGGGAGCGTGCTACCATCGTCTTGGGAGCGTCCGTCATTGGGGACCAAACTTCCGATATTTTGATCTGATCCATCCATGCGATTTCCGGGGCGGTTACGATTTCGATCGTAGCGGCGATGACTTCAGCTCTGACCCCAGTTTTCCAGCTGATATCCTCCGGCGTCAGTGCTTTTCCGTCCGCGCCAACTAACACACCACGCACGGGACACTTCATCGCGACTTGGACCATCGTCGTAAATCCGCAATAGATTTCTTCACCACTGAACACTTCGCTCAGTTTTCCCTGCATCACCCGCCTGTAGCCCGACGAATCGTGTTTGATTGGTTGAGGTACCCACGTCACACCCTTGATGATCTTTCTCGACTGTGCTATCTCAAAATACGTGTCCCAGCTCGTTATTTGCCAAGTGCAGCCGGTTTGTAGATCAGCCATTGCAGGAGCCCCCTTGGACCGCAATCCAGACGGTGGCCGCGCGACCGGTCTTGGTCTTACGCGTCCGACCCGAGTCCCGGATGAACCTTGCGCGAGTCAAGGCGACTCGCCGGGGTCTCTGCGAATCGCCACACATGGACAGCCGCTCCTGGATCTCAGAGTCGGTACAACCCTGGTACCCGCGACTCCTCACAAAATCGAGAATTCGCTTTTCCGCCCGCGTAGTTTTAGCCTTCGCGGGTGATTCCGGCGCGCTTGGTGCGTAGGGGGATTCCGGGGTCGGATTCCTAAGCGGCGCGGACGCAAACATGAGAGTCTGCCCTGCTTGACGTGATTGTCGGTTTTTTGTAGGTTCGGCCATGCCTTAATGATCCTTACCCGCGTGAACGATTCACTGTCGTCGCGCGGGTTTTTTTGTTAGGCTTTCGCGACACACTCAGTCAGAAACTGCTCGATCGTAGACTTACGCCACCTTCGCGCCTTCCCGAGAAACGCATCTGGTGATGGCACGACTTCGGAGTCGATCAGCCTTTGAAGTTGTCGCGCCGAAACGCCTACCAGGCACCGCACCTGGGTGGAGGTGAGCATCTGGTCAAGCCCGTCCACTTGGTTGGGAAGTTGTATTCTCATGGGAAGTCCTTCAAAAAGAGAAGAGCGCTAATGCAGCAATGGCATTCCATGCCGCTACTTTGAGGATGCCACTCGAAAGGTGATTGTCCAGAACCAAATGGGGCGAGTGAACAGAATATACAGATTAGTGAACAGAATGGACGGCCTAAGCGAAGGGAATGAGCGGGCCTACGGATTTGTGCGATAGCGCTCAGTCAGATGCTTCCGGCTCCATCGCCATTGGCCTGTGTCGTTTTTCACTTTGTAAGGGGGCCCCAGTTTGTACATCGCGTTGCGACGGCGACCGGTGATCATCTGCGCTGTGTAACAATCAACGAGGTCGTCTATGAGCGGCTTGTTACTCAGCAAATCCAAAGACCACAACCGTTCTTGGTCTAGCAGTGGTTCAAGCCGTGAAAACTCATTGACCGAAGCCTCTGGGGTGTCATGGCACATGAAACAAGCATAACAGCGGGCATTGAGATTCATCGCGTCTTCTGCAGACTCTAAAGGCCTCCCGTAATCGTGGGCAAACTCGTCACCAATGAGGCAATCGCGAACCAATTTTCCCACGTACTCGCTCGCATCGAAGGCGCTAATGAATTCCGTCCCACAGAAGTCGACGAGTTTAGAACGCCGGCTCGCGATAGCGGGGCGGATAATCTCTCGGCCCACGATATTGAGCCGATCGAATCTGGAGAGCGTTCTTTCGATGGTGGTGCGGTGCTCGCACGCAGATTGGAGGTATTCGCCAGGGTTCGCCGCTATCCCGGGACGATGATGGGGCCCGGCCAAACCGAAGAGAGCGTTGCATAAGGCGGCCACGCAGGAACGGGCGGCCTGAAACGCTTCTTCGACCCCTTCCACATTCGGTTCAAGTTCTGCCATGATGTCACCAACCTTCTTTCACGCGGGTGGCCCGGGGCCGCGCGTAAAGGCTGGTGACCCAAAAACGCACGACCCTGGACCGATACTCGCCGTCGCGAGAACCCGTGTTTTTTTATGACCCAGCTCAGCGCATTGGGTCTTTCGCACTTGCTCTAATCATACCACCGACGACACCCACCCGGCAAAAGCGGACACATTGCCGTAGTCGCCCCTGCGGCGTCCAAATCTTCCGAGAGTCTATTGCTTCGACCCTTCCTCTGTTTCGCCAGCAGAGGCGACACCGCCGGTTCCTTCGAGCATTGCTACGACGCCTGCGAGCCCTTCATCATCGAGCCCCAAGACAGCGCCCAGAATTTGCTTGCGTAAGCTACGCGTAAGTGGCGTTGCGTCGTGATCGTCTCCGCATCGCAAGTCGTTGCCGCAAAACGACTTACCCGCTTCCGTTTCTTGTAGCCCCGAGGGTTCGAATCCCTCCCGCTCCGATTATACGGCCCCGGGACTCCGTCTAGACTGCGACCCGGGAACGAGGCTCGACGCCATTGCCTGCCTCCATCGATCCCACGCGAGACGGACCCGATCCTCCCCCTTGTCAATCAGGACGGAGTTCCACGCCAGGACCGATCTCGCCAGATGGGTGGCTATCGAGGCGGGAGATATTGAACCAGCCCGTGCCGATCCTACAACATCCTCGACGCAAGTCGCCTGGGGAGCATCGACTGGGAGCGGGCGATCCGCCAGGCGAAGATTGATGCCGATCCCTGTCACGAGCGCCCGTAGAAGATTCTTCTCGACGATCGACTCAACCAAGATCCCACCGAGCTTTGCGGACCCGACATAAAGATCGTTGATGGGTTTGAGCGCAACCTCCACTTGGTATCGCTCGTGAAGAACCTCGGCGCATGCGACGCCGGCTGCTAGCGTGAAGGTTTCCAACGAGATCGTCGCGGGGTCGAGGCCCGGTTTGAATCTTTGAACGATCGAAAGATAAAGACCCGCGTCGCGCGGCGAAATCCAAGTCCGCCCGCGACTCCCTTTCCCGGCTGTCTGCTCGCGCGCGACGACATAGGCGACATTTGTAATTTCGCCGCGAGCGATAAGGCGTTTCGCCTCTTCGTTGGTGGAGTCTACTGAATCGGGGTGGAAGACTTGCATAGGGGCACTTCATACGAACCTAAACTTTTGAGACTAAACTTCGTCGGCTGCGAAGTCTGCTTGCAAACGTCGCCACTGCGCGCTGGGAAGTTGCCGGTTCAATACCCGCGCAACAACCGACGCGGCCTCGATGACTTTCCCCAGATCAACACCGGGCTGACCCGCCAGGCCCGTTTGAATCTTCATGCGATCCAGAAGATAGACGAGGTCTTCTGTGGCGAGGTTTCCCGCTGCGCCAGGTGCGAACGGACACCCGCCGAGTCCGCCGGCTGAGGCGTCGAAAGTGGTTACGCCGAGTTCGAGACCTGCGACGACATTGGCGAGAGCCGTTCCGTAGGTATCGTGAAAATGAAGTGCGATCCTCTCGACGGGAAGCTTCTCCAAGACGAAGCTGACTGTTTCGAGAACGTCGGTCGGGACGGCAGCCCCGATCGTGTCGCTGATCGCCACCTCGTCGACGCCGAGATCAAACAGTTTTGCGGTCACGTCTCGCACGCGATCCTTGCTGATCTCGCGCTCGTAGGGACATACGAAGCACGTCGAGACGTATCCGCGCACGCTCATGCCAGCATCTATGGCGCGCTTTGCGATCGGGGCGAAGGTGGCGATTGATTCGTCGATGGACATGCCAATGTTTTTCTGCGTGAAAGTTTCTGAGGCGGCGGTGAAGATGGCGATGCGATTGATACCTGACTCGATCGCTCGGTCCAAGCCCTTTTCGTTCGGAACGAGCGCGGAGAAGGTAACATTTTCGGCGCTGGGAAGTTCTGTTATCAGCTCGGATGCGTCGGCGAGCTGCGGGACACGTTTGGGATTTACAAACGACGTAACCTCGATCTGGGTAAGACCCGCAGCCACGAGTTTCCGCACGAATTGGAGTTTTCCTTCGGTGGAAATCGGTGTCAATTCGTTCTGCAGGCCATCTCGCGGACCGACCTCGACGATTCGTACGCGATCAGGAAGCATCGTTCTCCTCCGCCGTACTGGGGGCAGCCTTTAGCGCAAGGAGTACCGTACCTAAGGGAACAAGTTCGCCAACTTTACAATGAACGGCTTCGACCGTTCCAGCGTTCGGGGCAGAAAGCGTCATTTCCATCTTCATGGATTCAAGAATGACAAGAGGTTGATGGGGTTTGAACGAATCGCCCACGGCGACGTTTACTTTCAAGACGGTTCCTGGCATTGGTGCGACGATTTGGTCGATCGGTGCGGCGCTCGCCGGACTCCCTCCTCGTCGCCGCGAGCGATTGGGAACCTCAAGTTTGTAAGTCACACCATCAAGCCAAACTTCGACGCCGCCGTCGCGCGTGTGTGCATAATACCGATGGACCTTGCCCCCGACTTTCAACCAACCATCGCTAGATCCTCTATGCTCAACGTCTACCGAAATCGCAGCGTCTGCGATTCGGGCGATCATGGCGCCGTCGTGGGCGGGGTCCGCACGCTCCAGCGATACCTCGATCGGTTCGCTCGCGCCGGGAGCTTGGAATCTGAGCTTCGACATCTACGCCCCCCTCCATGCATCGCCCGAACGCCACGGCGCATCTTTCAACCTTGCATTACCACCGTGTCCGACCGCCCGAGAAGCAGTACGACCGTTTTCGCGGATTGTGACTGCGGCTGCGATCAGGACTTCATCCGGGATGGATGCTTTTCCATCGACACGGTCCCGTGTTGGGGCGATTCTGTTTTGATCGAGAAAGTTCGTGTGGATGTTACCGGTAATGAAGTCTGGATGTTCGATCAGATTGCGTAGAAACTCAATGTTGGTCGTAACACCCAGCACGACGAAACTGTCCAAGGCGAAGGCAAGACGCTCTAGCGCCTCGCCGCGCGTGCGACCAAAGCAAATTAACTTCGCGAGCATCGGATCGTAGAAGACAGAGACCTCGCTGCCCTCTGTTACTCCGGAGTCAACGCGGATGTTCGCGCCAGCTGCCGGAACATAGCTACCGATCGTCCCGGTCGATGGCAGGAAACCGCTGGCTGCGTCTTCTGCATATATGCGAACCTCCACCGCATGACCGTCGGGCGCTAGCTCGTCTTGGGTGAATGGAAGATTCTCGCCGAGTGCGATTAGAATCTGGGCCCGCACCAAGTCGTGTCGCAGCGTCATCTCTGTCACGGGATGCTCGACCTGTAGCCTGGTATTGATTTCCAGGAAGTAGAACTTGCCGTCTTCGTCTAGGAGAAACTCGACGGTACCGGCGTTCGTATACTTTACCGCCCTAGCGGCTGCGACGGCTGCGTCGCCCATTTGCTTTCGCAACTCCGGCGTGAGCGCCGGTGACGGCGTTTCTTCGAGGATTTTTTGATGACGGCGCTGAATCGAGCACTCGCGCTCGAACAGATGGACGACGTTCCCGTGCGAATCGCCGAAAATTTGGAACTCGATGTGTCGAGGGCGCTCAATGAACTTTTCGAGAAACACCGTCGCGTCGCCGAAAGAAGACTTCGCCTCGCGGCGAGCAGCCTCAAGCGAACCGGCTAAATCTTTTTCGCACGCCACGACGCGCATCCCTTTGCCCCCGCCGCCAGACGCAGCCTTGACCAAGACGGGATAGCCGATCTTCTTGGCTTCTTTGGTGATTGCCTTTACGTCGGGTTCTGCGTCCTGTTCGCCTGACCAGCCGGGGACGACTGGGACGCCTGCCTTCGCGAGCGTCGTTTTGGCAACGATTTTGTTGCCCGTGGCGCGCATGACGTCGGCACTGGGGCCGATGAAGGTAACCCCCGCCTTTGCACACGCCTCTGCGAATTCTGGATTCTCTGAAAGGAACCCGTATCCCGGATGGATCGCATCGACGCCGTGCGACTTGGCGATCTCGATGATCTTGTCGCCGCGGAGGTATGTTTCAACGGCCGATTTGCCTTCGAGGGGGTAGGCTTCATCCGCGCACGCGACGTGGACAGACGCACGGTCCGGAGCTGAATATACGGCGACGACGATGATCCCCATCTCACGCAGCGTTTGTGCAACGCGAACGGCGATTTCACCTCTGTTTGCGATAAGTACTTTGCGAAACATCAATAGCTATTCTTTTTCCGTGACCCAGTTTGGTTTTCGCTTTTCCAAAAATGCCTTGAGACCTTCTTGCCCTTCTGGGGAGACGCGAACGCGAGAGATTCTCTCGGCGGTCTTCTGTTGGAGTTCGTCCCACATCATCGCGCCGACCTCGGTGAGAATCTCTTTGCAGTTAACCAGCGCGAGCGGTCCGTTGCCCTTGATCTGTTCACACTTCCCGGCGACCCAGTCGTCTAGCTCTGCTTCGGTGGCGACCGCCTGCGAAACGAGCCCGACCCGCATCGCCTCAACACCGTCAAATCGCTCAGCGGTCAAGGCCAATCGTCGAGTCGTACCCGGCCCTAGTTTTTCCATCACAAACGGGGAGATCATCGCCGGAACGATTCCTAGCTTCACCTCGCTGAGCGAGAACTTGGCTTTCTCGATAGCGACGCTCATATCGCAAGCAGCCACCAGCCCCACGCCGCCGCCGATGCACGCACCATGAACACGGGCGATGCTGGGCTTTGGACAATCGCGAATCGTTCGAAGCATCTGCGCGAATACGTTGGAGTCGGCGACGTTTTCCTCGAAGGAATAGTCAACCATCCGCTTCATCCAGTTCACATCAGCCCCTGCGCAAAACGACCTTCCTGTTGCGCGAAGCACAATAGCGCGAACGGAGTCATCGCGTCCGAGCGCATCGAATGAATCAGTTAACTCTCGCATCACGACTTCGTTGAACGCGTTATGAAGGTCGGGTCGGTCGAGCGTGACCGTTGCGATTTGGTTATCAATTGTCGTATGTACGAATTCTGGCATTGGAGGTGTCTTTCAGAGTTACATGCGGAACACGCCTGAGCGACGCTCCGGAAACGGTGCGTTGAGAGATGCGGCGATCCCGAGACCGAGGACCATCCGCGTATCTTTCGGATCGATGACGCCGTCGTCCCAGAGTCGCGCGGTGCTGTAATACGCACTGCCCTCGTGTTCGTATTTATCGAGGATGGGTTGCTTGAACTCGTCCTCTTGGTCCTTGCTCATTCGCTTCTCGCCTTTGGCGACGAGTTGATCTTGCTTGACTGTCGCGAGAACCCCCGCCGCCTGATCGCCCCCCATGACCGAAATTCGTGCGTTGGGCCACATCCAAAGAAAACGCGGAGCGTAAGCACGTCCGCACATCCCGTAATTCCCTGCACCGTATGAACCGCCGATGATGACGGTAAACTTCGGTACCGCGGCGTTCGACACTGCCGCGACCATTTTCGCCCCGTCCTTGGCGATACCGCCCGCTTCGTATTCTTTTCCGATCATGAACCCGGTGATGTTCTGCAAGAAAACAAGAGGGATACCGCGCTGACTACACATTTCGACGAAATGGGCTGCCTTGAGCGCGCTTTCGGAAAAGAGCACGCCGTTGTTGGCAAGAATTCCGACGGGGTAGCCCCAGATGTGCGCGAACCCGCACACGAGCGTCGTTCCGTAAAGCGCTTTGAACTCATGAAAGCGGCTCCCGTCGACAATGCGTGCGATGACCTCGCGTACGTCGTACGGTTTTCGCTTGTCGGCGGGAATAATCCCGTAAAGCTCGACGGGATCATATGCGGGGTCTTCGGTTGGGAGCGTTTCTAGCGTCGCTGATGGCTTTCGGTTGAGGTGGGCAACGACGCTTCGGGCGATGTGGATCGCGTCTTCGTCGTTCTCAGCATAGTGATCGGCGACGCCCGAGGTTCGGCAATGAACATCCGCCCCGCCCAGCTCCTCGGCCGTGACTTCCTCGCCGGTGGCTGCCTTAACCAGCGGCGGTCCGCCGAGAAAAATGGTCCCCTGGTTACGAACAATAATCGTTTCGTCGCTCATGGCGGGAACGTACGCCCCGCCTGCGGTACAGGAACCCATGACGACTGCGACCTGAGGAATTTCGAGCGCCGACATCCGAGCTTGATTGAAAAAGATGCGTCCGAAGTGCCCTTTGTCGGGAAACACGTCGGCCTGGAGCGGGAGAAATGCTCCGCCCGAGTCAACGAGATAGACGCACGGAAGATGATTTTCCTGGGCGACCTCCTGGGCTCGCAGGTGCTTCTTGACGGTAAGCGGATAGTACGACCCGCCTTTCACCGTCGCGTCGTTGGCGACGATCATGCACTGGCGACCTTCGATTCGACCGACTCCGGTGACAACGCCCGCACTGGGTCCGCGATTGTCGTAGACGTCCCACGCGGCGAGGGTGCTTAGCTCAAGAAAGGGGCTGTCGGGATCGATGAGCCGGTCGATTCTGTCGCGAACAAAGAGCTTGCCTCGTTTTTGGTGGCGCGCGACGGCTGACTCGCCGCCGCCCTTGCGAACGGTCGCGGACCGCTCGCGCAGCTCGGAGACAAGTCCTTCCATCGCTTTGCGATTCGCCTGAAACTCAGGGACACTGGTGGCTACTTTTGATTCGATCAGATCCATAACGCCCGCTTGCCTACTATGCTGAGTCCCGACGGCAAGAACGCTCACGCGTCATACCGATGGACGAGATGGCGATTAGTCTACCGGACAGACCAGAAAACGAAACTACCTATGATTCAAACCTGTTATCGCCCGTTGAAACGGAGGGAAATTGGCCTGTCTGCAGCGCCATCGCCCGATGAACGGATGAAGCGAAATGGCGAACTTGTTTAGCGACGCCATGAACTTGCCGGATGTACTCCGCATATCCTAGACTTGAGTTGCATCCTGTTTGGCGATGCCCACGGGGGTGCCTAAGAAGAAGCAAATCGCGCGCGAAGGTGACAAGAACCGACGGCAAGGAAAGAGGGGAAGGTAAGAAATCATGTGCGGAAAGTCCGCTCACATTCTAATCGTAGATGGCGATTCGCAATCTACCGGACGTCTCAAGCGCCATCTCAGTGCGGCCGGTTATCGTGTATCCGGCACCAGTTGCGGAGATCGAGCGCTTCGACATTGCGAATCCCAGCCACCAGACGCCGTGATCATCGACATTGATTTGCCCGGGATGGACGGGTTCGAACTGTGTGAGCGAATCCGTAGCGACCCGTTTCTCTCGGAAATCCCGGTGATCATGCTCACGCATCCAG
>JAJDDZ010000369.1 GCA_029260025.1 Phycisphaerae bacterium | reverse complement strand
ATGGGCCAGAGGAATTCCCAGAACTCGTGCTTGGTGACTTTACCGTCGGCTTCGTATCGTCGGGTTTGTTCGTCGAGTGCGTAGAGCAGTTGTTGACCGGTGGTCGCACCGGCGAACGACGTTCGCTTGTACATCGTACCGCCAAAGCGGCGCTGATCACGCAGGCCCTCAGGGGAACGATTGAACGGAACGCCGAGTCGATCGAGCAAATCGATCACTCGCGGACCCCAGTCGCACATTTCCTTCACGGGCGGTTGGTGCTGAAGAAAGTCGCCGCCATAAACGGTGTCGTCCAAGTGAAGCCACTCGTTGTCACCCTGCTGACGGGTAAGGTTATTGACCGAGTTTATCCCGCCTTGCGCGCAGACGCTGTGAGATCGCTTGACCGGAACCATGCTGACGAGGTAAACGTGAACGCCCGCCTCGGCAAGTCGCATGGTCGCTGCGAGTCCCGCAAGTCCCCCGCCTACGACTACAACATGTTGTTTTGACATTGAATACCAATCGCCGGTACTTTACCGGTACAACACCGTCGGTGTTACTTCTTAGTGGCCTTCTTGGGTGGTGGCTGCCTCCGCCGTTACCGCGTGTTGCGGAGCATCCTCCACTGGAAACGTTCCAAACCCTCGCAGAGCGCCAAGACCTACTGCAAGGAGGACGACGCCAATGGTTGCACAGATATAACCAGATACCTTCTGCGTGCGGGGACGAATCGTGATCCCCCACGTGATCAACGAAGTCCATATTCCGTTTGCAAAATGGAACACGCACGTTGCGACGCCGATAGCGTATGCAAACTTGACCCATGCCGCCGATTGTATCGCTACCGCTGCGGTGTTGGGGGCATTGTGGGGGTCGAACTGCCCACCACCGAAAAAAGGCGCGCCCAACCAGTGCATCTGCCAAATGTGGTAGACGATGAACACGGCCGCCAAGATTCCGCTTGTGCGTTGGAGAGTGTAGCGGACATTGGAAAACTTCCGGTAGTGTTGTGCGTTCGAACTTGCCGTTAGCCAAATCGCGACGCCGACGATCGCGTGGAACGCAAGCGGGGCGAAGATAAAGGCGATTTCTACGGGGACCAGAAGTGGCCCGAGCGCGTGGATGCGGTCAACGGCGGTCTGGAATTCAGACCCGTCCTTGGCGACGAGGATCGTCGAGTTGGCGAGCAAGTGGACGCAAAGAAATGCACCCACCGGGACGATCCCGCTCAACGAATGAAGCCGACGGATCAAGAAGTAGTACTTGTCTGTGAATGCGATCGTCTGGTTCGATTGACTTGCCACGTCGCGTCCTCTTGCTCTCTGCAGTTCGAGCTTGTTCGCTATCTGTCGTTCAAACCGGATCCGGGACCGCGCCGCAGCCCATTACCGATAAGAGTAAATGACGAATCTCTAAGGGGGCAGATTATACGAGTTGTCTGCCCGGAACGCCAACGCCTTGAATGGTCGGAAATGGGTGTTCTGCGTCAGAGCGGGCGTCAGCGCGACTCGGTTCTTGACCATCGGGACCGATCGCCGTACCGTCTGCACCTGTGAATTCCTCCGACGCAACCTCATCACCTGCGGACCGCGCGGCCGACGAAACTACGACCAACATTGACGCCCCTTTGCCAAACGAACACCCGCTGGGTCCGCTTGTTTGCTGGGGACGTCGAGGGAATGGAACGCGAAATCGCGTTGTCGCGGCCGGCGCGCTGCTCGGGTGCGTGGCACTTTTGGGGACGGCTGCCCGTTTGACGCCACCGGCTGCGGGATTGGGTGCTCATACTCAACTTGGGCTCTCGCCGTGCTCATTTCCAATGCTCTTTGGGATTCCCTGTCCGACTTGCGGGATGACGACTTCGTTCGCCCATTTCGTACGAGGGAACCTGATAACATCATTTCACACACAACCGGCGGGGATGATGTTGGCAGCTCTGACGCTATTTGTTGGGATCGGGTCGATTGCGATTCTGCTAACGGGGCGGATGATCGAGCTAAACTGGTATAGAATCCCGCCGGGCCGAGTGGCGCTGCTGCTGGTTGTGATGCTCCTCGCGGGGTGGGGATATAAGATGGTGATTGGCGTCTCGACGTTGACGCGATAGCTACGAAGAATAGTCGCCGGTCCAATCCGAGCGAGATGGGAGTTAGGTTCGATGCGGAGAAAAATTGAGTTGGTAACGGCGGCTGTTCTTGCGATGGCCCTTACGTCGTGCAACTTGCTGACGCCACTGATCTTTGTAGGCGAGCATCGTAAGAAAATCCACCCGGAGTTCGACAAGCTCGCGGGTAAGCGCGTGGCGATCTTGGTCTGGACCGAGCCAGCGACCCAGTTCGACTATCCTCATACCCGGTTGGAGCTGGCCACCTACGTCAGCGACAAGCTCTCCGCAGAGATGACCCAGCGGGAGCTTGAGACCGAGGTCGTCGATTCACGAGATGTGGCGGACTTCATCCAGCGGAACCCCGACGCCCAGGAAGACCCCTACGCGGTCGGCAAGAAGTTCGACGCGGACTACGTCATTTTCATCGAAGTCCTTCGATTTCAAATGCGCGACCCCACACAGCCACAGTTCCTACGCGGGACCGTCGAGGCGGCGGTTAGCGCCCATGATATCAAGGCCGACCCGGATCAACTCAAGCGATATGAGCTCGTACCCGTCATGTGCCTGTTTCCGGAAGGCACACCGATTCTCATGACGCGCACCAACGCCCCGATGGTTCGCCAAACGACATACCACAAGTTCGCCGAGGAGGTCGCTAAGAAATTCTATGAGCATACCGTCGAGTTATAGAGCAATCGTTTGCCTTGCTGTGTTGGCTGTTCTGAGTACAACCGGTTGCACGTACTCTGGCGGCGAGATGGCGTACATGATGGGGTTCGGTCAGAGTCCGCTGATTCCGGCTGAGCACAAGTTCAAAGAAGGCAAGCTTCTGGTCTTGGTGGACGACGTTCACGATCAGGTTGATTGGCCAGCCGCGCGCGGGTACCTGTTTGACGAAGTGAGTCAGGCGCTTCTCCGAAGAAAAGCTGCCACCAAGATCATCCCGCAGGAGTCGATCGATTCGCTGCGATTGACGCTACCCGATTTCCAAAAGCGCGGTTGTCGAGAGATCGGTGAGTTACTCGGCGCAGACGAAGTTCTCTGGATCGAGATTCATGATTTTCTAGCGACCAAGGAGTTTACCGAAGCCGACGACGCGGCCCTCTGGATCGTGACGGTCAAGGTTCTCAACGCCCAGGAGACCAAATCACCTAGTCGCGTACGACTCTGGCCTCGCAGTCCAGAGGGACAGTTGGTCTCGGCGTCGCTGGCGGGTTCAGAAATACAGATGATCTCTAACAAGGACACGATCACGAAAGAACTCGCGAAGAAACTGAGCGTTACGATCGCACGGTTCTTCTCTGACTACCGCGAAGAAGACGAATGATCCGGGTCTGTCATCTTTTCGACGAGACGGCAGGCTGGGAGCAGCGCGTTGGCGTTTGGCAGCTGCTAGATCGACTCGATCGCGATCTGTTTCGACATGATGTTGCGATGCTAAGCGGCGACTCCCAGAATGCTCTCGCATCACTCGCTGTGCCCATCCATTCGATTCCGCATGTCGCGCCGTTGGACTTTGTATCTGCACCTTTTGTTCGAAAATGGCTCGACAAGACCGGAGCGGATATTGTCCACGCGTGGGGAACGCGGGCGGCGAGCGTGGCGGCTGCCGCGACGGATCTGCCGATCGTTGTCGAGCTGATCGACCCAGCAACCGCTGCTCGCGATTCTAGGATTATTCGCTCAATCGCTCGCACGATCGGGTTCGGGGTCGTCTGCAATAGCGAACGGTTGCGTCGATTGTTGACTGAAAACGGGGTCGCACTCGAGCTTTCCGCCGTCGTAAGACCGGGTGTCGATTTCTCGAAAATTAACAAGACCAAGCGGAGCGATCTTCGCGAAGAGCTTGGACTTGCGGATGATGATTTCGTGATCGTGGTCCCGGAAAGTCGCCCGCGGGAGAACGGACCGTTCGACGCGGCGGTCGCAACCTGTCTGTTCAATCATCTGGAGCCAAACACGCGACTTCTCGTTTCAGGAGAACCGACCGAACAGCGGCGAATCGAACAATTTTGTGGGAGGGCTGCACGGATTTCGGGAATGTTTTGCTCTGGACGAGATCATCCGTTTGAGGACCTAGTCGCCGTTTCGGACGCGCTTGTCATCGCGTCGCGCGGGGAAATATCCACAACAACGATCGCCTGGGCGATGGCAGCGAACACAGCCATCATCGCACCGGCTGTCTACTCGGTGGCAGAACTCATCGGGAGCGGACTGAACGGCATCCTATACAAGCACGCACCGGATCGATCGCCGTCGGTTACGATTGCTCGGCTGCTTCGAGATCGGGTAAAGCTGGATAAAATGAAAGAAGTCGCGCGCGGGCACGCGTACGAAGTCTTCGGGATCAGGCGGCGCATCGATCAGATCATTCAGGTTTATCGAAACGTGCAGGACGGAAACGTTGCGGGCGAAGGGATCATCGACTCAGCCATGGCAGGATAGCGAGCGAAGAAACGCGACGCGATTTCACGGCGTCAATCGAATCACCGCTTGCTGAGCAGTTACGTTGACCGGATCAATCGCCAGGACGTGACGATACTCGCCGATCGCGCCGGTGCGATCGCCTTTTCGTTCTAGCAAACCAGCGAGATCAAGTCTTGCCTGAACGTCTCGTGGCTGCTGCGACAGGAACGTGGTGAACTCGCGAACGGCCTCATCCAGGCGTCCTTCAGTCACAAGAGCCCATGCAAGGTTGTACCGGGCATTCCCTAGACTAGGATCGCCGTCAAGCGCCCTCTGTAAAGCACTTATCGCCTCCGTGTTGCGTCCCAACGCCGCTAGTGCGACTCCCATATTGAGCGACGCCCGCACGTTGTTGCCCTGCTCTTGTAGAAGTCTTGCGTAGGCGCTGACGGATTCGTCATAGCGCTTGGCTAGCTGCAGTGCGAGACCAAGGTTGTACATCGCGTCGTGATGATGTGGATCGAGCTCGAGTGCGCGACGAAAACTCGCCGCGGCATCATCGTATCGCTTTAGCCCATGAAAAGCGCGACCTTGGTGGAAAAAACCGTCCACATAGTCGCCTTTGAGCTCAACTGATTTCTGAAGCGGTGGCAGAGCATCTTTCGGGCGGTTCAATTCGAGCAGCGCATGCCCGACACCACACAGTGCGACATGGTTATGGGGTCTGGGCGCAACGGCGCTGCTCCAGAGTGAGAGCGTGCTTTGATAGTCACGGTTTCGCGCGAACGTTCGACTGGCCATCAACACCGCGACGACAGCCGCGACTACCACTAGCCCGTTACGAGTCGTCGCGCTAGATGTGGACGATAATTTCCTGACCAAATGATAGGCTGCGATGAAAACCAGTAAGACGATCGCCGCCAGCGGGAGATACATGCGCCTCTCCGCGACAACTTCGGTTGCGATGGGAACGAAGCTAGACGTCGGGGCCAGGATCAAGAAAAATGTAAAACCGAGCAACCCCATCCCCGACCCCCGAATCAAAGCGACAACACAAACACCGAGAAGAATCACGACAAACAGACCCGGAACGACCGCATCACTCAGCGAAGTCGCGATCGGCCAATCCGCATAGGAAACCGACAACGTAGCAGGCCAAAACGATAGTCGAAGATACAGAACCAGGACGCCCGCCTGCGTCAGAAAATATTGCCCCGGCGTGATACTATGAGAAAAACCGACCGACGCGCTCCGCGGACCACCCGCGATGATCGCGCCGAGAGCAATCCAAGTTGCAAACAACCCCACATACATCATCGGACGCTTTTGAAGCGCAGCCACAAAACCACCGCCAACAAGGAACGCATCGTAAAGTAAAATCACAATGGGTAATGATACAATGACTTCCTTGGAAAAGATGCCCCCGACCGCGCACGGAACCACCATGATTGACCAGAAATGCGAGCGCTTCTCGTCGCTACCGATGGCGGCACAAATGAACCCCGCGAAGTAGAAAAAAGAGACCAACAACTCGGTCCGCTGCACGACGTAGTTCACCGTTTCAGTGTGAAGCGGATGCAGCGCCCAGCAAAGGGCTGTCACGCCGGCGATGTGCAGAGCGACATCATGGTACATTTCTCGCCAGCGCGGATTCGCGAGAACGACCCGGACCAAGAAAAACAAGAGGATCGCGTTGAGCAGATGGATCGCAACATTGACCGCGTGGTATCCCCAGACATCGAGCTTACCCGCCGAGTAGTTGAGCGCAAACGTCACGGAAACCAACGGCCTACCCGACAGAGGCGACTGGCGATCGTCATTGATCGCGCGCAACGAGGTACCCATCTCGCGAATGTCAGCGTTGTTCGTGAGTCCCGGAATATCGTCGGCGATGAATGGACCGCTGCAACTGTTCGAATAGGCGGCCAGCACAGCCGCCACGATAACGCTGACCCAAACCCCAACCATGAGGCCGTTCGTATTGCCGGATTCCCGCATGACTACCGAGGACCCTTGACCGAGGTACGAAGGAGGGATCGGTAGGACCGCTCAAGTTTCATGAGAGTCGCATCAAGAATCGGATCGCTCCCGTCGTACGGATAGGGCGCTCTAGCTAGTTCGACGAACCACTTGACGACGCTGGCAAAGTCTCCGAGATCGATGTACTCGGGACCGAGTTTTTTCTTGGTTGCGTTGACGTTGTGATAGTTACCAAGGGCGACACACAAACCGGTTGCTTCGTAACCAAGGCGGCAAAACGCCGACGACTCACACGTTCCGCCGTCCATGAGTTTTCGCTGAAACGTAAATCGCTTGTCGGACTGCTGCAGGTCTCGGGCGATGCGGTGACAGTACGCCGTAGCCTCATGCGTGAACGCGCTTGCACGATCGCCAACACGGAGAATCGGTCCGTCGCCCATTTTGGCGTTCGCCAACTCGCTAGACGTCTCCATGGCAACCACAAAACACTTCTTGGGGATCGTTTTGAGTCGACACGCCGCGATCGCGCCGATAAACCCCACCTCTTCGGCGCGGGTGAACAAGAAGTACGCATCGCAGCTCTTTTTCGATCGACAAAGCTCTTCGATAGCACTTAGCATCGCCCCCGCCCCGGCAAGATCGTCACAAGCACGAGCGTGTATGCGCCGGCCACGAATGACCGGATTGGGGAAATCCCACATGCCAATCGATCGCGGCGGGACGTCGCCCGTCACCTCCGCAACGACACTCTGAACACGATCGACGCCGCCAGAAATCTTCGTCCTGATCGACTTGATCGTGCCCTTGACCCATTTTCGATCGACATCGAACTGAACGCGACTCCCAACGAAGTATTCCTTGGGAACACCGCCCCGCCAGAAAGCGCGCACGCGGTTTCTCGCAATCATCTTCTCCGAAACGAAACCAGGGTGGTCGAGGTGGGCCGTGATGCAGACGGGCCGTTTCACCGCCCGCCTCCCGTTGCGCACACGGACGAGAATATTGCCTGCGCTGTCGCGAGTGAGGTTGGCCTGCTTGTGGCGTTCGCAGAAGCGAAGGATATGTGCGACGACCTGATGCTCGGCGAAAGGCGCCGTCGGTATCGCCAGGAGTTGCGTTAGGATCTTACGTTGAATCTCCGAAACGTGAGAATCCGCCATGATTGTCCCTTCCTCGATCGCATTACCATTCAGATGCCCGGACCACATGCCGCCCGGACTCCACGCTTCCCCCCGCACGCTACTCGTAGTGCTTGGCGAGAGCTTCGATCGCCGTCTGCAACGACGCCACATACTTCGCGTCGGCGTGCTGCTTCGTCATCATCGCGGTAGACATAACGGCGTGATGATCCGCCAGCTTCTTGAGATATCCATCGTAACCATCCCCACCGGGCGCGACAGGTTTGACCTTTTGCGTCAAGAAGTACTCCGCTACGACGGTGATAATATGCGACGCGTGAGCCTCCTTCGTGGTGACCCATCGGGCAGCCTGATTAAATCCCTCGGCCTCGTGAGCGCCGGCGAGGTCGCCGATGTTCTTTGTAGCCTTCTCTATCGTCGTTGCGTCTTCACGAAGTTGCGCCACGCGAGCTTTGTCGTCATAAATCCCGCATGGAACCTGACAGTGTGCGTCTGCCCGCTGAGTTACAAGATTTGCGGTAACAATCGCACCCGCGATAACACCAGCCGCAACCGAAAAACGTATGAATCCTTTACGCTGCATAGGAAATTCTCCCTCTCTCGAAGAAAGCACCAGTTGATTCAGAACCCGCCACGCGACGGGCATGTGCGATTCTCAGACCGTGAGTGGCTGTGTCAAGTTGTCAGGGTACGAGACATCACTGACCGAATGGCGCGTACCCAATACATCCACGCTAACAAGCTCGTAGATTAACGTATGCGGATCGCGAATTATGTCTTCTTTCGCAATCTCGGAGCCACAAATAACCACGATCTGTCCTTGATCGCATTGAGGGTCTGACGACGTTTGGCGCCCTCACAATGGCGGTCTTCCCTTTTTTGAAGTACAATGCACGAAGACGGGAACAATTCGATAACGCGTACATTTGATGCATAACGAGAGTTGATGACGCCTGTGCGCGAAATGCATGAAAGGGAGAAATATGAACAACAGAATGAAAGTATTCGCAGCCGTCGGCGCAGTATCAGCTGGCCTCCTGGTCGTCGTATTCTTGATCTTATTTGAGGTCGCACAGATCGCCGGTAATGAGCTTGGCGTGCACGAAACGTGGGCTGACGGTGTCTTGGACGAGCCCATGCAGCCTAAGACTTACTTCCTGTTTCCAGGTTTTCTTCACACGATTTACAAGTACGACATGTCGTCTCAGGTCTATGTCATGAACGATAGGAACTCGCGCGATGAATTCGCGGAAGGGCGAGAACGCGATACGTATACCGTTCAGTCAAAAGAGGGACAGGATCTAACGATCTCGCTCAACGTTCGCTGGCGACTCGACCCGAAGAAAATCATTCTGATCCACAAGACGATCCGCCGCGACTTCGAAGAGAAGATTCTTAGGCCAGTACTCCTACGCGAGGTGAAAGACGCCGCAACCATCCGAGAAGCGATCGTTGCTTACTCGGGCGCCGGGCTGGTCCAATTGCAACTGGATATTGAAAGGCGACTCACCGACCCGGACGGCGAGGTCCTCCGGCAGGGTCTTATCGTTGAAAACTTCGTGATCGAGAAAATTTCGCTCGATCCGGAATACAGTAACGAGATCAAAGCCCGTCAGGTGGCCGTCCAAAAAGAACTTCGCGCCAAACAGGAGACGCTGGCGGCACTCGAGGAAGCGAACAAGGCTGAGGCAGAATCCCAGGCAGACTTCAAGCGATTCGTCGTCGATGCCCAACGCGACAAAGAGGTCGGCGTTCTCGAAGCGCAAAAACGGGCCGAACAACAGGTGCTAGCGGCCGAGGCGGCAAAGAAGCAGCAGGTTCTAGAAGCAGAGGCGGAGAGAGAATCAGGCGTCCTGCGGGCAGAGGCGATCATCGCCATTGGAAATGCTGAGGCAGAAGCGCAAAAAGTCCAACTTCAAGCGTACGCCGTTGAAGGGGCGGACAACTTCGTCCGCATCGAAATCGCCAGAGCCATCGCCGAAGCAAACAAGGGCGTCCAGGGGTACATCCCCGAGAGCATGACGATCAACGTCTTTACCGATCGAATGCTGGAGGCGATCGAGCGAATCGTGAAACCTGGTCGCCCCACTGCCGGAAAATCGGGCGGGTAGAAGCGTAGAAGAACGGAGGTGCAACGATGATTCGTTATTACGGAATAGTGGTGCTGGGCGCTTTCTTCGTCTTTTGCATCGCGATCTTGATTGGTTCTGGCTATTCTGAAAAGAATCGGCGACGAAAGATTCAGTCGGCTTTCGAGGAAGAGTGCGACATCAATACCGCAGACCAGGCCCCCGAAATCAAGGAAATGGTCATGCTCTATCTAACGATGGCTTCCAAGCACGGACCGGAGTCGGAAGAGGCGAAAGCCTTCCGCTTCGGCACCGGCAGCAGCCTAATGAAACGCCTCCACGGCGACGACGTCGCGATCAAAGCGTTCAACAACCAAGCAGACGTGATCGACGAGGTGTGCCGGCGGATTCGAAAGCGGAAAAAGAAGCAATAGGCAATCGGGTTCATCGCCGATCGCGTCCCAAGCAGAATGCTCAACGACGCTCTTATCGGCCTCCCCTCGCGTTTATCGCCTGTTTTCAATCCCCGGATATGTGCCTAGAATGAAGCGGCAGCAGTGCGTCGGAGTCGCGGGGGTGTGATCCGCCTGCTGTGGGGATCCGAGAAGGAAGCGAAACGCCATCCATGAAATCCGGGGGAATTCTACACTTATCGTTTTCGATGACGGTTGTACTATGCGCATCGCAATTGGGGCGCGCCCAACCGGTTGAAACGCCGCTCACCACCGTTCTGGTTGCGTCCGGACTCGACCAACCTCTGTACGTCACGCATGCCCCGGGCGACCACGCACGCGTCTTCATTGTCGAACAAGGCGGGAAGATCAAAATCCTCAAGGGCGGCGACCTGCTCCCGACGCCGTTCCTCAACATCGCCTCGGTCGTTAAGAATAGCGGCGAGAGAGGACTTCTTGGGCTAGCCTTTCATCCTGGCTACGCCACCAACGGCGAATTCTATGTCAACTACTCTAGGGGCGCCGACGGCGCAACGATGATCGCTCGCTACACCGTGTCCGAAGATCCCGACCTCGCCAACCCGACCGGCGAAATCATTCTCGTCATCCCACAACCATACACAAATCACAACGGCGGATGGATGGACTTTGGTCCCGATGGCTACCTCTACATCTCCACCGGCGATGGCGGCGACGGCGAGGACCCGCTCCAAACTGGCCAAAACAACGTCGGTGACCTCCTCGGCAACATGCTTCGCATCGACGTCAACGGCGACGACTTCCCAGGCAACAGTCTTCTCAACTATGCCATCCCACCGAGCAATCCGTTCGTAGGAATCGAAGGAGAGGACGAAATCTGGTCCTACGGACTTCGTAACGCATGGCGATGCGCGTTCGATAGCGAACTTGGCGACCTATACATGGGCGACGTGGGACAATCCGCACGCGAGGAAATCAATTTCCAACCAGCCTCAAGCATCGGCGGAGAGAACTACGGCTGGCGTTGCTTGGAGGGAACCATCTGCACCACCTTTGGCGCCTGCCAGTGCGAAGCGCTCGACACCGTCCCCCCAACGTACGAGTACGATCAAGACCCGTTGACCGCCGCCTGCTCGGTCACCGGCGGCGAAGTTTATCGTGGCTGTGCGATCCCGGATCTGCAAGGAACATACTTCTTCGCCGACTTCTGCAGCGCAGACATATGGAGCCTTCGCATGGTCAACGGCGTCGCGACTGACTTCCGCAACCGAACCGCCGAGCTCGATCCCGCTGGTGTTTCAAGAATCGAGTGGATCTCATCATTCGGTCGAGACGCGGACGGCGAGATCTATATCTGTGACCTGTTCGGCAACAACGTTTTTAAGATCGTCCCATCTGCTCCGCTCGCCGTCATCGAGACCGATCCACCGGATAGCGCAATTGATGCGCGTCGCCACGTCGAATCAGACGGCCTCACGCCGGTGGGGTGGTCGCAAATTACTTACGCCTTCGGCGATCCAGCCCAGTGCGCTTCGCTTGGAAACTTTGTCGCCCTGCAGACTGGCGGAGTGCTGGACCCGCCGACGATCACCGAGGTCGATGCCAAACCCAACACGGCAACCGTTGCCCTCAGTCGCGTCATCGAATCACGCGCCTGGACAATAATCTATCACGGCGAAAGTCAAACAACGATCCGAATCGCAGCCCTACCGGCAGACATCAACGCCGACGGTACCAGTAACGCAATCGACCTTGCGACGCTTGTGGACGCGCTTCGCGGCGAAATCGCAATGCCACCGACCTGGTCGACCGATATCGATCGATCGGGGATATTGACCGGCTGCGATTTGCTCACGACGATCGACCTTCTGACTGGCGCAATCGGAAACGAAGCGTTACTCGACGCCTCTTTGCCCTAGTTTGACCTCTAAACAGTTCAAATGCGCAAATTTTCAGCGCCGCCCGTTCCTCAAACGTTCGGGGATGATGAATCGCACACGATCTTGTTCGCATTCGTCAGTCGTTTGAATCGCGCCAAGGCAAGCGTGTTTGGACACTTGCGCGCTAACTCAATCGCGCGTTTGCAAAGCGCGTGCGTGCTCGTTTGACGATGCAAAACACCAACATCACAAACGCTTGCGCGCGCTGCAATTCCTTCAAATCGCACCGTCAACGGAATCTGTGCAAGTAAAAAATGAAAAAAAATAAAAATTTTTTTTCTATCAAATATATCAACTTCTCGTGGCGCGCGGCGGCGCGATTCGTTTCACGGTGAGCGATCACCGCGCCATCGCAAATCGCATCGCGAACAACGAATGCGCGCATCGAGTTGCAAATCCTACTCCGCCTCTTCCACGCTTCAATCTTGAAAGCATGCACGGATCGATTGACGGATTCTCAAAGGAAGGTGGTCGGCTTTTTCGTATCCTGGTTACGAGCCACCTCGAACGACCCGAAATCGAAAACGTGGGTGTTTTTTCCCGAAAAAAACACCCTGCCACCTATTTGGATTGTGCAGCGAAGACGTCGCGTGCACCTGCAAAATCGCGTGCAAGAAAGGGACGATGTTCACAGACTTCGCGTCCTATGTTCCCCAGACTTAGTCGCAACGAACATGCGCATTTCACGGCGCGATAACCATCGAACGTGACTCATTAGCATGTTGGCTTTCGCGTCGCGTGATACGCTAAAGCGCAAAAATTCTCACGTCGCATGACCACAAACCAAAGATCGAAACTGTTCGCCGAATGTGTAGCGCATCGCCTCTGTGAGAAAAATTTCTTTGACAGCGTCAAATCATGGTGTACGATTTTGTTTAAGAAAGGAGGTGACCTTATGGCTAAGAAACGACGTAAGAAGGCTGCTAAGAAGACAACGAAGAAGAAGGCAGCAAAGAAGACGACAAAGAAGAAGAAGACCAAAAAGGCCGCCAAGAAGAAAAAGAAGTAGTTCTGCCAAATAACCCGAAAACGCTCCGGTCTCGCCAAAACGTAGACCGACTCTCGCCATGGCGGCCGGTTGACGGTTTGAGCGAGGGTGTTGAGCGGGTATGGCAACTCAAAATAACGGACGAAGGGTGTCAATCGCCACGGTGACATCTTTCGTCCCGTTTTTTCTTAAGTTTCTCGCACGCCAACGCCGACTTAAGTAACAAAATCATTCTTGCACCCGTTCGCGTATCGAATTGTGAGATGTTGCCAGACGCTTGCGATCGACTTGCGAGGGTGTGAGTTAACAATAAGGTTTCCGATCCTTGCCCGACGCGTGCCGAATCGACTCGGTCTACGAAGCGGGAGTGGGAACCGGCGGGGTTGCCGCCGATGTTGGGGCTTGATTGCGTAGCGCAACTTGGCAGGCGAGGCGAATCGCCTCACGCATGCTTCCCGGATCAGCCCCGTTCGTCCCGGAGATGTCAAACGCCGTACCGTGATCGGGGCTCGTGCGAACAACGGGCAAACCGAGTGTGACGTTCACTGCACTATCGAACGCAAGCATCTTAACCGGAATCAACCCTTGATCGTGATACATCGCAACGACGCCATCGAATCGTGATCGCGATCGTGGCGTGAAGAAACTGTCGGCCGGAAAGGGCCCCTCGACATCAATCCCTTGGTTCCGTGCCATCTGTATCGCTGGCGAGATCACACGCCCCTCCTCGTCCCCGAAAAGACCTCCTTCGCCAGCATGGGGATTCAAACCAAGCACCGCAATCCGAGGTTGCTGAATCCCAAACCATTCCTTAAGTGCTTGGTCCAAGTGCTCGATGGGTTGAAAGACCGATCCAAGCGTAAACCGATTGCGAAGTTGCATCAATCCGATGTGAGTCGTCGCCAGGGCGACCCGAAGTCCGCCGCCAACAAACGCCATCGTGTATCGCTTCGCACTTAGATCCGACGCAAGCTTGTCCGTATGACCAGCGAAACGGCACCCCGACAGTTTCCAACTAGTCTTATGAATAGGCCCAGTGACGATCGCGTCCGCGACCCCAGACTTCGCCAAGGCGATGGCCTCTTCGAAGAAACGAAGCGACGCCAAACCGCCCTTCTCCGTCGGTCGTGGCTGAACCCAGTAGCCCGCCGTTCCATCTTCCAAGCTCCGGCACACAACGCCGCTATCTACGCGAATCTCATCACAACCGGAAACACCAAACCAATACGGCTTAATCTCCGCAGCGTCAGCCGCCGCACGAAGCACATCCTCAAATCCGAAGACAACGAACCGGCCCATCGCCCGCAGCTCTGGGTCAGCCAGCGCCTTGACGATCACCTCGGCGCCAATTCCGCACGGATCACCCATGCTGATTGCCACAAGAGGCTTTTTCAGCTCCGTAGTCGAGTTCAAAGCGCTCGCTGGAGAACTAGCCGTCATGCGAAACCCGCCTTCTGAAGCGCTTCAAGCGAAAGACCGCCAGCCCCTCGCATCCCCGCAAGATGATGCACGATCGCTCGCGCAATTATATCCGACTCAATATTGACCGTATCACCAGACTTCATCCCACCGAATGTCGTCCGTTCAAGCGTCGTAGGAATCAAAGCGACAGAAAACTTACCGACATCGACCGCCGCGATCGTCAAAGAGACCCCATCAATCGCAACAGACCCCTTGGGGATCATAAAGGGCGTCAAGCTCGCTTGCGGCGAAAGCCAAACAACGTGCTCGCTCGTACTCGCATGAATTCGCTCGACCTTCGCGGTCCCGTCGACGTGCCCCTGCACGAAGTGCCCGTCAAACCGGTCCCCCACTCGTAGCGATCGCTCAATATTTACCCGATCGCCGCTCGTCTTGGTCCCCAGAGTCGTCGTGTCGAGCGTCTCGTTGATCACGTCAAACGCGACGACATTCCCGTTGATCTCCGTCACCGTGAGGCACACGCCATTGATACAGATACTGTCGCCGTGCTTCGATTCGCTCGCAGCAGGACCAACATCAACGCGCAAACGCCGACCGCCTGCCACCGACTCGGTAGCAACCACGGTCCCTTTCAACTCAATGATTCCGGTAAACAAAACGAGGTTTCTCCAAGCGTGACATCCACGCGAAGTGTGATTTCATGCGTGACGTAGTTGAATGTCAAGGCGGTTGGGAGCAGGTAAGAAATTTTCCCGAAGGATGGGCGTTTAGCGCGTCAGCAGTGCGTCTATTAGTTCCTCGTCTTCGATCCCCAGGTCGCGTAGAACGATGCGTTTCTCATCGTCGGAGAGCGTCGGATCCTCAACAACCCACGCAACATCCTCAGCCACAACCAACTCCCCCCCCGCACCGATCAGTCGATTCGAAAAGTTGATATCGACGCCAGAACCGCAGCCAATGACTAATAGCGTAACAAGCAAGCCGAGCGCGAAGGAAGGGCACCGGAATTGGAAGGCGTAACGACAAGTCATGACTGAAAGCTTACCCACAAGGCCGCGAATCGCAATGTTTACCCAAAGCGGAGGGAATTCACGAAAACTCCGCCCCTAGATCTAAGACCCAGCAGCTAGCGGCCTAGTCGCCCTACCCATTCCCGCAGAAGGCTCCACGAGAAAGCGATCAACACTGCGCGGACGCCCGCTGACATGGTTCAACACGACCTCAGATAGGAATTCGACGCGAGAGTCCCACGTTTCATTTCGCACCAAATCACTGATGTGTCGTCGGCGCTGAACGACATCCACCAGCAAGACTTCGTCGCAGGCCTTGGCGAACTGCTCGGGGGTATCCCCAAAAAGTATCGATCCAGAATACCGCATCGCTTCGGGGATCGGCGTTGAAACCACAGGCAGACCCGCCGCGAGGTATTCGTACATCTTGATCGGATTCACATTGCGGGTCAGCTCCGTCATGCGAAAGGGCATAAGCGCAGCATCAAACGCAGCACAGTATGCGGGCAGCTCATTGTAATCTTTCCGCCCAAGCAAGTAGACGTTCGGGCAGGTTCGTAAGGTGCTCAAGTCAACCCGAGGGTCGCCAATCAACACGAACGCGTAGTGCGGCCTGCTCCTCGCCGTCGCAGCGATCAGCTCGATATCAATCCAGTGGTGAAGCAGCCCAAAGAATCCAAAAATCGGTCGCGGTATCGCCGCGAGCGTTGTGGGGCGTGCAGGAGGATTTCGCCACGCTTGCGCAAAATGCTCAAAATCTACGCCGTGCGGAACGTGAACGATATCTGGTCGCTTCTTCTTGCGGTTCTTGCAAAGCTCTTCCGCCGTAGCGAAGACAACGTCCGCCTTCTCAAGGGTCTTATTCTCCAGCGCACGCATGCGATCAGGATCAAAACCTTCAAACTCCGTGTACTCGTCCACGCAATAGTACACGAAACATTCTTCACCAAAACGACCTGCGAGAAAAGGAACGTCCGGCGCAAAGCTCCAAACTTGAACGGGTGCTTTCTGCGATGGATCCACCTGCCGTACAGCGCGACGAATCTGGGCTATGAGCAATTCTTGGTTGATCGTGGAGATGATCGGCGCTTTCGCACCGGGAACGACAAGTGGCGTTAGCTGAACCATCGAATCGCTAACTTTCTGGACACCACGAAAACATCGCCGAAGCGCACTCATCGCAGCCCGTGCGTCAGTAGCGCTGATCTGCGGACGACGCGACCCATGATAGTTGACCCACACGACACGATTCTCGCGCGCAAGGATCTTCATCACCTGATGCTTGCTCGTAGGGTCGAAATCCCACGCGCTGGCAATGCAAACAATGACACGGTCGCGAATCAAGGCAAGCTCCGATGCAATGACGGCATGCACCCCACGCCGCACAGCTGAGAATCTTCTATTTAAGCGTCACGAGCGGCATCGCCTTTGTTAGCGGAGTTGTAGTATCGGTAGTAGTTGTAACGATACCCATAACCATACCCGTAGCCATATCCGTAGTATCCGCCAGCAGGACCGTCACGACCAACTAGCAAACACCCGATGATCGGGATGTTATTCACCTGCAACAAGCGAACAGCACGCTTGGCGGCTGCCTCGTGCGTACGATTTAGCCGCACCAGCATGATCACGCCGTTGCACATCTGCCCAATGATCCCAACGTCGGTCACCGTCGTCGCCGGAGGCGTATCAACGATCGTATAATGAAATTCATTCTGCATCCGCCGAAAAGCGGCCGACGCAGAGGCAGCCGTCAACAACTCAGCGGCGCTGCGGTCCTTCGTGCTACCAGCGGGCATGAAGCTTAGATTCGGAATCGGTGTCGAACGCACGACCTCTTCGTAAGTCGCGCGACCATCAAGCACATCCGCCAATCCTGGACCGGAAGGCTGATTCAGCATCTGCGCAAGCGAGCTTCGACGAAAGTCGCCGTCAACCACAAGCACCTTAAGATGACGAATCTCGGCAAGAATGCACCCAAGATTCAGAGTCGTAACGCTCTTTCCTTCTTTCGGAACGGCGCTCGTCACCACGAGTATCCTGTGCTCATAATTGGGATTACTGCTCAAAAGACGAGTGCGAAGAGCTCGATATTGCTCCGTCACCAGCGCAGACCGTTCGTAAAACGGAACCAACGACTCGGACAACCCTTCGATAAGCGGCGCAGGACCATCTCGGTCCATCGGCACCTCGATCGCCGGACTAGGAGTCTGCACCGATCCTGATGCAACCAGCCCAGCCGAGGAAGGCGCATCCATCAACGTCGTCCCACCGCCCGAGGCGATGCTGCGTCGTCGTTCATCTTCGGCTCTTTTTAGTGCGTCTGCGATTCTACCCATAATACGTCAACTCAATATGGAAACTGAACAATACGATGTCGGCACGGCACTTCTAATATCCAGTCTGACCAACACCTATACCACTTCCAAACAGGAAGGTGTTGCTCCCGGAATTCTGGTCCTTATAGACATCGGAAAGATTCTGGAATTGCGCCGGAGCAGCGTACGCCTGTACCGCTGGAATGACTGGCATGAGCACCGCCCGCACCTGGTCAGCAAGCCAGGCACCCGGAGTCGGCGGAATAAACACAATATCATTAGGCTCAAGAAGAATGTTTCGACTCCAGTCGCCAGTCTCAAGCATCTTGTCGACATCGACTTCTATTTCACGAACCGGCGTGTCCCCGTGCGAAGGCCGAATAATACGGACCTTGCTCGTCCACGATTCGAGTCGGTCCGTGGAAGGTAGAACAACGTCTAGCAGAGTATCCCTACCGGTGTAAGGCCGAGGACCCGTACCGTTGGCCTTCCCATACACGTAGAACTTCTTGCTGAAGTAACCAGAAACACGAACCGTCACCTTGGGGTCCACATAGTAGCGACTCAACAGAACTTCGAGCTTCGCGGCGATCTCCCGCGCAGTCATCCCGACAACTTTGATGTCGCCAAGCAATCGAAGATTGATCTTCCCGTCCGGGCGGATGGCTGTAGATTCTCCCTCGATCTCAAGAACGCGCGGTGCGCTGATCTCGATCCCATCGGGAATCCCAACACGATATTCCGTCGCAGAAACTTGATGCTCTCGCTCTCGCAAAAAATGCAGAACGTCGGCGCGTTTCGTCGCACACCCCGTTGCCGCAATCGCAGCGATCGGAACTAGCATTAGTATTCGCCGAGCGATTTGGATCATCATCGACTTTTCATCCTGAAACTACATACAAAGTACCGATTAGACACCTCGTCCAACGCACACCGGAGCAGCCCCGACCGCCCCGACCGATTCTGCTCCGCCGCGATGACGATTTATCGGGTGTTCGCAGGCGGTTCTAAACCTCCCGGGCACGTTATTGTCGGACCGAAGCCAATAGAGTCCGATAAACCGACCCAAGGGTCCGCAAACATCGTAGATTCAAGCTCGATACTGCAGGGACCGATATTCCATCGAGCGCGATTCCACTCGCAAGAGTGTGCGGGGGCTTGCGCAACGTGAGGTAACTAAACGATGTACGCCGACTTTTTCGGACTACGCGAACTACCGTTCAACAATACGCCAGACCCAAGGTTTTTCTACTCCACCCCGGATCATGAAGAAGCGCTGGCATCGTTGATCTACGCAGTTAAGCAACGCAAAGGGTTCGTTCTCGTAACAGGCGAAGTCGGAGCTGGTAAAACCCTCGTCTCGCGACTGATGCTTCGACAATTCGGATCATCAATCACCTTCGCCAACATCAACCACGCAGTTCGATCAGCAGGTGACCTGCTAGAATCCCTCTGCACAGAATTCGAGCTACCGACCGCTGCAGGCGCAAGCCATACGCAAATGGTCCGAGCTCTGCACGATTTTCTTCTGGTAAAATTCGCCGAGAACGTGCCAGTCGTACTCGTACTAGACGAAGCGCAAAACTTGCCGATCCAAGCGTTCGAACAATTGCGGATGATCGGAAACCTCGAGGCAGACGATGCCAAGCTCCTGCAGATCGCTATACTCGGGCAACCAGAATTACAGCAAGTGTTTCAGTCGCACGAGCTAAGGCAGCTAAAACAAAGGCTATTTAGCAACTATCATCTGCCAGCGCTCGATCGCCAGGCAACCGATGGATACATTCGATACCGACTCTCAGTTGCCGGTGCGCGACACACGAATCTGTTCCACGCATCCGCAGTCGATCAGATTTTCGACGCCTCACGAGGGGTACCGCGACTCATCAATACCCTCTGCGACAACGCAATGCTCGCGGCCTATTCAGCAGGTCAACGAACCATCGAAGAAGACATCGTACAAATAATGCTCGCCCAAATTGCCGCGAGCGACAATCTAGCGACCCAACAAGGGCAAAGCGCATTCCCAAAAATCCAGCATGCGAAGCAACCGATGTGGGCATCACCCTACCAACAGCAACCCTACCCGCCACAAATGCATCAAAACATGCCAATGCAGCAACCGTGGCAAGTTCCCATGCAACCAGCCTACGCACAACCGCAACAGATGTATCCGCCAGCTGCCACGGCACCGACGGCGCCGTCAATTTATGCCCGACCACCATCTACCACCAAGACACCACAACCCGGCAAAAACGTGAAACTCAGCATTCGTGAACGACTTGAGCGAGCAAAGCAGCGCGCAACAAAGCTAGAACTTCGCTACGCAAACGGAAGCGCGAGCGCGCGAGAAGCTCGCAACACGCGAGCAAACCTAAACTCAGCCACAAAGCACGCAGAATCAATTCTGGGAAAAATCGAAACCGCTTCACAGGGACTAACTCAAAGGGAAAAATCCCTTGGATCGCTCTCGAACTCAGTGCGGCAAATTGCTGGTGAATTGACCGGTCTGCTCAACGACGTCCGAACCACCTCAGCCGAAACAAGGCGAGATCGACAACGGGCAGAAAAAATGAACGCACGCCTAGATAAACTGACGCATGCCACAGATGGAAACGTCGAGACAAGAACCGTCAAGGATCACGGCAAAGTTGCACCGTTGAAATCCCAAGAGACCGACCAAAACGGCGGAGCGAGTCTGCTCAAGGCGGCAACAGCCCTAATCGCTGAAAACAAGCTCGCAGCCATCGCGCCAGACCCGCGCAACCTAGAAAAAATCCTGCTAGAAACGCGAAAGACCACAGGCGACTTGCGCTCCCTCGCAAAAAACGTTCAAGCGACGATCGCGTCCTCAGCGGAAAAACTAGCGCACAAAGCAGAAAAACTAGCCGCTGCCACCCTCCCGGCTACCCCTTAGTCGCGACCGAGCAGACCCATCGCCAAGCACATGGACCGTCCCGTCGCCCTCACCGGCGCAGTACCCGTCGAAACTCGTTCGAAGCCCATCGAAGCACCTCGCTCTTCTATGACAACTTCTTACGCTTCATTCAACCCAACACCTGTCTCAATAAGAACGCCGCCGTTGCGACAATTAAGCACCTAGATACGATACGCGTGGAAAATCACGAATATAGAAATTGGGGAGCGCACAAATGAACATCCGAAATCGAATCATCGGACCAGGGCTCTGTGGATTGATCGCGCTCGGTGGCTGCGATGGGCTGGGCGACATCATCAACAACGTCCTCGACACGCGCAAGGTCACCGTCATCCTAACAAACACATCCGACCAGTTCGACGTCGAAGCAGAAATCTTCTACGACGACCAGCAAGACACCATCGAATCCCTCTTGCGAGAATTCGGAAAAGAGATCGTCTTAACAATCCCTGCGGGCGAATCCATTTCCTTCACCCGCGATTGCGACGACCTCCAGGCGATCATGATTGACGACGCCGACCTACTCGTACTCGGCGGAGCAGGCCCAGACGACGACACCAGCGTACAACGCGACGGCGACGATTTTTCCTGCGGCGATACGATCGTATTCACCTTCACCCACACAGATTTGATCCTCGACTTCGAAATTCTCACCACGATACAGTAAGAATCGCCCCGCGATGTTAGTCGGGCGCGCCGGATTTCCACACTCGATCACCAAGTCCAAGCGCGTCAACCATCACGTGAAAGATCACGTTCTGCTCGATCACCCCGCGAAAAAGATGCGCATCCGGACCATCCGCATAGATCGCAACATCCTCCCCGCCGTGCGTCTCGCTCCTCATGCCGACCAGCGACTCCTGCAAATAATCCGGACCGCACGCCGTCGCATGCTCCAAGACATCGCGCTCAAGCTTCCCGCGAGCACCGGGTCCGTTCATATATCCAAGCGTGGTATATCGAAGCCCATTACGATCCCGATTTAGAATCGCCCAGTACGGACTCTGCTTTTCCCCCTCCGCCTGGACAACGCCCGTGATAGCATTTCCCCGCCCCGGATACCCCGCCATCGTAAACACATGACTATGATCAGCCGTCACCAAGATGAGCGTCTCGCGGCGGTTCGTCTTCTCCGTCGCAAGCTTCACCGCATCCGATAGCGCGACCGTGTCATCCAGTGCACGAAACGCGTTATTGAAATGATGGGCATGATCGATCCGCCCACCCTCCACCATCAGAAAAAAACCATCACCATCACGCGACAATACGTCAATCGCCTTACCCGTCATCTCGGCAAGCGACGGCTCACTCTGTCCACCTTCGCGCCGATCATAATCAAACTGCATATGCGACGGCTCGAACAAACCAAGCACCCGCTTCACCTTCGCCGGATCGATCGCCATAAAACCCTTTCGATCCGTAACATAGACCCCGCCCGTCTTCTTCATCCAAGTCCCAACAAGATCCCGACCATCCTCTCGCGACCCCTTCGCCTCGGGATACTCGACATCGCTAACCGCCTCAGGAAAAAACGCCGACCGACCACCACCGAAAACAACCTCGATCCCATCGCCCTCCCCGTAGTCAATCAACTGCCGAGCAATATCAGGATACCCCGCGACCTTCGCATCAGGTGACAACCAAGCGTCGCTCTCCCAATTGCGATCCGGCGAATGAGCATAAAGTGCAGCCGGAGTCGCATGAGTGACACGAGCCGTCGTTACAATCCCGGTAGAAAGCCCTGCCCGTTCGCAAGAATCAAGAATCGTCGTTAGCTCCCCCCCGCGCGCACCCACATGATCCCCAAACGAAACCGAAGGGTCCAAAGATAGCATCCACCCTCGAGATTTGATCCCCGTCGCCATCGCCGTCATCGTCCCAGCTGAGTCCGGCGTCTGCATATCGACGGTATACGTCTTCACCAGCGCGTTGAACGGAAACTTCTCAAACGAAAGAAGATTCTCCTCACCAGACTCACCCCGACGCTGCCCCTCAAAAATACGCGAGGCGGTCACCGTCGTAATCCCCATCCCATCCCCAACAAACAAGATCACGTTCTTAGCCCGACCGCCGACCGGCTTAACTAGTTTCGCATCAGCAACCGCCCTCCGCCCAGCCGCAAACCAATCCTCCGCTGTCTCTTGCGCAGAAACCCCAGATACAGATAAGACAATGACAGCCAGAACCAACTTATAGCAAGCGCCCATCCGCCACCCTCCCATCGAAGTAAAAGGCAAGTCCCTACCGATACTTTTCAATCGCTGCCACCGCCAAATCATCGCACTCTTCGTTTTCCGGATGACCAGTATGACCGCGCACATGCTCATAGCTCATGTCATGCTTTTGCGACAGTTCATAAAGCGATTTCCAAAGATCAGCATTCTTCACCGGCGGAGCACCGGCCTTGCTCCCGCGCCGCCAGTT
>JAJDDZ010000368.1 GCA_029260025.1 Phycisphaerae bacterium | reverse complement strand
AACTTCCTCCATCCATGATTGGTGAAACTCGAACAAACCCGCGTCGTGCGAGATTGCGAATTGCTCTAGGTTTCTGCACGATCTGAGGTTGGCTGAGCTCTCAATCACGAAGTGACGTCCGTCTTCGAAGGCAGCGGCGATGATCTTGGCGTGGCTTCGAGTTGCCAGATACCACCCGCCGCGGCGGGGGAGCTCCTGTGATAGCTGGTAGCAAACGTCGGCTTCCTTGTGGTCAGCCTCGTAATAAGTCGAGGTGATCATCGCGCATCGTTTGACCCTCCCTTCGTCCATGAGGGCGATCAATCGCCGAGCGTTGGTGGCGTTGAAGCCCAAGGTTGCGAGGCAGAGGTTGCCGATGTTGGAAGGCGCGGCGTGCTCCAGCATCGCATCGACTAGGTCGAAGCTGTCATACGCCCCGGACATGATCGTATGCCAAGTTTCGCCGCTCGCGGGCAGACCATCCAAGGCGTCGACCGCTTTCGAAGTCCGCATGGCGTTGTGGAAATTACGGCGGACTGGCCTTCGAACCAATCGCCGATCGCCATCGAGGGGAATCGGGAGTTTTCGATTCCTAGCTTTCCGCTGTGGCGATGCCGGGACACCGAGAATGTCGTCTACGAGGTCGGTATCCATGTTTTCCCGATTCTAATGGACCGCCGGCGCTTCTAACCGGCGGGAAACAAACTAAACCAACACGGGCGCTTTTCGCGTAGGCCCCCTGCGTCCCTACTTTGCTTCGGTAGTACCTTTTGCTCGTGAGCCGTCACGTTTCGATCTTGGGGCAGAACACGACGGAAGGAAAGTCAACCATGTGAGCATCGCCGTAGTCCACCGGGATAGGTCGAAGCGTCAAGGGCCTTCTGTCTCGTCGTCCTCACACCGGTCTGCGCCTTGATCGAGGCATGAGGTTACGGTTTGAAGATAGTCAAGAATTCGCGGAACTGTGATCTTTGGATGAAACCGATTTGCACCCTGGACTGCCGGATTCATCGTCCAGCCAGGGCAATAGTCTGGTCTAGGGCAATGCGGCAAGCCCCAGTTGTGGCCAAGCTCGTGCGCCGTTAGGTCCGTTCGACACGCGAACGACTGGCAAACGGAATCGACGCAGGAACCTCCCGGGCATTCCGCGTTCGCTGCACAAATTCCACGAGCCCTCTCGCCGGCGTTACAGGTCATGTTGTACCCGGTGAGACTGTACCCTTGACTTTTCGAGCAAATACCAGCGGAATTCGACACCCCCAGATTCCTACCTAAAAAACTCTTCCCGGAAAAGAAATGCGTGGTGTCACGAGGAACGTCTCTCTGAAACCGGTACCAAAAAGAAGCCACTTTGTATAGCAGGGTGCTCGCTGAACGGGATGCGTAAATGCTTACCGGTTCCGTACGAATGATGATGTGCGATATGACGTGTTGGATGCCCACGTCACGCTCGTACTGAATGTTGAGTATGTTGATAATTGCGTGGATTTGCGCCTCGGTCGCTTTCACGGTTCCGAATCGATTGAAAAACTCTACATCCGAATCGATAGCCAACTCCGCGATCCAAGTTTGGTTCGCCATGGGAGGCGACATTAGCGCTAAAGGCGGCACGCTGTTTGATTGAGTCGTTTTAGGGGATTCTTTGTCGAATCCGGGACGCTTGACAGTCGGAACCGAGCTGGCTTTGTAAATGGCGTGGGTCGTTTCATTGCCAGCCTGCGCAAGGACGGGTACGGGTTCAATCCAGACATGATCGCGCCCCGAGATCTGTACCAAAGCGCGAATCTTGCCGTCTACGATCGAGGCTGAGACTACACTTTCGTCGATCCCTTCGACGATTCCCCGATAAGTCTGTTCGATACCCGAAACGTGCCCAACATAGGAACCGTCAGCTTGCTGTACGACGAGACGGTATCCCGCGGAGCGCACAGAGTGTCGCGTCAGGAGGAGCGTCGCGGGACCGCCCGGAAGGGGAACGGCAAGCGCGGTTACGTCGTCAGAGAGGCATACCGGGGCGAGCGTCGCGAGCACAACATCCGACAGGCCAAGCGACTCGGCGACGTTGGTTGCCCACTCGACCGGTTGTGCTACAAGTTGAAATGAGGCAAGAGTCTGCACAGAAATCAGGAGCACCAACGCTGCGGCGTGGCGAGCCCAAGACTTGCGAGATTTCACGCTCTGCGACATGGCGCCCTCCGCGACAGAATCATTAGCCCATCATAGCGAAGCCTACCTTCATTTCAAAATGCGAAGGGGCCGGGTGCGGAACTGCGATTGGAGATTCGGCGCCGAGAGGCGGCATTAGGGTAGCGATTGAAGGAGTGTCGGTAAGTCGTTCAGTTGGCGCGAACTCGGGCAGAATCGTCCGAAGTGTCCCTGCGAACAGCACCGCTATTGGCATGAGCATGTCGCGGGCAACGCCACGGTGTTTTTCCTGCGCGGAAGAATCACCTTCGGCGCGGCTGACGCAGCCGCTCCGTTTCCATCGGCACTTGCGCTTTGGGGAGCGACCGCCCATCAAGTCGCCGCATTGCAAAAGAGACTCCCCGACGCATGGGTCGTGAACGCTTGAAGAGTTCCACTAATACAAAAACGGCATCGCCCGTCCAAGCGGAAAGACGATGCTGTTGGAATTGTTCAGTACACATCGCCATCGCAGCCTTGACGGCAAGCTATCCAAGGAGCGCATCATCAGGTAGCTTAGCACTATTCGGTTTAGCCATTGCTCCTTGTAAGACCTTCCGTACAAACTCTCGCGGCTCGCGGAGACTCTTTAGGCAAATCATCCAAGTGTTGAGTTCTCCGCTCGGCGTAATTGAGATGTAATCCTTGTCGAGCCTACACACAATCCTGGCATCGGTAAGTGCTATTGTTCGGGAGAGGCGCGTCTTGACGGTAAAGGGGCCTGAGACTAGGCGGTCGAGTCGTCCCGGATAAATCCGGTAGTAGGAATGGAGCAGTTGCACCGCAAAAACGGGAAGTACCATGAGGCTAATTAACGCGATGAGCGCGACGAGGGTAGGTCCGGACCACATCAATCGAATCACGAGACTAAACCCAGCAGCGAGCGCTGTCCATATCACATATATCCACGCATTGATAATTCGGTAAGACCGCACTATATACGGCTCAAAAGACTCGCTAATGAGACCTTGTAGATCGGTAAGTTCAGACGAGTCGCCATAAACCTCAAACCGAATACCTGCGTTGTCCGAGTCCGATAGGTGACGCGCCCTCGATTCCATGCAAACTGTTCGATACATCAACCGAAACGCAACCTGATAGAACGCCGCCAAACAGACCAGTGTTAGCAGAACGGACTCGTACCAATTTCCCGCCAGCCAGAGAGTCGCGGGCAACGAAAAACACCACACGATCCCCAGCCAGTGTCGAGTTGATTTTGCCGCCCAATACGGCATACGAGAAGTCTCGACTCTACGAATCTCGCTTCCGGTCGGGCAACTTATCCCATGTTCCCTACCAGTGATCATGTGGTTCCCTAGAGATGACTGTAACTTTCTCGCCCCTACTTCGGGACGAATCCCATTGAAACAGAGTTAGCTCTGGAAACTAACTATCGTAAATGAAGTAAATTGGGAAGTCCTTCATTTCAAGCGCATCGGTCTCTTGGGATTGTACCATTGTTCGGCCGGCGACTTGTCCTTCCCTACCTTTCTCCCTTATAGCCCCCCAACTGCGGCCCAAACATCGGATACCAATTGAGGTGTGGCGGGTCGGGGGGAGGTGGCGACGGCGAGGGAGGCCTATTGATGATTGTACCTGCGGCACAGAGAATGGCTGCAACGGCACCGGCACCGGCACCTGGGCCGGTAGTTGCCGGACTTGGTATTAATACCAATATTCCTCCTATACCGCCAACAACCACCCCGGCGTCTATGAGAAAATCGCCCAGAGCACTCAAGCCCGTCGGATCCACGAACAGCGACGGCTGATTTCCGACATACGCGTACATATTCGAGCCGCCAAAAACCCCGATCGGATCTCGTTGGAGGAATCGTCCTGATCCCGGGTCGTAGTATCGTGCGCCGAGGTGCTGGAAGTCAAAATCTGCATGCGTCTGGTATCCCCATGCCCCGGCGTAGCCGTAGCGGTCATCCGTTCCCGACATTGTCCCGCCGACTCGCTCGCCGAACGCGGTGTACGCGGACTGGTTCATCGCAGCCCCGTTCGGATCGGTCAGAAATCGCGTCGTACCGATCATATCGGAATGATAATAATCTGTAATCGCCGCGCCCGAGGCATCCGTCACGCGGCCGATCCCAGGAACGAAGCTCGTCTCTTCGGTCAATACCTCATTGACGAACTTACGATCGCGATAAGGTGTTACCCCGGCATAATCTGTCCAAACCTCCGAGATGGGTGGCAAGCTAAAATCCGACGGATTAAGATTACGAACCAGATATCGGGCCTGAGCGCCATCGTAACGGAATTCCTTAGCAAACGAGATCGAATAGTTGCTCGTGCAGTCGCCGAATCTACCGCAGGCATGAGTACCCCCGCAGGCATCGTCCACACACCATCGTTCATCATGAACAAACGTCACCGCCTGGCCGTTATTAGCATAACCGAAGCGAATCGCGTCGTGCTCGGTCGTCCCTTCAGGGCAGTAACTTCCACTAGCCGCCGCCTGCGTCGTGACCCCGCCACCAACTGACTGAGTGGAGAGGCCGCCAGATGAAATTAATTCTCCTGACACCTTTGCTTCTCCAGGAGCAGGCCGCACGACCACCGCAAAACAAAAACGGCACCGCCCAACCAAAAGGAAAGACGATGCCGCTAGATTGACAAATCAAACTATCTAGGCGTCATCGCGTCGCGCTTGGACGCCCGCCTATAAATGATGTTACCTAATGGCATCAGGTACGCACCAACCATCATCAATACCAGCCCGCCGAGGCAAAGATACTCTAATCGCACGCCGTATTGGAAGACGAGATTGCCGAGGCGCGGAACCTGCCAAGCGCCAATCGCCAAGGCCAATAGAAGGCTACCGACAACTATCGGGATCGTCACGAGCAATCTCGAACCCGGGGCCAAGTTCCGCGTCGAAAGTTTCCGAAGGTCTGACTTAGAAAGCGAGCGGATGCTCGATCCGTCCTCGGAAGATTTCGGAGCGGTCCGGTCGTGCTGGCCGTCTGCTTCGTCCCTTGGCGCGATTTCTCGAACGCCGCGCCCCAGAAGAATCTCATGCACGATTCGTGCCGCCCACAAGACCAGGCGTATTGAGACTCCGAGAAAAACTGCGCTAAGCCCAGCTACGCCAACAAGCACATCAAGTGGTGCCAGAGGCACATCTTGCGCAAGTGCCAAGTACACTGGGTCCAAGAAGCCTAACGAGCCTACACCAGAGAGCAGCATCGCTGACATATACATTGTTTCGCGGCGCCTTCGAGAAGTGTGCCACCTTGCGACAGTCCGCAAGAATTTGTCGTCCTCGTTCACGGCTCGTCTCATTGTAGTCTTCCTATCGCAGCTCCGATTGCCTCCGCATCAGCCGCAAAGGCACAACTAAGCCAAAACTGTCCTGATAAGGTTGCCCCACCACCAAGAGTACCAAGCGCTGTTCCCACCACAGTACTTCCGAGTATTTGTCCCGGGCTACCCCCATTGGCGGCAGACCCAAGTCCGCCTGAAATCCCTCCGGCAGCCCCCGATCCCAAAAGCACCGCGCCAGTACTTAATCCACCGCCTGCAAGTCCACCGGCAAGTCCTCCTCCTATACCTGCAATGGCCCCGTTCATCCCGCCGGTAACAAGACCACCGCCAAATCCACCACCACTAAGCCCTCCACTGATTCCGCCAGCGATGCCACCAGCAATCACTCCACCGATCAGACCAGGTAACCCTCCACCGGTAATCGCCCCGGTGATGGCACTACCGATTGCGCCACCGATTGCGCCGCCGATTACCGACCAGAAGCCGCGTCCCAAGGGATCCACGCCAGCCGTAGGCATGTTCAACGCATACGCGAATACATTCGTGCCACCTAAGATTCCAATGGGATCGCGTTGGAGGAACCGCCCTGATCCGGGATCGTAGTATCGCGCGCCGAGGTGTTGGAAGTCAAATTCTTCGTGCGATTGGTATCCCCAGGCCCCAGCGTAGCCATACCGGTCGTCGGTTCCGGTCAC
>JAJDDZ010000367.1 GCA_029260025.1 Phycisphaerae bacterium | reverse complement strand
CCATCGCGGTGGTAGGCGAAGTCGATTCTATCGGCCTGCGTTGAACCAACGGTTCCGTCGCCAGTCGGGTAGCGGACCTCAGTGACTCGACGCGCACTCTGTGTATCGCCGTAGGCGTACTCTGTTGTCTGATCGACATCGGTTCCAACCTCCGTCCAAGCGCCGCCGGAATAGGTATTGTCTTTGTCGGGATCAAACGTAATGCGTTCAAGGCTTCCCGCTGCGTTGTACTGGTATTGGGTCATGCGGTTGAGCTTTCCGCTGCCCTCATCTTCGATCTTAAGGAGAGTTCGGCCGAGCCAATCAGTAACTGTCTTGGAAACGATCCCCTTCGGACCTGTTACCGTCGTAAAGCGACCTTCGTCGAGGTTTGTATCACTTACTGCAACGTATGCTTCGTCGGAATAGGTAGTGACAAGAACATCATCACTGCGCGTTGGGGCGGACGTTCCGTACGTCGGAGCCGTGGTGTTGTCTTTCCACCCTGTGCTGGAATTCGTACCGAAATACGCACTGTCCGTTAGACGATGCGACTCGTCATAGTAGTTGTAGGCATATGTTCGCACGTAGTCTGACGTCGTCAAGTTCATCCCGTTCGTATCGTCGTGGTTGAGCTCTTTGCTCACGATCTGCGTAGCCTGACCCACATCGTTGAACGTGTATTCGGTAAGCTGAACAATCCCTTCATCGTCGTCAGGATATTCGGGCTTGTACTGGTCGTCCCCCGTTGCCGAAATATACTTGGTTCCACCCCGGGCGGACGGGTCGAACTGAGTTCCGGAGAACGTCCGCTTACGACGACCAAGTCCATCGTAGTTCGTGAATCGCTTTCCCGTGTTTGGTGCGTCCACGGCCCAAACATAGCCTCTCCGATCGTAGTAGTATTCCGACTCGAGTGCATTGGTCGGTGGGCTGGCGCTGGGTAGGTCATACCTGACGGATCTCGCGACTCGTCCCGACTCACCATAGTCGGTCTCATTGTAGCCAACGCGGGCGGAATTGTTCGTTGATGCGGGATCCGCGCCCGGAGCAAGATCAGTTTTGCTGGTAAACGTTCCTGCTGCTGTGACGCGACCAAGGTTATCGTGCTTGAGCAGTGTATACGGCGCTGCGGGGGGAAAAATAACTTGACGGCGATTGCGCCAGTCATATCGAAATTCCGTATCGTCATAGTCGGTTCCGCCTTCGCCGTGATACCGCCGTACCCAGCTGAGGTTTCCGTCGCCGTCGCCTTGTTCGGGCGTCGCGTCAGTATCGGGATCGTCATAGAAATACTCTGCCGTTGTCTTGAGCGTACTCAAGAGCGAAAGGTCCGCCGTTGCAGCATTGTGGCTGTCATCACTGACACCCTCTTGAACCTTGATTGTCCGTCCGGTGTAATCGTAGGTGTATTGTGTTACCTGCTCGATGTCCTCAGCTACATCGTCTTTGGCCACATCCGAAACGCGATATTCTACACGCCCCATCGAGTCGTATTGAAGATCCGTCTGGAAGTAATGGGTATAGCGGCTCCCCTTGCCCGACGTCGGGAAAGAATGGTACTGTCGGGCGTCCGTCAGCTTCCCGGAATCGTTGATCGTACGCACAGACCTGGATACATAATCTGCATTTGATGGTGATTCCTTTCCATCGGGCTCATTATTCGTGTCTTTTGTGGGCGCAAATGTGGTCTTAAGCGCGCGGAACTCGATCGATCTGCCGCTCTTGTCACGACCGTAGATTCGGATCGGTCGTCGGGTCTTGTAAGTGGTCGCGTCCCAGGCCGGGTAGACGCGCGTTTCGTCGTCCGCGAACACACGGTAGGTCACCATACCGCCAGGATCCGTATATTTGCGAACACGGCCGAGAACGTCACGTTCGGCTTGGCTGATAGTTTCGAGCGCAGTCTCGCTCGTCTTGCGCGCAAACGGTGTGTCGTCGTCAAGACTCAGTCCACCATGAGCGTTTCCGTCCCAGGTGTCGTCGATGATGTCTCCCGATGTAAGTTCGCCATCGTGGACCCAGAGATTCCGGCGACCTGTAGAATCGTCAAACCCGTAGTAGTGCAGATACCCTTCAGCATCGCGCTTCCAACGGAGCTTTCGATTACGGGAATCGTAATAAGACTCTACGGTCGCGCGCATTGCATCGACCGTACCCGGTCCGTTGTTAACGATTGAAACGGCGGGACGCTTCCGAGTCAATTGCTTTATCTGATATTTGTTCGTTGAATCGTAGAATGTGTAGTCGTAGTTCGTCGTCCGCCCATCGAGCTCGCCACTCGACTCATAGACCGTGCGGGAAGTTACTATGTCAGGGCGCTCCGAAATCGTTCGGCCGTATTCACGCGTCGTGGTCGGTGTTCCAGAGGCACCTTCTTTGACCTTAATCTTTTTCAGGTAGCCATCATAGGTATTGGTGGCATAATCAAAATCGTACTCGACTACTCTTCCAACAGTGGAAAAATACGTCACAGAATGCGTCGATGGTAAGTAGGAATAGACCGCCGATGGGTTGTATTTCTTTGTCAGCCGGTTTTCCGATGCGCCACCTGTTCCGTACACGAAGTTGGCGATCCTGTCGCGTGTCGGTGTATCCTTGTTGTCTTTCAGGATAACGTTGAGCGGTCGGTAAAGGCGATTCAGGTCGAAAACAACCTGTGTGTCATCCTCGCGGTTTGCGGTTCCTCGAATCATCCAAGTGTTCACGTTGGGAGTTCCGGTGTTGACCTCCCAACCGTAGGTCGTCGTACCCGCGTCGCCCCCGCCTCCGCACCCGCAACCTGAGCCACCGCGCCGTTCGTCCGTCTGGCTCACGCGTCCGTCGATGCCGTAGGCGTACTCAACGTTCGCGTAGCTTTCCCAGTCTGTATTCGTTTGTGTGAGTGGATCACCCTTTGCGACAGTGAGTCGCTGAGCGTTCTCCGAATCCAGCACGTATCGAAGTCTGTGTTCTTCGCCGGACGCCGTGAAATACCTATAGAACGATTCTACGCTGATGGATAGATCGCCCGCCGTTGCCTCAACGGTCGCAATTCGCTTGACTGTTACCTTCAAAAGATCGCCGAGCGTACCGAATCCATCGCTGCTACCTTCGTGATACTTATAGTCAACTTCGCTGACAAGGTTCGCACTACTCGTGGTAGTCGACTTGTAGACAAGAATTTTTTCCAATTTGTTTTCGTTGACGTCGGGGTTTTGCAGGTAGACATAGTCAATCTTTCGCCCAACGCTGGCTCCGTCATTTGAGATCGTCACGTAATCGAGTTTGCTGGAGCCGTCGTAAGTGAACGTTGCCGACGACCCTGAAGGATCTGAGACCTCCTTGAGAAGGCCCGCGTGCATATGCCCGGCGTCATGATACTTCCAAGTCCAACCGTTGGGTTGCGCGATCAGGTACTGATCGTTGCCGCTTTCGAATTTGATCGTGGAAAGAAAATTATCGTCCGGCGAATTGTACAAGCCCGTGCCGCTGTTGTAAGTGAACGTGATTGAATTGTGGGCCCCGATTTGCCACGTGATCGTACTCGCTCCCTCCGCGCCCGCGACAACGATGTTCGTCATCTCGTTGGCCCACCATCCCTCGCCGTGCCAATTCAGCGTCGCGGTCTGTTCGTACTCCGAGGAATAAGTCCGTCTGTGAAGCCAGTCGATACCGAATGTACGGTAGTACAAATCAGTTTGGCGCACGTAGGCCGCGCCGTTGCCGAGGAAGACAGTCTTCCTTTTCTCACCGTTGATTTTCAAGTTAACAACAGGACCCGGAGAAACTGGCTGCGACGCGTAGTATGGTATACAGTCTTCCAGCATGTGTGGGAAACCGGGAACTGGTCCTTGACCAATGCATGCGCTTTCCTCTGGATCAGTTGGCTCACCTCCGCCGTCGGGGTCCACTGAGCCACCACCGGTACCACCGTCGCCGTCGCCGTCGCCGTCACCGTCACCGTCACCGTCGCCGTCGCCGTCGCCGTCGCCGTCTCCATCTCCATCACCGTCGCCATCACCATCGCCGTCTCCATCACCGTCGCCACCACCTTCGCCGTCACCCCCGCCGCCGCAATCCCTGGATAATGATGAGTAAGATGGGTCAGATGTCCTCCCTGGAGAGGCCCTGCCACCGCGTTCTTCCCGTTCCAGTCCGCCACGGGCATGCTGGATTACAGCCAAGTTAACGAACACCGAAATCAAGAAACCTACTAAAATGACAAAAATGCTCTTGCGATAACGATCTAGCTTCATAGTTCGATCCCTTCCGTGCTTTCAAACATGTTCGTTGTTTCCGCTATTGACCTGCGTCCAATTCGACGAGTTGCTTCAAAGTCCGAGTCCGGCTCTTCACTTTCGCCGCTTCTTTCTCCCACCCCACCGCTTTATAGAGCCGAACGAGATTCGCGATCGGCTCGGCTGCGTTCGGCTGTATCTTGCTTGCAGTCTTGAATGCATTCGCAGCATCGTAGAATTCGCCTTTGCCGAGCAAGACGAGCCCAAGGTTGTTATGGGCTGGAGCGAATCGCGGATCTGCAGCAATCGCTTCCCGAAACGCCGCCTCGGCCAGATCGAGTTTCCCTTCCTCGACGAATGTAAGCCCGCGTTCGTTAGCTTCTTTCGCCAAGATGCGATCGCCCGAACTCTGAGAGACGAGTCGGGCCTTGGATTGGTGATCGAAAGGCGTTGAAACACACCCCGCGCCAAGTAGCCAAAGGCCGCAAACAACCGCGATAGACCTGCAAATGCGCACAGAATCCCCTAAACGTAAGCGCAGCCAGCGCGCACGCTCTACAAAGACAGAGGGAAGCTTTTCTTTGCCGCGTTCAATGAAGAACACAGAAGGATGGGGAGTACCCCAGCCCAACCAATTTCAAATATAGACGTT
>JAJDDZ010000366.1 GCA_029260025.1 Phycisphaerae bacterium | reverse complement strand
CGGCCCATTTCCCCAGTTCTTCATTATTGCTCGCGGAAACCACCCAACGCAGGTGTCCCGTTACGGAATAACGACTGTTTATCGGAATGTTTTGCGAGGTATTTCATCTACCGCGCGCAAAAATAAGCCCCGCGTCGGGATCGAGTCCTTTGCGCGACGGTAGTGGGCTTCTAGTGCTGAAAACGAGGTTAGCCGCGCCCGTTGTTGCGGGTCGCGGCTAAAGCTCCTGTTCCCTTGGTGACTAATTCTCTATCCAGTGAAGCCTTCTTTTCTCATGCTGCATGTTCCGGCGAGATTTCCTGACCGTGGTCCGAAGAAATTTCCCATGAGGGATACATCAGCGTACGGGACAGTGACTTCGACTGATTCGATTGGGTCGCCCGCGTTCGCGTGGGTCATGTTCACTGTGAAGCCCAACCCGGTCGGGGCCATGATCGTCGTTACGCGACTGGTAACGTTTGCGTAGGGCGCGGTCGAACTCTGAAGCACCGCGACGCGACATCCCTCTCGAGCAGCCGTTTGCAGAGTCTGACGTACCATGAAGATCCAGCCGTACTCGATGATCCCGAAGAGGATCGTCAGTAGTAGCGGGAGCACGACCGCGAATTCGACAACCGCAGCTGCTCGATTTCGTTTTCCATCGCGTTTCCGCGAGGTATGTCTTACTATCGAATTCAATTTCATTTTTAGATCCCCCACCAACCGAACATCTTGGCCGCAAGTATTACGAGCGTGCCGCCGGTCAGCGGAACACCGTAGGGCAACAATTGCGACGTTTGACCGAAACTCTTTGCAGACGCGGTCTCATCGAATAGAGCCGCACGATTTGAGCACTTGGCCATGATTAGGCCGATATTGACGCACGCCATGCGAAGGCGACCCGTCGATAGAATCATGATCACTGCGGCGACACCACCGATGACTGCGCCGAGCGCGAATGAATAGACGGTCATCAGTGGTCCAAGCCAAACTCCTATGGCAGCCATCAACTTGACATCACCGGCACCCATTCCGTGCATCATCCACGGTACAATGAGCACGCCGAATCCGACAAGCATGCCCACCGCCCCAGTTCCAACTCCAGACCAACCGAAGAAGTAAGCCTGAACGGTGAACCCTGCTACAAGAAGGGCAAGGTTTAACCAGTTTGGCACTTTTCTCTGTGCGTAGTCGATCCATGATGCCAATAAGATACCGGGAATAAGAATCGCACATGTGGCATTCCAAAAAGCATGATCCATCTGGATTACTCCGAACTTTCGAGGGGGTCGAAAAACTCAATTACACTTTCAAACTACACTTGAACATCTTCAGCTTTTTCTCCGAACGGTACCTCGGAGAGGTGAACCCTGGCGTGCGTATCTCGGATGTCGAGGAAATGGAGACCCCCGAAGCAACCGCGAACTCGCCAGAACGCCCCTGTCGCCGGAAGCGACACGGGCGTAAGAAATCATCACTACGGTGCGGCGCCCGTTGGCAGACTCGCATCGGCGTTGGTGAAGACCGTATCGACCGTGGTGCCCAACCCGGTTATCGCGCCGAGTGCAACAACAATAATCAGGGCCAGCATGACCGCGTACTCTGTTGCGGTCGGTCCATCTTCGGACTTCAGAAGACACTTCGCACGGCATACAAATGCTTTCATCTCGTGACTCCTGCTTCCATTTGGCTGAAACATACTTGTTCAACCAAAGTAATCTTACGAAGGCCAACGAGGCGCAGCCAAGCACCCACCCTTCACGACTCTACTCCGACCTCCCTGTGAGAGTCATCGCAATACGAATCGAAGCCGTTATTGCTACGACTTTGACGTTCTCTGCCCGTCGAACGGATCGAGCGAATTGAGTCCTTTTGACTCGCTCGATCAAAACTACGATACGTCCTAGTGATTAACTAACGCCGATAACCCTCTATGGTGCCCCGCCTCACGACGCGGCGCCCGGAGGAACGGTCGTTTCGATAGTCGTATACAAGGCATCCATGTGGACTCCGAACGAACTGAGAGCACCGATGACCGCGATGCAGATCACGGCTATCAAGACGGCGTATTCCACGGATGTTGGTCCATCCTCGGACCTGGAAAACAGTTTTATTTTCTTGAAGAAGTTACACATCGAGGAACGCTCCTTTCTTTGACGCTGGTGCGTCAAGCAACACCCACTGATCCCTCGCGACACGTCCTCATGGTAGAATGTCCAATATGTTCTGGACGAACGCCAGTGAAAATCCTGCCGAAATGTTGATCGCCTGTCCTATCAAAGTTTATTGGACTAGCGCAGATCCTACACGGGTTGTTGAAGAGTTTCGGGACCTAGTATTGGGACGTATTCTAGATTCTCAAGCGCATGAAGAGAGCCGACAATATTCAACTTGTCATGGGCGCTTCTTGGAAACAATCCGTTGTCAATCGACTTGTGTTGGCGAGCGGTTCACGGAGCGAGTTCGGTTATCGAGTCGCCTAGCCTGCTATGCCAGAGACAACTAGCCTTGGGTGCATCGCTCTTCTCACGAACGATCAAGATTCGCCGTCGGTAGAGAAATCTCTCGCTCTTCTTGGTGAATGGCAGGTCGAAAGCGGCTCGGTGCCCGTGAGTCCTGAGACGCCTTCGGCGACTTGGCCAACGGCGATTGCGGTGCCTGGATGGGCAAGCAAAGGTGACAATTTGTGCGACGACCGCATACGTTCTGGGACTCGGTATCTGTTGGGGAATGAGGGTAAGACTTTTGTATCTGATCCCCGGGTTTATGGGCGCGATACACAGCTTGTTGGTTGGTCGATGAGCCGCACCTTCGAGCGGTGACGTCGGATCGGTCGTAGGAGCCGATCCACCGAACTACGCCAGCGCGATTCCTCACTCTTTGCTTCATGAGACCGCCACGTTTTTTTCACGCGGTACGCCAGCGGCGATCGGATGCCCTTCGTTTACAGCCTGGGGGGGTCGTCCGTGAGCGCTCGAGAATCTCTTTGAAATCGCCGAGAATTTTCGCTTTCTGCAAGACCGAGCATCATTTGGGGTATAGATTACGAGGTTGGCGATTCAACAGGACGGACCGTTAACTGAAAGGACAGGGGATGTACGACAGAAAAAGGCCTTTTACGTCGATGCTGGTTGATTGCGCTGGCGCGGTGATGTCTGTTCTTGGCGCATCTTGTACGACAACCTTCATGCCGACGGACACCGGCGGCGATATTGGCAATGGTGGAACGGGTGGGACGGTCTCTTTCTCAGTAGAGATTCAACCGATCTTCACGACAGCCTGTGCCGGTTGCCATAGTCCGGGCGGGAATGCCGATTCAGCGCGGATCCCATCACACCTGACCGACGGTGAAGCTTATGACTTGATCGTTGGTGTTCCGAGCGTTCAACGATCGGATCTGATCCTCGTGGTACCGGGTGACTCGGCCGCGAGTCTGTTGTACCTCAAGGTGTCCTCGATCTCACCGCCGACCGGAAATCGGATGCCGCTTTTTGCTCCGGTGTTGAGTGATGCGGAAATCGGTCTGATCCGAGATTGGATCAATCAAGGTGCAGAAAACAACTAGTCGACTTGAGCCTAGAAAAATAGCGGGGATCGATTCGAATTCGACCCCCGCCCTTTTTCGAGACCGATGAGGTAGTACGGTCTTGTTGGTTATTCGTTATCGTTCATGAGCTTGCTGTATTTCTCGTATAACGCTGGCTCGCGGTCTTCCATATCCGAAGGGTCATCAAATAGTTGGACGAGCTCTGAATCGCCCTTCCGGATTTTGACTTCGATGGTTCCGTCGGAGCGTACCTCGAAGGTATGCTTTGGTTTGGTCAGGAATTCGAAGTGAGCGGCACCTGGAATTCTAAGATTCTTACCCTCGCCGTCTTGCTCGAATAGGTGATGAAGACGATCAAATTTCTCGCGGTGCTGATCGTGAAGGCCCTCCTTCAACGTCCCGAGTTCTTCCATGGCGAGCTCGAACGCTTCGCGAGCTTCGCCTAGGGTTCCGTCGAGTTCGCCGCGCCATTGTGCGATGTCTTCGTGGAAGTCGTTCGTGTCAACGTCAAAGTGGAAGTCGAATGTTCCGTCTTCGTCGCCCGTACCTTCTTGATCGAAAACCCAAACGTTGCCGGTGCCGCCTTCAAGAAGGTCAAACGCCTCTTCATCTGATGTTTTCAACTCGTCCTTGTTGGCGTAGGTATCAGTGGTCTCTTCGCCGTCTACATCGACACGGGTTATGGTGATCTCGCCGCCTCGTTGTTCGATCGCCAGCGTTTCGCCGTCACTGCTTCGGTTGATTGAAATGACCTTTTCGCCGCCCTCATCAGAGATCGAAATTGATCGCGATCCCATCTTGGGCATGAACATTCTGATGTTTTGCGGTAGGTCTTTGAGAGCTTCAAGGTCACCGAGGTCTTTGACTTCCCAGTCTCCATCGCCGTTTCTTAAGACCATGTGGCCCCTTGCCTTGACGTTGTCTTCGATTTGGCCAATACCGCCGGGGCCAAACGCGAAGTTCGTGGCGATGCTCCCGCGCGAACCGAGGGTGACGGAAAACGATACCTCCTCGCCTTCGCGGAGAACGACGACTTGGACTTCGTCGCCGGGCTCGCGGGCGCGAAGAGCCTTGGTAAGTGCACTCATTCCTGAGGTCACGGAGTCGTCGCCGATTGCGAGAACTACGTCGCCTGCTCTTAGCCCGGCCGCTGCCGCAGGGCCGTCATCGACGACGCCGCTAATGCGTACTCCGCCCTCATTCTTACCGTCGTTGCTCGACGAAGAGGTTAAATTGACACCTAGGAATGCCCCCTTCTGAGCCCCGGCAAGTTGCCCTCTAAGCAAGCGAATTTTGTGCTTTGCATTGCTATCATCGTCTTCACCCGCAACAAAGGCGAAGCCGTGCCCGTCATCATCTCCATTCATCTCAATAACAGCTGTCGCGAATGCTGTTTCGTCGCCATGGCCATCAGCTTCGATGATTATTCGATGACCTTCGCCCCCATCGGCAATCCAGTGAAAGTCGTTAGGGCCATCGCCGAGCACTTCGACAAGGATCTCTGCTCCGTCACCATCGCCCGAATGAACGCAATTCACGTTATCACCTTCGCCCTCGCATTTAACGACGACAATTTTCGCCTCGCCGTCGCAGCCTGGTTCGCCTGCTTCGGCGGTCATTGCTGCGAGATAAAAGGGGACCGCAGCAATTAACGTATATAGTAGCCACATTTTCATCGTAAGGACTCCATTCTGCTCGCCAGTTTGTGTGTTGGGCAATCGCACACGTCGTGCGATCTGCCTACCATTTTTCTACATTTCCAAGAAGGTCCCGCCGCTTCGCTTCTGACTTTGAGGTGTGCGAATTGTGCGTGACCTTTCCACTTCTATCCAATAGACATTTCCGTCGTCCCCCATGACGCCGATCCATTCGGTGCCAGCGCGACGGCGAATTGACGGTTTGTTGCCGACGGTTTGCATCGGGGCATTGTCTTGATTCAATGACTTCGACGTGCCAAGATGCTCGGCTGGCGACAGCAACTGCGTCGTCGAAACGATCGGGGCCAAGCGGGTCTTTGGCGACTCTAAACTCGGTTTTGGGATGACCATCGCAAGTACCGCAGCAGCGATTGCTCCGGGGATTAGTAGCCAAGTTCGACTCGATCGACGGGGTAGCGTCGCAATGGCCGTCGCTTCTTGCGTTGCTACCGCGACGATTTGATCTGCGCCGATTGCCTGCGACGCAATGTCGGCGAGGGCAGCGGCGGCGAGTTCGTCGGCGGCGTGGTACTCGTCCATCATTCGCCGGGCGCCTTGGTTGCGAATGAGTTCGCGATCCAGCTCAAGCTGCTGCTCATCGTTGAGCACGCCATCCAGGCCGCGTACGATCAATCGTTCTAGTTTATCGTTTACATCACCCATGGTTTCTCACCTCTCACCGTGAGAGTTCGTTTCTTAGTGCTTCTCGCAAGAAGCGTCTTGCTCGCACCAGTCTGGTTTCGACCGTGTCCACTGGAAGGCCCAGCGTTTCTGCAATCTGCTTGTAGCTCCAACCGTTCATGTGTTTTAGGACAAACGGTTCGCGGTACAACGCGGGCAAACCGCGGATCGCGTCGAGAGCCTTACCGTGACGTTCGCTGGTCGTGTCATCGTCTTCGTTTGTCGCTGCCTGGGCGCTTGCGAATTCGATCGAAGTCGACGGAAGTCTGTTGCGGCGACGGGTGATTTCTCGTCCGGCGTCGATCGCAGCGTTTTTCGTGAGTCGGTATAGCCAAGAGCGCCACACGGCACTGTCGCGCAACTCACCGATTCGCCGCCATGCTTGTGTCCAGACTTGCTGACAGACATCGTCGATACAATCCCTTTTGCCAAGGACGCCGTAGACCACGCCACGAACCCAGGCGTCGTGTCGCTCCACCAGCTCCTTAAACGCGTAGCGATCGCCACCGCGTATGGCGTCGATCACTGGCAGTTCTGACTCGAAATCTTCTGTAGCTGGCATTGCCATCATCACCAATAGAGACGCCCGTCGATCGGGTTCCCTGTCAATTCCAGTTAGGAATTCGATTATTCGGACGCTGAGACGATACACCAGCGGCTAATTCCGTGATCGGTCCGAAAAATATACTCTGCGGGGCTGAAAATGAGTGCTCGCGAGAATGGCGGGAAATCAGGCGACACACGCGACGGCAGGCTGGGACTTTGCAACGACGGATGCGGCGGCTATTTCATTGCCGGGTAGCGGGATGAGCATCCTTCGCGGACCCAAGACTTGGGGGTTGGTCTCGGGGGCGATCGCGAGAAGCTGTGCAATGAACTCGTGCGTGCAGGCGACTTGTAGGCCCTGATTGCACTCGATCTGGGCGACAAAACCCTTGGGGGTCGAGATGTCTAGATAGACTCGACAACTGCCTTGGTGTGCGCGGAAAAGAGTGGCTAATTGGTCGATTGGGGTCTGATCGGTGACGTTGAGAATGAGCATTTTGCCTAGGTGTTCGAGGGCTTCCTCCGCGGGGATGACGTTCTGAACTTTGACGCTTGGTTCTTCGCGTTTTTGATCGACGGTGCCTTCGAGAAACAGGATCGCGTCGGGGACCACGATCGAACGGAACTTCAAATAGTTATCAGAAAAGAGAACCGCTTCAACCTTCCCGGTGAGGTCTTCGATGGTAACAATCCCGAGCTGTTTTCCGGCGTTTCTACCGTTGCGTGCGACGACGGTTCGCACGGTCGAAACCATTCCGCCCAGGACGATCTCGCGACCGTCGGGGAGGTTGTGCAGGTCGGCGGTGGTGGCTGTCGTACATGATTGGAGCAGGTGCTGCCGATTTGCGAGCGGATGACGGGTGACATAGAACCCGAGGACCGCTTTTTCGCGTTTGAGCATTTCGGACTCGCTCCACTCAGCCGAAGTGAGATCGGGTGGTGCGTTTTCTTGCTCGCCTGCGTCGTCGGGAGCGCCAAAGAGACCCATCTGACCGATTCTCTTGTCGCGTTGTGCTGATTGGCCTACTGAGATGGCGCGGTCGAGGGCGTCCACGAGTGCTTTTCGCATTCCGCCGGTTGAATCGAACGCGCCAGCGCAGACCATGGCCTCGATCGTGCCTCGGTTGACGGCTGAGAGATCGACACGTTCGCAAAACTCGAAGAGATGTTTGTAGGGGCCATTCTCTTCGCGCTCGTCGGCGATGGCGTCGACCGCTTTGGATCCGACGCCTTTGATGGCGCCTAGTCCGAATCGGATTTTCCCGAGTCTGGCGGCGGCGCTCTTGGCTGCGCCGCGCGGGCGAACCGTTAGTCCGCCCTCGATCGCTTCTTCGACAACGAAGTCGTGGGCGCTCTTATTGATATCAGGGGGTTCGATTCCGATGCCCATGTCCGTGCATCCGTCGCGATATTCCGATATTTTGTCGGTGCTTGACATCTCGAACGTCATCACCGCAGCCATGAATTCGACGGGGTAATACGCTTTCATCCAAGCGGTCTTGAATGCAACGAGTGCGTATCCGGTTGAGTGGGCTTTGTTAAAAGCGTAGCCACCGAACTTTAGAATGTCTTCGAAGACCTGGTTGGCGACTTCTCTTTTGACGCCGTTCGCCTCGCAGCCATCGAGAAAAGGCTCGCGCATCGCCTCGATCATTTTGGTTTTTTTCTTGCTGATCGCTTTTGCCAGACGGAAAGCCGCCTTTAGCTCGACGCCGCCGAGACGGTTGACGATTCGCGATACTTGCTCTTGATAGACCATGATCCCGTACGTCTCGCTGAGGACGTCGGTCATGATGGGGTGCGGAGTTGTCCACTTGTCGCCGTGCTTTCTAGCGACGTAGTCGGGTATGTACTCCATTGGCCCCGGTCGGAAGAGCGCGTTGGCGGCGATGAGGTCTTCGATGCGGTTTGGTTTCATGCGCATGATGACGTCGCGCATTCCGCCGGATTCAAACTGGAAAACGCCTTTTGTGTCGCCTCGTGCGAATAGCTCGTAGACCCGGGCGTCGGTAAGGTCGACCTCGTCCAGGTCGATAGATTTTCCAGTGCGCACTTCGGCGAGCTGACGGGCGCGTTCAAGCGTTGTGAGCGTTCGTAGACCGAGAAAGTCCATCTTGAGCAATCCGACCTTCTCGACGGTTGGGCCATCGAACTGCGTGATGAGCGCGTCCTGCCCCGCTTGCTTATACAACGGGAGAAAGTTCTCGAGCGGTTTGTCGGCGACAACGACCCCCGCGGCGTGAATGCCCGCGTTTCTGGCGACGCCCTCCAAGCGACGGGCGATGTCTAGGGTGCGCCGGACGGTGTCGTCCTCTTTGTATTTTTTGAGTAGCTCGGGCTCCTGTTCGAGGGCTTTGTCGATCGTTATGTTCAACTCGGCGGGGATCAACTTCGTGAGGTTATTCGCCTCTTCAAAGCCGATCCCCATGACGCGGGCGACGTCCTTGACCGCAGCCTTCGCCTTGAGGGTTCCGAACGTAATGATCTGAGCGACGTGTCCGTATTTCTGGCGAACGTAGTCGAGAAGTTGCGCGCGACCTGCTTGACAAATATCGAGATCAATATCGGGCATTTCGTCGCGGTCGGGATCCATGAAACGCTCGAAGTATAACCCGTAGCGAATCGGGTCTGGCGTGGAAATGCGAAGCGCGTAGGTGATGACAGAGCTGCAACCACTGCCGCGAGCGCCGACCGGGATGCCGTTTTCGCGAGCAAAGCGAACGCAATCCCAGAAGATCAGGAAATAGCTCGCGAACCCCTTGCTTGTGACGACCTCTAACTCGTAGTCGATACGGGTGCGGAGTTCGGACGAAATCTCGCCGTAGAGTTTTGTTGCGCCTTCGTAAACTAGATTCCGCAGGTAGGTGGAGTCGTCGAGAACTTTGCCCTTGTCGTCAATAATGTCGTCGGGGATCTTGTAGACTGGCGAAAAGCGCTGCGTCAGGTCCAGCTCGAGGTTGCACATATCCGCGACGTGGAGTGTGTTTCTGATTGCGTCGGGATGGTCGGCGAAAAGCTCCGACATCTTCTCGGTACTTTTGAAATAAAACTCCCCGGAGGGGAATTTGAAGCGTTCTTCTTCTGATTGCAACTTGCCGGTGTTGATGCAGCAAAGGACATCGTGGGCTTCGACGTCATCTTCGTCGAGATAGTGGACGTCGTTGGTTGCGATAGTTGCGACGCCGATCTTGTTGGCGAGATCGACTAATTCCGGGTTGAGCATTTTCTGCTCGGGCATCTGATGATCTTGAAGCTCTACGAAGAAGCGATCTTCGCCGAAGATATCGAGGTACGTCTTGGCGAGGTCTTCGGCGGCCTTTCGGTCTTTTTTGAGAAACGCCTGGGGGATTTCGCCACCGATGCAGGTGCTGGTGCAAATCAATCCGTTGGAAAGTTCGCGGAGTAAGCCTTTATCGATTCGGGGTTTTCGATAGAACCCTTTGGTGTAGGCGATGCTGGCGAGGCGCATGAGGTTATGGTAGCCCTCGACGTTCTGAGCGAGTAAGAGAAGGTGGTACGCGTCCTTCCCGAGTCCGGGGTCTTTTTTGAGATGGTCGCCGCCGGTCGCGAGGTAAGCCTCTAACCCTATGATGGGTTTGATGCCTGCCGCTTTCGCAGCTGAGTAGAACTCGACGGCTCCGAAGAGATTTCCGTGGTCGGTGATGGCGACCGCGGGCATTTCGTACTCTTTGGCCCGCTGGATCAGTCCCTCGATACGCGTCGCGCCGTCGAGCAAGCTGTAATGCGTGTGGAGATGGAGATGTACGAACGACTGATCCGCCATGATCGAGGTGGACTCCTTTCCCGGGTCGGTTTTCTGCCCTTGAGGGGTCAGTTTATTCGGGTTAGAAGGGGCGTCCAGCAAAGAGTGCGATTATCGGAGGCGGTTTGATTCGCGCGACGCTGTGAGTTGCGTTAGTTTGTTGTGATTTTGTTGCGGGGTAGATAAATCGGAAGCCCCGCAACCCAGCCTGGCGCATCCTTTGCGCGCTAGTCGGCCTTAGCGGAGCTTCACCGATTTTTTTATCTCGAAACAAGTTCGAGACGAGACCTTAGTGGCCTTCTGTTATCAAGTATGCGCAATGCGACTTTGTGAAGCAAGGGAAAAATCGTTTGGCGGGAAGATTTCTTTTAGATGGGAGCTGTGTGGGGTGACTTTCGGGAAGCGTTGGCGCGGACGATTGGACGCTTTCGAGGAACCACTTCCTTACGGGCGCGGCTCGGTCTTGTTTGATGTATGAGGCGATGCAGGTGGCGATGGGAGCTCCCTTGGTTCTTGGGCGAGGTTCTTGACCCACTTGCGAATTTTCGCTGGTGCTTTGGCGAGTCGCCATTCGTTTTTCTCTTGAACGAGCATGAGTGCTGCTTCACGATTGGGTTCGCGCTCGCCGGCGCGATGCTCTGGATCGAGACTTACGTCGGCAAAGACGACGTAGACCGTTTCACCCTTGGGCTGCTTGCCGTCTCGCCCTCCTTCAAGAAAAACTTGCTGGAAGGCGCGGATTCTGATTTCCTGAACAGCGTGCCAGCCTTGATCGAAATCGCCGCGCGGAAGAGGGTCTTCTGTGACGCTCCAAAGCGAACGGAAGGATTCGTACTCGCCGTCGCCGCAGGTTTTCATGGCCCGGGAGAGGAAGATGTTGGCTGATTCGTCCTTAACTCGCAGTTCGCTCGGGAAGATGAGGATGTCCGTGGACTTAGGAGCGGATTTTTCGAGTTGTGCGGTCGCGCTGGGCTTGTCCCCTTCTTTGCAACCGTAAACCGCGAGCAAAGGTAAGATGCAACATACGCCGGTTCCAAGTCGGTCCGGGAGAAGCTTGATGCGCCTAGGAGATACCATATTCGCTCCACCGTTTTTCCACGAGGTCGCGGATGTTCTGAGGCATCTCCAGCGCGTCGGGGAACTCTCGCACGACGCCCTCGCCGGCGATTTTTCGCGTGGCGTCGATTCCGATTTTTGCGCCGGCTGCGTAGTACGGGGTTGCGTGGTCGAGAATATCGCATGGACCATCGACGATCACTGTATCTCTTCGCCAATCAACGTTTGCCCCCATGTGGAACAGGACGTCTTGCTCGTCGTGGACGTTTACATGGTCGTCGACGACGACAATCATCTTGCAAAAACTCATCTGACCAGCGCCCCAGATGCTACTCATAACGCGGCGAGCTTGCAGCGGGTATTCCTTCTTGATTTTGACGAAAACGCAGTTATGAAACGCGCCGAACATCGGTAGCGAGTAATCGATCACGTCCGGGATGAGCATCTGCAGAAGCGGGAGGAAAACGCGCTCCGTTGCTTTGCCAAGATAGTAATCTTCTTGCGGCGGCGCGCCCACAATCGTTGCTGGATAGACCGGGTTCTTGCGATGGGTGATCGCGGTCACATGCAGCGCGGGGTAACGATCCGCAAGCGAGTAGAACCCTGTGTGGTCGCCGAACGGACCTTCCCAGATAAGCTCTTCGGGATCGGCCCACCCCTCGACGACGATTTCGGCATTGGCAGGGACTTCGAGGGGGACGGTCTTGCATGGGACCAACTCGATACCACCGTCGTTTAGGAATCCCGCGAATAGAAGCTCACTGACGTCGGGTGGAAGTGGGCAAGTCGCAGCGTACGGCAAAACGGGTTCGCCCCCCATGACAATCGCGATGGGCATTTTCTCGCCGCGAGCTTTGTATTTTCGACAGTGTCTCGCGCCGTCATGATGCATGTGCCAGTGCATGGCAGCGAGCTTCGGTCCGCAGACCTGTACGCGGTACATACCGACGTTTCGTTCGCCGCTATCGGGATCCCTTGTATAGATACCGGAAAACGTGAAGAATCGTCCTGTTGCGTTCGTCGCATCCGCTGGTCTTGCCCCGTATCCCGCCTCGCCGTCGCGTGGCCAGCATTGGATGATAGGAAGCGAGAGAAGATTCGCGTCGTCGGTATGCACGACCTCTTGACACATGCCCCGCTTGACGACCTTGGGTCCGAAACTCGCGAGCTTGGCGAGTTGCGGAAGTTTCTTCATTTTATCCAGAAGCGACGTTGGCATGTCGGGTTTGACGAGTTGCTGAACGCGATCTGCCAGCGCTTCGAAACTCTCAACATCGAGGGCGAGTCGCATACGCTCGTAGCTTCCGAAGATGTTAATCGCGACGGGGATGTCCGATCCTTTGACGTTGTCGAAGACCAATCCCTGTCCGCCGCGCGTTCCGTGGACGGGATCGGTTGGCGGAGGCGGGGAGTTCCCGGCGGCGGGTGCTTTGGAAACTCGGTCGGCGATCTCGGAAATCTCCAGGATCGGATCGACCTCAGTCGTGACGCGGTGCACCTGTCCGCGAGATTCAAGGTCTGCAATGAAGCTTTGTAAGTCCGTGTAACCCATTTGCGCTTGTCGCTCCAAATTATTCTTCACCAACTTCAACCGACTGCGTTCGGAAGTTTACCGCGACTGGACCGGCATGGCGAGTTATTCTCGGACTCGCAAACCGGAAGCGAGTTTTCAAACCTGTTGCAATACGGACAGCCTGTCCGTCGTTTGGCGGTGTGGTAGCTGCCGTCGCCGCAAGGCGAGATGAAGAAAACTGTGTCTTGGGGAACTGTCGAAGTGTTTTTTCGGAGAAAAACGATGAAAAGAACTGGATGTCGGCTTTGGGGCGTGATCGGTGTTTTGCTGGCTGGATGTACTTTGGCGCTGGCGGAGGGAGGCAACGGAAAACCCGACGATGGGGGCAAGCCGAATGGCGCAGGAAATCAAGATAACCGTGGTGGCTGCGTTAGCGAATGCAATCACGAGGCGCGAGGGGCCTTTAAGGAATGCACTGACGCCGGGACCGCTCGCGACGAATGCGCAGCCGAGGCGAACGAAGACCGAAACGCCTGCCGGGAGGGATGCGGCGAGGAAGAGACGCGACCCACTTGCCGTGAACGCTGCCGCGAACACGGCCAC
>JAJDDZ010000365.1 GCA_029260025.1 Phycisphaerae bacterium | reverse complement strand
TTTGCTTGTCGCATGAGGCGTTACCGAAAGTCGCAACTCTTCCTCAGTCATTCCACAGCCGTTATCCGTCACTCGGATAAGCTCGCGCCCGCCGTCCTCGATCGTCACAGAGATCTGCGTCGCGCCCGCATCGATCGAATTCTCCACAAGCTCCTTGACCGCGCTCGAAGGTCGTTCCACAACCTCACCGGCTGCGATTTTGTTGATCAACAAGTCCGGTAGGACATGTATCTTGCAAGGTTGTTCAGATTGGGTACTCATATGTGCATGCACCATCCTCTAGGCAGCCTCAAAACTTAACGAAACAACCGTTTCGACGCCTGCGTCTCTCCGAGTATAATCACCCCCAAAGGCAGAGCCAACTCACAGGATTTTGACAGGACGACTTCGCGCGGCACACCATGGCAACCTCAACCCCCACTGACCGCAAGTATAAGACTGCCCGTCGGGTCGAATCCATGTCGTCACCCGACACCACGGCCGCCGCCGGGCTCGGGTTTGATGGCCTGGAACTTGCGATTGGCACTATCCAAGACGCCGAACAAGTCGATGCTGTTCTTGCAGCTATTCACGCGGACCATCCGTCTATCGTGGCCGTTTCCGCGACCTGCAAGACAGTCGATCCCAAAACACAAGCACAGATCGTCATCACGGCGCTTACGGCCTCGGCGCGACTCGGCGCAAACTGCTTGAACCTGACGCTCCCCGCGATTGACACGTCGGATGGCGATCTTGGATTTCCCAGCTATCAGTCCGCCATCAACTTCGTCCACGAGCTATTCAGCCTGACAAGGTTTGAGGCTGAGCGATCCGGCGTCGCACTGGCGATCGAAATTGCGAGCGGCGGATGCTTCCTGTCGCCCATTGAGATGAGAGACCTGGTCGATACGGCAAACACATGGGCGGTCGGCATTTGCCTCGATATTGATCGCGTCGCGATAGTCTCCCACCCGGCCGATTGGATCCGCACCCTAACCCACCGCCTGCACGCGGTTCGTTTCGGCTGCGATCCATCAACCAACGATCAATTACTCCAAGAAACCGCTTCAGCCATCCATGACGCCGCCTTCGATCGCACAATATGCGTCGCCTGTGGTGCCGGACCAGTTCGAACAATCGAAATTCTTCAACAAGAGGGAATCCTGCCAAAGATGTGTGGGGGACGATGATCGACGTCCCATCTAGGACCGCCACATTTGCAGCCACCTCCCCCCCCGTTTACACTCCCCGGCCACCCGATAGCTTTCGGGGAGGAAAACGGAGCTATAAGATGAAAACCAACGCGTTAAACCGCCCTACTTCGAAAACCGCCGTCCTTGCGCTCGTACTAACGACGATCGCCCTTTCCGCTACTGGCTGTAGTAAAAAAGACGATGGCCCAATGGTGATGACTCTTGAAGGTAAGGTCGAGCGGCTGGACCTCAAAGCGAACGGCACCGGCGAGCTCACCGTCCTCTACTTCAGCGAGAAGCGCAATCAGGATGTCGCCGGTACCGCAAGCATCACGCCTGAGACGGAGGTTCTCATCGACGGCGTCGTCGCAACCGCCAAGGAAATTCGCATAGGAGAGCGGATACGCGGCGACGTTCGTGTCGATAAGAAAGGCGACAAGAAAACGCAGACCGTGGTCAAAATCTACGTGAACCGACCCAAAACGGAGGGGTAGGAGCGTGGTGGAACCGCTATGCCCCTGGAAGCTTGGACGACGATTGCCGTTTTGCTGCTCGTATTCGGGCTGCTTGCCTGTTCGCGCATAGCCCCTGACCTGATTTTCATCGGGGCAGTCACCCTCCTCATCGCTTTCAACATACTCACGCCCGAAGAAGCGTTCGCCGGAGTCGCCAACCCCGGCGTCATCACTATCGGAGTCCTCTACATAGTCGCCGCCGGTCTCCAGGAAACTGGCGTCATGGCCTCCCTGGCGACCAGACTACTTGGGAGACCCAAGAGCGTCCTCGCCGCTCAGGCGAGAATGATGCTCCCCGTCCTCGGGATGAGCGCATTAGTCAATAACACGCCGATCGTCGCGATGTGGCTTCCCGTCTTGGACGACTGGGCGAAAAAACAGCGAATTTCCGCCTCGAAATTGATGCTTCCGCTCAGCTACGCCGCCATCCTCGGCGGGGCCTGTACTCTCATCGGAACCAGCACGAACCTCGTTGTCAGCGGGCTCCTCGTCGAGCAGGCCCACATCGACAAACCGCTACACCTCTTCGAGATCGCCAAGGTCGGGCTTCCATGTGCGATCGTTGGGGTTATCTATATTCTCTTGTTCAGTCGCTTCATCCTCCCAGACAGAAAACCGGTCGAAGGCGACTTCGCGGACCCCAAAGAGTATACCATCGAGATGCTGGTCGAAACCGGTAGCGCTTTGGCTGGCCAAACCATTGAACAAGCGGGTCTACGGCAGCTTCGTGCCATGTACCTCATGGAAATCAACCGCGACGACGAAGTCCTCGCAGCAGTTGGCCCGAAGACCAGACTCCAAGAGAACGACCGACTCGTCTTTGTGGGGATCGTCGAATCCGTTGTCGAATTGCAGCGAATTCGAGGACTAACGCCTGCAACCGACCAAGTTTTTAAACTCGATGCACCGAGATCGCGCAGAATGCTCATTGAAGCTGTCGTCTCGAATACCTGCCCCCTCGTCGGACGCACCATCCGCGACGGAAGATTCCGTACCATTTACAACGCAGCAATCATCGCCGTTTCTAGAAATGGCGTACGCATCAAGAAGAAAATCGGCGATATCATCCTGCGATCTGGCGATACACTCCTTCTAGAAACTCATCAGAGTTTTCTGGATCAACAGCGAAACTCGCGAGACTTCTTCCTGGTCAGCAAGATCGAGGGCTTTAGAGCCCCCCGTCATGAAAAGGCGACCCGGGCTGCCTTCGTTTTCATAGCGATGGTTGTGCTCGCCGGAACCGGAACTCTGACGCTACTCACGGCTGGTATGCTCGCCGCGGGCGGGATGATAATGCTCCGTTGCTCGTCGCCCCTGGCAGCACGGGCAAACGTGAAGTGGGAAGTCCTTCTCGCCATCGCCGCCTCGCTCGGCCTGGCGCAAGCCATGATCAAGACCGGAATCGCAGAAAGCGTTGCCTCAGGAATGCTGCAAGTCGCCGGCGATCAGCCGATTGTCGCCCTGGCTGCCATATACCTTCTAACGATGCTGTGCACAGAACTGATGACCAACGCCGGGGCCGCGGTCATCATGTTTCCCATCGGACTAAAAGCCGCAGAGTCCTTGGGCGTAAGCGTTCTCCCATTCGCCATCGCCATCATGCTCGCAGCATCCTTTGGATTTGCGACGCCCCTTGGCTACCAGACTAACCTCATGGTCTATGGGCCTGGAGGGTATAAGCTCCAGGACTTCCTCAAGATGGGGATCCCCCTCAACCTGCTCATGGCTTCGATCGCCGTCCCGCTCATCCCTGTCTTTTGGCCCTTCTAGGCATTCGACCGCCACTGCGACAGTTCCATTAGGCGTCAGCAATTACAAAGCATAAATGCTCATCCTGACAAGACCGATAGTTACAGCTTGGATTGTCCCATCATGACGACGCGAGCGTCTTTCGTTATTCATCATTCAGAATCTGAATTCACTGAGTCCTCACCGCAGTGAACACAAAAAAAGAGGCGGCGTCGGTGAATGAACACCGAACACCGCCTCTTCTGGTTTCTTATCTAACAGAAGAGCTAACCTCTCCTGCGAGAATCACAATGCAAACTACCGACTAGCGGCTGCTCTTACGAGTCGAGCTGTCTTTGGTCGATGGACGAGCGCCTGACATGAACGCATTCATGTCATCGACGTTCAGAACGCCATCACCATTGAGGTCAGCAACGATCAAGTCGCCACGGCCCGTACGGCGGAGTTCCTCGGTCGTAATCGAGGTAATTCCGGTAGTACTAGTACCAGCAGGAAGACCATCAACACCACAGCAGGTCTTCGACGAGGTGAGGAAGTTCATGCTGATGAACGCATAGTCATCAGTCGTGACCAAACCGTCGCCGTCGATGTCAGCGTGCGGACCTTCGGTCGAGCAATCCGTGTTGCCCGTGCCGTAGTCAGCACCGAATTGGCTGACAAATGTACCGTAGTCAAGCACGTCGATGGTGTAGAGGCTCGGCTCTGAACCGGCAACGCCCTTCTTCCATCCGTCAAGGTTACCACCGATGAGCCAGTTACCACCAAACGCAGGATCACCACGGAAGGAAGCACTCAGACGTCCGTCTACACAGTCGCCGTTTTCAAAGAGGTAACAGCTGCGTAGCGTATGGAGTTGATCCCAAGCGGTAATGCAATCCCAGTTACCGTGACCAGGAATCTTCAACGCGTCGTTCGACTTGCCGACGATATCGCCAGCACCGAATTCGACAGGTACGCTGAAGTACTCAGGCGCTGTAATCGTGTTCGCGTACAACGTGAACTTGATGCAACGAGTGAGTCCGTCACCAGGCTGACTTGACGCCGAAGGCGAAAGTCCGATGAGAACGTCAATCGCCGTCTGGTCGTTCACTTCAACCGTCCAGCAACCTTCGCCACCCGTGTCGCTAGCTGCCGATGCCGGGGACCCCGGGCTACCAGCAGTCTTATCACACCAGTCCGAAGCAGCTGAACAGCAGATGTTCGTTGAACCTGGATTATAAGTGCCGCCAGTTGCCGGAGCGGCCGAAGCATTCGTTTCGCTCTGGTGCTGCTGAACACATGTCAGGGCAGCGTTACCACAGCTATCCGAAACGGTCGGAGCATCCCAACCAATGATTGCGTCTGGCTGACCACAGTCAACATTCGACTTGATGCTGTCCGGAACGTCGAGCGTGATAACGTTATTCGCAACGACATTGTCACTGCAAATCCCGTTGACGCCGATGCGCTGTCCCGAGTTGTCCACAAGGTACGTGTTCATTGGGTTGTTGCTATCGAAGCAGATGTTGCACGAGTCACAGGCATTCGCACCCATCTTCGTGAAGCTCAACGAAAGCATCGAAGAGTTACCAGCAGGACCGTCACCAGCCCCAAAGCCAACGCCAACAACAACAAAAATCGTACCAGCAGCTTCGTCAACAACCGGGCCGAAGACCAAGTCGCTGTAAGCGCCAGCGCCAGCAACACTGTTGTACTGCATGCAGCTAGGATCGTAATTGATCAAGAACTGACCACCGTTGACTGGAGCAGTCGCTGCAGCCACGTTGACAGTCGCCGTAACCTTGCTACCAGCTGTGAAGCAAAGACCATCAGCCTTGCCACTGTCGTCGAAGTCGATCGTCAGATCGGGAACGAGCGAACATTCGCACTTTCCGCTAACGCAAGCAGGAGCAGATAGCCCCGTCGCAGTGGCGCAGTCGTCGTCAGTTACGCAATCGATCAACGACGCATTCACGTCCGTACCCGAGCAGCTTTCGTCGGCCGCACAGATGTCGTCGAACGTACAGGGGTTATCGTCACCAACGCCGTTGCATGCATCACCAGCGGCGACTGCCGTCTGGATACAAAGACCACGGTTAGCACCGATACTACAGCTAGCGACTGAACAGACGTTAGCATCAGCCGGCGAGCAGATGTCGCCCGTTGCCGCATCGCAGCACTGCGACCCTTGGTCCCAGCCAGCGATCGGCGTGTTCGAGCACAAGAAGCTCGCGGTGTTGCATGAGTCGTCGGTGCAAGCATCACCGTCGTTGCACTGACTATCTTCCGTACATGCAGGGCATTCGCTAAGATCGTTCGGACCACCGTCTCCTGGACAAGTTGCGCCAGGGGTGAATACATGGGTGGCCGACTGAATATCTAGACATTCTTGTGCAGTAACACCGCTTTCACAAGGACCACCAGGTCCAAGGTCGTAGCAGCAAGCACCAACAACAACATTGAGCTCGCCTGGAATGGCCAGAGCGATGGCGATATCTTGCTGCGGGTCGCTGTCGTCACCCAGAATCGAAACAACGTTGGGCTCAACAAAAGGAAGCGTATAAAGACCCTTCGCACCTGCTGGCACGTCAAAAACGTACGTCGCAGCATAAACGACTGCCCCACCACCACCATCGATAGCCGACTCAGCCGAGTCTTCGACCGCACCAAAACAGTTAGCGCCCGCAGGGTCCGTGATTCCGCAACCCTTCTGTGTGGCGCCAAACGCAGTGGCGTAAGGCCAGTCAGGACGACCAGGAGCAACGTATGCAAATGCACACACATTTGATGCACATGACGGAGGACTCTCGCCGAATGCCGCGATGCAATCAGGTGTGTTATTGCATGCCTGATTCGCGTTCGTCAGGTCGGCAGCGCCGACACAAGACCCAGGGCCAGCACCGCAATCGGCGTTAACACCCAAAAGGCCCATCGAGTCAACGCGAACCTCATAGGAACGCATGTTGACGACATTACCCCAACCACCGATTTCTGCGTTCCAGAAAGTACGCCCGCCACCGCTGGCCACGTCTAGACGTTGACCGCTGATGTCGGCGTTTGAGTAATACCCGCCGTGCCCATACGCCCCGGCTGGGTTATCAGCCTTCGGTGTGAGCTGCATAAAAGCTGTCGCACCGGCAGCAACATTACCTGTACGAACGGCGTTGCTACTAGGACCGGACAACAAACGCGACGTGCCCGCTTTGGAACCGCGCTCGGTACGTAACGAGCCATCCCGCGGTCCGCCCTGCACGCTGACGGCAATTGCCAACGCACTAACTACCGTGACGCCCAAGAAAGGTCGCCACTTCCTAAAGTTACCTGCCTTCATTTTCCTTACCTCCAAAAAGGGAATAATTCCCGTGTCCCAAATTCTCTATCGACTGAAGAATACAAAACTTTTCTTGACCCAGCTTCTGAAAGATAGGCCATTCTGCAGCAAGACCGTCGAGGATCCTAGGAGAAACTTGTGGGCGGCTGCAACTTCGCCCAGAGACTCCCAAACTTTCATTTTTTCGCCTTATGACCTCCTGCTACAAGAACTATCAGCTTTCCCCGCTGATGCCATTTCAGGTATCTTTCTTAAGGGAACCTCAAAGGTGCCGGGCGGGCCAACCCGGCACCCTGCGATTTCCTGTCTTTACGCTCAATACATGAACATCAATCCGCCTCAAACAAACTGACCTACTACGGGCACGTCGTCAGGCCGAACGGATACGCCTTCAACTTCACAGCATCGACGTGGATAACAATGTCCGCGACGTTCGTTGCCTGGGACTGCGGCGCAGGTTCATCCGAACTTCGG
>JAJDDZ010000364.1 GCA_029260025.1 Phycisphaerae bacterium | reverse complement strand
TGTGCGGGTCTGTCGCTCTGCTACTCTGCGTGTCGCTAGTCTCGCCGGCGTTTGGGCAGATTACCGAAGGAAAGACGGCGTTTGATCATCTTAAGACCACTGGAGTTCATGCTCCGGGGACGCTTGTCCAGGATGGAGTTTCTCGTGCTGGGGCGAAGGTTCAGCTGCCGTTTGGTGGAACAGATACTGTTGGCATCAATATTACGGAGACGGAACGCCCTCGCAACAACGGTGAAATCCTCACGGACTCGTTGATGGATGCGCTTTTCATCGCTCTTGGGGTCGAGCTTTCGCGGTTCTTGACTGATCTGGTTGCAGATTTTTTCTCCGGTGAATTGTTCGCTTCTGACGGGACAACGACGCCGGACGCATCAACCCCCGATGATACGATTACGCCTCCCGACACGACTCCCCCTCCGGACACGACTGACGATGGTCGGGGCGATATCGGGCGGAAAGTTCGGGATTCACGGTAGCTCGTTCCGTATGAAGAATGGGATCTGGGGTATCCGTTGGAGGCTGAGGACGGGCGAGTTCGCTTCGTTTTCGCTCCCCCGCATTTGCGAGGGAGCGAAAAATACCCCCAGGGAGAATTGAACTCCCGTTGCTGGCATGAAAAGCCAGTGTCCTAGGCCACTAGACGATGGGGGCTTTGGGAAGTATATCGGTCTACAGATGACCGATTACTTGAGTTGCGAATGTATAACAAAGTGGCCTACAGGCGTCAACGGCGCTTGGAGGATATCGTCGCTTGTGGCGAAATCCTGTTCTCTTGGGCTAGTGATCGTTTTGGCTTCGATGATCCCGGGTTGCCGGGAAGACGACGAATCAGCTACCTCCAACCCCGACCTGGACCCAGCCCCGCAGGCAGCTCTTCATGCCGACCTTCGGCCAGACGTTGTCGCCCCACCAATCTTGCATGATGCTTTGAAGGTTACTGTTTATTGCAGTGTGGACGAAGAATTTGCGCGCGGGGTCCTGGCGGAATTCAAGAAGGCGTCGGGGATCGAGGTCGTGACGGTTTTTGACTCTGAGGCCGGCAAGACGACGGGACTGGTAAATCGGATTATTGCGGAATCTCGGGCAGGGCGAGTTCGGGCGGATGTTTTTTGGTCGAGCGAGCTTTTTAGTACGATTCGACTTGGACGTATGGGGTTTCTTGCTGGGTATGACTCCCCCGCCGCTTCTGATATTCCGCCTCGATACCGTGACGCAGAGTTCCGGTGGACGGCTATGGCTTCCCGTGGGCGGGTGATCGCTTTTGACCCCAAGCGGACTAAGGCAGCGGAGGTTCCGACGAACTGGCGCGACCTGGCGGAGGACGGGATCGCGTCGCGGACGGCGATTGCGAATCCACTGTTTGGGACGACGCGGGGACATGTAGCGGCGTTGTTCGCGTTTTGGGGGGCTGTCGTGGCGTCATCCTAATTGTCTCGTCTTTCTTAGTTTGGTGTAATTTTTTTGGATGGGAACAGCTCTGCGGTTCGGGCGATGATTGCTGGGCGCGTGGATTTCGCGGCGACGGATACGGATGACGTTTGGGTTGCTAAGCGAGCCGGGTATTCGATTGATCTCGTGTATCCGGATCTGGGTGACGGGGGGACGCTCTGGGTGCCCTGCTCGGTTGCGCTTGTGCGGGGTGGATCAGAAGGCGAGAATGCAAAGCGGGTTATTGATTATCTTGTGTCTGCGAAAGTTGAACAAAAGCTCGCGGAGAGTGATTCGCGGAATATTCCGGTGCGGGCAAAGCTACGAGATGCGTTGGGCGTGACACGAGGCCGGGAATCTTCAGTTTCGTTTGATTCGATAGCGGTTGCTTTGGAGGCGTCAGAGAAAGCGGTACGCGAGATCTTGATTCGATGACGCGGCGAGTGATTACACTCTTGCTTGCTGGGGTTGGCTCGTTGACCGTCGTTGCTGCGATTGCTTGGCCGGCTATCTCGCTGGTTGTATCTACGATTGACCAGGGGGTTTCGCCTCAGGCAGGGTTTGGTTTTTCATTGCGGCAGATGCTTCTTTTATGGCGAAGTGTTTGGGTGGCGGGGGTCGGGACTATTCTTGCGGTAACCATTTCCCTGCCGTGTGCTCTTTTGATCGGGCGGAGCGGGCGCCTTTCTCATTCCGCGGTTGTTGTTGCGGCACTTGCTGGAGTTTTGTTTTGTCCGCCAATGGTTTATGCGTTTGGATGGGAGCGAACACTACCAGGGTGGTTTGATCCGACGCTTCGGTGTGTTTTGGTTTGGGCGTTATGGGCCTGGCCAATCTCTTCGCTAATTGTTGGTGCGGGATGGGCGCGGACGGGTCGTCAAGCGTTTGAGGCTGCGATTCTATCTTCGGGACCGTTGCGGGCATTTTTTGGGGCTGCGTTCCCTTCACTGTGGCGTTACGTGTTGCTCGCTGGGGTTGTCATTTTTGCGCTGCTAGTTGAGGAGTATTCGGTCCCTCATGCTTGCGGTCTTATCCTTTATTCGACGGAGTTACTTGGTTGGGCATCCAGTTCGGCGAATACGATTGACTCCGTCTGGCCTGCGCTGCCTGTTGTTGTGCTGGGAGTTGGTGGGGTGGCGATTGCGTGGCGGGTCGGGAGCCGGTGCGTTGACGAGGTCGCTGTCGATATGCCTCAATCTGCCGGGCCCGTGGGTTTGACGGGACTTTCTGGGGGGCTGTTTGCTGTTTCCTGGATTGTTCCCCTAGTTGGGCTTGCTAAACATGGAGGCGGCGTGGCTGCGCTTAAGACTGCCCTTGAGGTTTACGGGCGAGATATGGGGATGTCGCTTGAGGTTGCTTGTATAGCGGGAGGTTTGGTCGGGTGTGTGGGGGTTAGTGTTGCGATGTCAGGGCGTTTTGGCGGAATTGTCGCGGTCGTCGCCCTGGCTTGGGGGGTGGTGCCGGGAGCCCTGACGGGGGATGCGATGGTTGCGGCGTATAATCGGGCGAGCTTTGGTGCGATTTATGATCATTGGCCGATCGTGGCGATTTGCCTGGCTGCGCGTTTTGCGTGGGTTGGGGCGATTCTTGGACTGCTGCCGCGAATGATGACGATGCCCGAACTTATCTCGCAGGCGCGAACAGACGGGGCGAGCGAGAGTTCGGTTTCATCCTTTGTTAGTATTCCGCTGGCCGCTGGGTTGTTGGTGTGTGGTTTCGCGATTGCGACAGCGCTTGGGGTGGGAGAGCTTCCTGCGACTTCGCTGGTGCGAGTACCTGACTACAACCCGATCGCGCACGTCCTGATCGAGAAATTTCATCGTTTCGAGGAAGAGATGCTTGTTGCGCTAAGTTTCTACCTGGTTGCGACGACGGGGCCTGCGGTGTTGATGTCTTTGCTGGTTTTCCGGCGACGGGGGTGGTTTGCATGACCCAAATAATGGCGGCGGGAGGATCAGCCGCGCCTTACGTCCAGGACTTCGAGGTTTGGGTAGTTGGCGTACTGGGTGACTAGTTTTCTAGCTTCATCGATGCTGGTTGCCTGGAGGCGGTAGTGGCGAATGGAGCCTTTGGATTTTTCAGCAGGGGACTTATAGCGGTAGTAGACGACGTATGATCTTGGCATCATGACTCTTGACCCGTTTCTCGTTGGCGGCGCCTGGACTCGGAGCAATTCCGATGCTTCCAGCGCCTCCGCTTCCTTTGTTACCTTTTGCGGGACAAACGTTTATCTCGCTAGACGGGGGACCTTGGGGGCGGGCTTTCCCTGTGGTATTCCCTTTCGGATATCGCCATTTTTGGCGAGCCGCACAAGTTATCACACTTTCCGGATATCGTCGAGTGACCTTTGCCGCGCTGAGTTCGTACGATAATAAGGCAGATTCTCGACGCGCAGGGATCGCGCGTGGGCAGTTGCGATGGGTTTTCATTTGCTGGGACCGGGCGGTCGATAGATGGGGTGCAGGGGGTGCGCTCACTTGAGGCCATCAGGTCGGTTGAAGGGGCGATAACCCACCGCTAGAATCTATTATTGTCGGCGCTGTGAGTCTGAAGGGGTGGACGATTGATCCACTCACTTGACCAGTGCCGCCCCGCTTTGGCTGCAATTGTTTGTGCCACGAAGCTGGGAAAATCATGCTGCGATAGATTCGTGATTGTTTGACGATCTGATCGTGGTGCATACTAGGAGGTTGCGAATGTTTGAACGCTTTACGGACCGGGCTCGAAAGGTAATGGCGCTAGCGAATCAGGAAGCTCAGCGGTTTAACCACGAGTACATCGGAACCGAACACATCCTCCTTGGTCTGGTCAAGGAAGGTTCTGGCGTTGGGGCGAACGTCTTGAAGAATCTTGACGTCGATCTACGCAAGGTGCGACTCGAAGTTGAAAAGCTCGTGAAGAGCGGTCCTGAGACCGTTACGATGGGGCGACTTCCGCAGACACCGCGTACGAAGAAAGTGATCGAGTACGCGATCGAAGAAGCTCGTAACCTTAACCACAACTACGTGGGGACAGAGCATCTGCTGCTCGGTCTTCTGCGTGAGCAAGATGGGGTGGCTGCCCAGGTCTTGATGAACCTGAACCTTCGCCTGGAAGACGTTCGGGAAGAAGTCCTAAATCTGCTTGGTGCCAGCGCCGAAGCGGACGAAATGGGAGGCGAGATGGCTGGCGGCGGCGGTAGCGGCGAGACCAAGAAAGGCAAGAGCAAGACGCCCGCACTCGACTCGTTCGGTCGTGACCTGACCGAAATCGCCAAACAAGGAAAGCTTGACCCGGTGATCGGAAGATCGGCGGAGATTGAGCGAATTATTCAAATTCTCTGTCGTCGCCAGAAGAACAATCCGGTTCTGCTTGGAGAAGCGGGCGTTGGAAAGACGGCGATCGTTGAAGGCCTCGCACAGATGATCATCACGAACAATATTCCGGAGATCCTCGCGGATCGGCGGATCGTTGTGTTGGATCTTGCGATGATGGTCGCGGGAACAAAATCTCGCGGGCAATTCGAGGAGCGCATCAAGGCGGTGATGAATGAAGTTCGTCGGGCTGGGAACGTGATTCTGTTTATCGACGAGCTCCATACGCTGGTTGGAGCGGGCGGTGCGGAAGGTGCGATCGATGCGTCGAATGTACTGAAACCGGCGCTCTCACGCGGCGAGATTCAGTGCATCGGAGCCACGACGCTGGACGAATATCGCAAGTATATCGAAAAAGACAGCGCGCTTGAGCGACGATTCCAGCAGGTGATTGTCGAACCGCCGACAAACGATGAGACGCTTCTCATTCTCAAGGGTCTGCGCGATCGTTACGAAGCTCACCATCGAGTAAGAATCACCGACGAGGCGCTCGCCCATGCTGTTGAACTGTCGGCGCGGTACATCGCGCGGGTTCAGCCAGACAAGTCGATCGACGTCATGGACGAAGCTGGTGCTCGGGTTCGCCTAAAGACCATGACCAAACCCCCAGATCTTACCGACATCGAAAACGAAATCGATAAGCTCAATGGCGAGAAGGACGAAGCAGTTAAGAACGCGGATTATGAGCGGGCCGCTCAGGTTCGCGATCAACTTGATTCTATCAAATTGAAGAAAAAGACCCTGCAGAAGGAGTGGCGCGACACGACGAAGGAAATCGACGGCGTCGTCGATGAGGAAATCGTCGCCGAAGTCATCAGTTCGATGACTGGAATTCCGCTACAACGAATGGGTAGCGCCGAGGCAGACCGTCTTCTTAAACTCGAAGATGAGTTGCACAAGAAGGTCGTCAGCCAAAATGAGGCGGTTAGCGCGCTCGCTCGCGCCGTACGCCGTAGTCGAAGTGGTCTAAAAGATCCGAACCGCCCAATGGGGACGTTCATTTTCGTCGGTCCGTCTGGCGTTGGTAAGACTTATCTTGCTAAAGGACTGGCGGAGTTCATGTTCGGCGATCCTGAGTCGCTGTTTGTTCTAGACATGTCTGAGTACATGGAAAAGCACAATGTTTCGCGATTGATCGGTGCGCCTCCGGGATATGTTGGTTACGAAGAAGGCGGTCAACTAACCGAACGTATTCGTCGTCGTCCGTATTCAGTCATTCTTCTGGATGAAATAGAGAAGGCGCATCCCGATGTCTTCAACATGCTCCTGCAGATCATGGAAGAAGGTCGTTTGACGGACTCTTTCGGGCGACATGTGGACTTTAAGAACGTCGTGCTCATTATGACGAGCAACGTTGGTGCTCACCGAATCACGCATCAGGATGAGTTCGGATTCGGCAAGCGTGACGAGGACATCACTTATAACAAGATGAAAGAGACGCTGAAAGTGGAGCTTGAGCAACACTTTAGGCCTGAATTCTTGAACCGTCTCGATGAGATTCTGGTTTTCCGTAAGCTGGGTCACGATGACCTGATCGGGATCGTGGATCTTGAACTGCAAAAACTAGCAAAACGCATGAGCGAAAAGGGTATTACGCTGGACGTCCAACAAGACGCGAAGGATTATCTCATCGAACATGGAACGGATGAGAAATTCGGAGCAAGACCTCTGCGACGCGCCATCGAGCAGCACCTCGAAGACGCTCTGTCTGAGGCGATGTTGCGAGGCGAATTCGAGAATAAGAATCGCGTCGTGGTTACCGTCACTCCAATTAAGAGCGACGACGATGAGCGAAGGATTGAGCTCGAGCCGCTGCTAGACGCTGCGCCAGAGCCAGAACCCGTTGGGGCTGGTTCGGATGAGACCTAGGCGATGATTAGTCGCTCAACTTAGAAGACTGAAAAGAGGGTTCGGACTATGTTCGAGCCCTCTTTCTTTATTTGAAATACTAACCCGCCTTCGTTGTTGGAAGTTTCTTTCGTATCCACTCGTTGATTCCGCCCTTGGCGCTTCTTACATTGCGGTAGCCCATTGATTTTAGAAGCAGGACGGTATTCTTTGAGAATTTTCCAATTCCGCAAACCATCACGATGTTGGCGTCGCGATCTTCGGGTAGCTCGCCGATGCGGTCTTGCAGGGAGTCCATCGGGATGTTGATGGAACCGTCGATGTAGACGTCATTGAACATCGCGTCCGATCGTACGTCGATGATGATGGGGGCTTCTTCGCTTTTTAGTTCTTCGTCTAACTTCGTCACGCGGACGGAGTCATAGCTGTTCTTGAGGTTTTCCATTAGCTTGTCGACGTAGATGTCGTTCTTGCCCGGTCCTCCGGATGCGCCGTCATTCTTGTCGGCCGGACAAATTTCCGGGAAATGTCGCTGCATTGAGGATGCGTATTTGAAGATGTTGTCGGGGAAAATAACGACGACGATGTTGCCTGGCTCATCGGGGATGGTTCTTAGTGCTCCCATGAGAGCCATGCCGGAGCTTGGTCCAGCGATGATGCTTTCCTCGCGATTCAGACGCAAGCACAGATCGTACGCATCCTTGTCGGCGACCTCGACGGTCTGATCGTATTCGCCCGGTCGATAGAGTTTGGTATGGGCGAGTTGGCGGAGGCTGCGGACGCCGGGGATGTCGTGGCCATCCTCTGGATGAACGCCAATGACACTTACGGCCTCCGATTGCTCTTTTAGGAATCGTCCGGTTCCCGTAATGGTTCCGCAGGTTCCCAAACCTGCGACAAAGTGGGTTACCCCCCCGCCGGTTTGTTTCCAGATTTCGGGGCCTGTGGTTCTGTAGTGGGCACCGGGGTTTTCTTCGTTTTCGTACTGGTTGAGCATGACGTACTCAGCCTGGGTCATGGCGGTCTCCATGGCTCTTGCGATGGCGCCTTCCGGCGCGCCCGGGGCGGGACATAGGGTGTCATCAAGCTCTACGACGTCGGTACCGAAAAACCTTAGTACGGTTCGCTTTTCGAGTGGGATCGCCATAGAGAGCGGGGACTGCAGGGGGTAGCCCTTGGCGTTTCCGATCATGGCGAGCCCCAACCCTGT
>JAJDDZ010000363.1 GCA_029260025.1 Phycisphaerae bacterium | reverse complement strand
CCTAGATGAGCCGGGGAAATTCAACAAAGAGCTCGTCGCGTTCGTGACGGAGTGTGGCACTAAGAAGGGAGATTAACTCCTCCGGAGTTTGCAGGCAAAGGCGTAATGGAGCGGAATCGCCGCGAATGGGGCTACGGCCACACGTTCGACCGAGAAATGTTTCGCGAGATCGGCGATCATCTCACGCTTTGTCCATTGATGTAAGTGGTATTGGTCGCCGCCCCAGGTGATGTTTCGAAAGGGCGGGATAAACTGCAGGCCCGTCTTGCGAACGATCGCCTTGATCCCGTCGATCCATGCGTCATTCGGAACGGTCACCACGAGTTTCCCGTCGGGCGCTACCAGGCGGGCCATCGTCGCGATGAGGGCGCCGGGATCAACAACGTGCTCAAGCACCTCGCTGCAAATGACCCGGTCGAAACCGTCCCGGGGTAGATCGACTTGGTGGAGTTCACCGCGAAGAAGCGTGACGTTGTAATCGCGCAGATTGCGTTCCGATTTTTGGATCATTTCGCCGGAAACATCAACGCCGACGAGGTTGTTCTCGGGGAACATTCGTAGAATGTGCCCGCCGCCGCACCCGACCTCTAAGATTCGATCATGCGGGTTTGCACCGACAAGTGTCTTGATCGCGCGCAACCGCAGTTTCGTAACCCACCGGACGAGTACGCTTGCTTTGGAATAATAATCGTCGATGTCGAATTGAAGGGCGAAGGTATCATTCCACTTCTGCACATCGTCGATGCTAACCGAATCCGTTCTCACGAGATGTCACCTCCGGTAGGTGCAGGAAACCCGATCGAAACAAGAGGGTCCGACTTCGTACTCGTCGTCCGACGTGACCACGACCAAGTTTCGTATCGATATTTTATGAGTTCAATGACAATCCTGGCCGAAACAGCGATCGGAAAGCGCGGCAAGAACGAATCACCCGCCAGCCTGGCGTCGAAGACCGTGTCCGTTTCAGAGATCAGATATCCGTGAGTGCCAGCAGCCACACCGATAAAGCTCTGGTAGTAGCGGTACGTGTAGTGGTGACGCAGGATGCTGAAGAGTACGTCGCGCCGTGCCAAAAGGAATCCCGACTTGTTGTCTCGAAGCTTCATCCCAAACCCGATATTCAACAGCGCGTTCAATCCTCGGCTGAACAGTTGGCGCTTCTTGGCAACACCCGTCGCGTGACGAACTCCCTGCACCATGTCTGGTACTTCGCGGAGATACGTCTTGTAGAGCAGCGGAATATCCTCTGGTCTGTTCTGCAAGTCCGCATCGATCAGGCAGACCAGGTGACCCTCGGAGGTCTCAACTCCGCTTTTCCACGCAGCCTCGATTCCGCTGTTCTTGCGATGTTTTACACCTCGAACGCGTTGGTCAAGATCTGCGCATTTGGCGATCAGCTCCCACGTTGCGTCTTCGCTACCGTCGTCGATGAGAATGATCTCTGCCGTTGTTCCCATCGCATCAAACACGGCGAGCGTACGATCGACCAGTGCGTCAATGTTTCCCTCTTCGTTGAAGCAAGGGGCAATGACCGAAAGGGTGATCGGTTTCCCGTGCATGGGAGGTCGCGTGGTGGTGTATGAAATATTCGTCACAGTCTTAGCTTCCGATCCGTATTGGTTGATTGAGTCCCGAATTCGTCGCGGGTAGAACCTCGCGAGCATCTATCGTTCGCTGTGTCTTGATTCGCACAGCTGGCGCTCGGCCAAGTAGGGTTTTGATGCACTCAGCCGTCATGATCGCGTTCCAGTGCTTGCGATCGAAACTATGCGTGCCGTACATCCAGAGGTTTACCGGCGTTGGTAGTCCGTCTTTGACCTCTCGTTGGAGAACGAGCGAGTCCTTGGGGAGAATCTTCTGCGCCGCCCGATGCACGATCCATTTGCCGATTCCATCTCGATACCGCAGGGAGTCGTCCAGAGATGATGCGAATTCGACAAGACGGTGGTCAAGGAACGGGCAGCGATTCTCAACGCTGTGCGCCATGCACATTCGATCAGCCATTTGCAGGAGTGGCTGAAGGAAAACGCGACTTTCGATGTAGGAGACGTTCTCGAGCATCGACTTTCGTTCGCTCCAATAGTCGGTCAAATACGCTCGAAGCATTGCCGCCCCAGCCAGTCCAGAACGAGAAGCCATCCGGCAAAATCGGTCCAGGTCGCTTCCGTGATAGCGCTCGAGCATCGCGCGGTAGTGTCGCCTTTTGGCGTCGTGCGTGTTCAGATCGTCGCCGAGTAATAGTTCATTCCTCGCATATCCTGCGAAGAGTTCATCCGATCCTTCACCTGACAGAGCGACCTTGAAACCGCCTTCATGCACGGCTTTGGCGAGACGATAAAGCGGAAAGGCGCTGAACGAGCCGGTCGGGATTTCCAGATGATACCCCAGCGCAGGCAGGTCTGTCATGAACTCGTCGCGGGTAGGACGAACATAATTCGCCCGGATACCGAGCCGGCTTGTCAAGTCTGCAACGTATCGTTCTTCGTTAATCGTGCTCTTAAATTCGTCGAACTGGCATGTGAACGATTCGTCAATGCCGCCTAGAGCAGCGATCAATGAGGAGTCCATCCCGCCGGCGAGTAGCATCGTGACGGGTACATCGCTTCGCATCCGCAGTCGCACGGAGTCTTGTAGTAACTCGATAAACGTATCAACCGCTCGATTTTCGTCTGATATTCTTCGCCCGACCTGCTGCTGAATATCCCACCACGCTGTCGTTTGGCACGTTCCGCGTTGCATGTCATAGCAAAGGTAGTGACCCGGTTTCAGAGAGAGCACGTCCTTGTAGGGCGTGTGTTCATTGAAACAGAATTCAAAGAGGCTGAAAAGTTCACTCGGGGTGAATTCGAGATCACGAAACGCTTTGATTTCGGATGCAAACTCGAAAGCGCCGTTTCGACAGCGATAGTAGAGCGGTTTTTGTCCCATTCGGTCGCGGGCGCAGAGGAATCGCTCACCGTCCCAGATCGCAAGGGCGAACATCCCGTTGAATCGCCGAAGGCAATCCGTTCCCCATTGCAGATAGGCTGTCAGCGCTACTTCCGTATCCGTGGAGGTCTCGAAAGACCACCCAAGTGATTTCAACTCAGTGCGAAGCTCGGGATGATTGTAGATTTCCCCGTTAAAGAGGATGGCTGCGTCGCCTACGCGGACGGGAAGTTCGATGTCGTTTCGATCGACAATGTTAAGACGGGTCTGACCCAGCGCAACGGTACCGAAGGCCTTCGTCTCAATCGTCGAAAAGCTCGATTGGTCGGGGCCCCGATGGTCGAGCGCGGAGACGCTCGCCTTCGTGAAGTCGGTATTGATTCCGCCGAGTATTCCGCACACGTTTCGAGTTTCCCTTAGAGTTTCTTGGCTCGACAGCTAATCCCGGCGTCCTGAACGTCCCACGACTCAATCTCGAAACCCTCGTCGAACCACGCCGAGAATTCTTCCGGGGTGAACCGGTGACAATGAACCGGGTGGTACCAGTCGAGGTTAATGATGTTGTTGGTGAAAAAGTCGAACTCGTTGTTCCAAAAGCACTTGAAGAGGTTCCAGTGGAAAAAACGCTGGAGGTCGTGCTGACCCTTCTTGATTCCAAGAAGGGGGATGTCGTCTTCGATATTGATCTTGATGTTTAGCTTGGCGAGTGTGCGACCTAGTTTCGTGATCGGCTCGCAGAGCGCTAGGGCTTCTTCGGCGTCCATGTCCTTAATCTGCTCACGCACGAAGTCATCTGTGAACTCGCGGATCGGAGCTTTTTTCTTATAAACGTAGGTGCAAACATGTCCGCCCGGTTTCAGCTTTCGCATCAGGGCTGTGAAAGCTGCGTGCGGATCGGGCGTGTGATGAATCACCTGATCGCAGTTTACTAGATCGAAAAACTCATCAGGAAAAGGGAGTTTGTGCAGGTCCGCGTGAACGAACCGCACTCGCTTTTGTTTCAGGTCTGCTTTCGCGACCGAGAGCGCGTCCCACGCGGTGTCGATGGCGTAGACCGTTGCGCCTGAGTTGTTCGCTAAGTTCTGCGCGTCGCGCCCGGCGCCGGTTCCCGCGTCGAGAATGAACTCCTTACCCCACAGAAACCCACCAAGCCCAGCCATATTCTCAAAACCGTACCGCTGCAAATACCATTCTGTGTAAAACTCTCTCGTATGTTCGCGATAGTAGCGATGCTTCGTCCACTTTTGCGAGAACGAGCGTATCGTTTGGTCGTCTGTAATGTTTGAGGGGACAAAGCTGGGGATTCCTTCGCGTATCGGGTAGGTTTCACCGGTCTTGGTCGCAAGCGTCGCCTCCAAGACCTCCTTGAGGTCTCGCTCTTTCACCGCGCATGTCAGCGGTTCGAGCGACTCCGGGGCAACGAGCGTATCGAGAGCTGTCTGATCCACGAGGTTCGTACCTTTCGCAAAGGTTCGGACCTCGCGCGCAGGCTTTCCAGCCTCAACGACGAGTCCGTGCATGTTTTTCGGACGTTGGAAGGGGGGTCTTGAGGTGGGGGCGCTCCTACGCAGTCCCGATCTTGCAGATTCTGACACTAAAAGCGGTTGTATTCGTCTTGTTTTCGGGAATAGTGGTGTTCATGCTGGCCTGGATCGGGCCTAGCGCCATAAAGGCCCCAAGAAAGGAGCACCTCCATGCGTTTGCCATTCCGCTGGTTGGTCACAGCTTTCGTTTTGACCCTCAGCTTCCTCGTGACCCAAACCGTTCAAGCGGCGGATTCTGCCGATCTGTCCGGTAGCTGGAAGGGTGAGATTGCTGTTCCAGGATCGCCCCTGGAATTCGATATCGACTTCAAGAAGAGCGGCGACGTTTGGAGCGGCGATATCAGCATTCCCATCCAAGCAACGAAAGATTTTGCGCTCGCGGACGTCATGGCGAGTGGCGACGAGATTTCCTTCGCCATGCCTGGCGTCCCCGGCGACCCTGCGTTTTCAGGGAAACTCAGTGAGGATGGCGAAACAATCTCTGGCGACTTCACACAGGGCGGCGGGATCATTCCGTTTACGATGACGCGCGGTGACGACAGGGTCGCACTCGCCAAAGCGTCGCTTGAAGGGTTCGCGGAGTTCGCTGACGAAACTCGTCAAGCATGGAACGCGACGGGTCTGGCAATAGGCATCGTTGTTGATGGCGAGGTTGTCTTCGCCGAGGGATTCGGATATCGGGACGCCGAAACCAAAAAGCCAGTGACATCGAAAACGCTGTTCGCGATAGGGTCAACGACCAAGGCATTCACCTCGCTAACACTCGGCACACTCGTTGACCAAGGCAAGCTCGACTGGGACAAGCCGTTGATTAACTATCTTCCTAAGTTCCAGCTTTACGACGATTACGCGACTACGCACATCACGCCGCGTGACCTCGTCACGCATCGTTCCGGACTTCCCCGTCACGACCTAGCTTGGTACAACAACAAGACGTGGTCGCGCGACGAACTCGTCCGGAGGCTACGTTTTTACGAGCCCACCAAGGAACTCCGTGAGAAGTTTCAATACAACAACATGATGTTTCTGACTGCGGGATACCTCGGTGGGCAACTAACGGGCGGAACATGGGAACAGGCAGTTCAGAAGCGAATCTTCGATCCGCTCGACATGCGATACAGCAACTTCTCAGTCGAGGATTCAAAAAAAACAAACGACTTTGCCTATCCCTACCGTGAAAAAGACGATGTCGTCAGCCGTATCCCGTTTCGCAATATCGACAACGTTGGACCAGCGGGTTCGATCAACTCGAATGTTGAAGACATGCTAAAGTGGGTCCGGTTGCATCTTGGCGACGGAACCTTCTCCGGAAAGAAAATCATCAACCAAGCGACGCTCGATGAATTGCACAATCCGCAAATCGTCATGGGTCGCCCGGCGACGCGCCCCGAGCTTTCTTCACCGAGTTACGCGATGGGCTGGATGGTTCGAAATTATCGTGGGCATCGTCTCGTCGAACACGGCGGGGGGATCGACGGGTTTATTACAACAGTCGCATTTTATCCAGACGACGGGGTCGGAATCGTTGCCTTTACCAATAGCGAAACGGGGCTGCCGACACTCGTACGCCGCCACGCCATCGATCGTATCCTCGGACTTGATCCGATTGACTGGCAGGGCGAAGCGAACGCAAAATGGGTCGAGGGCAAGAAGCATCAGAAAGAAGCGGAGAAGAACAAAGACAAGTTTCGCCATGAAAAGACCGCCCCCTCCCACGAACTCGAAGCCTACGCAGGAACCTATGCCCACCCGGGATACGGCGAAGCGGCGATGACGATCGTCGGTAACGCGCTGACCCTGACCTACAACGACATCACGACTCCTTTTGAGCATTGGCATTACGACGTCTTCAACGGTCTGGAGAACAAGGACGATCCCACGTTCGAAGACTTTCGCATCCAGTTTCGCTCGAACATGAAGGGCGATATCGCAGAGCTTCGGATGCCGCTCGAAGGAACGCTCGATCCTATCGTGTTCGAGAAAAAGGCTGACTCGCGCATGTATGACCCCAAATACCTCAAGCGATTCGTCGGAGTGTATACACTCGCCACCCAGGAGGTAACCATATCGATTCAGGGCAACGTGTTGACCGCGATCGTCCCTGGGCAACCGACCTACACCCTCGATCCGACTGGAACTGACGAGTTTGACTTACGGGGTATCGTCGGTTTCAGCGTGCGTTTTGTCGGCGGGAAGGGTGGGGCTACGTCAGCCTGGTTCAATCAGCCCAATGGCGTCTTCGAGGCGAAAAGGAAGGACTAGCGACAAGCGACCACTTCGGCCTGTGATATCTGCTCGTCAAGCCGTAGTTCAAGACCCGGCCGTATTGCCGCCTAGTGTTTACCCGGATATGATCAGGCAATTCCTGCGCTTGCGGGATACGTGGCAAAATCCTACCCATTGGGGGCTGTTAGAGACTAAGGAGGGCTGCAATGGCCGAAGCTGAATACACCACAACGATTGGACCTGATGCTGTTTTCAAAGGCGAGCTCGAATTCGCCAAGGGCGTGCGCCTTCTAGGCACGTTTGAGGGTCAGATCACCAGCGAAGGCGAGCTTGAGGTCGCCGAAGGCGCCCTTCTTAATGGAGACGTGAAGGCCGCTTCGGTTCGCATCGACGGTAAGGTCAAGGGGAACATGCAAGCGTCAAGTCGTGTGCAGCTATCCGCTTCCGCGCGTCTGGAAGGCGATCTTCAAACGACTCGTCTTGAAGTCGCCGAGGGTGCAGTATTGATCGGGCGGTGCATGGTAGGCGTCAACGGAAGCGGCAAGAAAACTGGCGAGATCAAGTCTTCGACCAAGGGTTCAGAGGGGGTCGTGGTCGGCAAGACTCCCGTTGGCGGACCGGTCCCCGCTGGCGCGAAAAAGTAGACTAGTCGGCGACAAAGTTCGAAGCCAATAGCAAAGCGGCGGTGGATTCGTCGCGGCGCGGCGGCGCATGGATGTGCAAATGCCGATAGCGCGAAAAAAGCGTGCCAAGGATGCGGTGGCAATCAAAATGGTCGATTGCACCCACTGTGGCCAACCGAGTGAGGTTGGTCAGAGCGCCATGTCCGTCTTTTGCCCCCACTGCAAGAAACGCCTGATCCTCGAAGACTACAAGATTACCAGTTACTACGCCGTGCGTGAGTTCTTCACCTGCGGCGCGGTCGTTGTCGAGAAGAAGGGCCACGTCGTGGCACCTTTGAAGGCGAGTTCTGTAACCGTCAAGGGGACGATGCAAGGAAGCGTCGTCACCCCGGGCGAGGTCAAGCTCACCAAGACCGGATCGATCACTGGGGACGTCGAAGCGGCTAGTATCAAGATCGAGAACGGCGCTGCCCTCGATGGGTTTCTTCGTATCGGCGCGTCGGAAGACAAAGTCGAATAGGATCGACGATCGTGGGTTTGTTGGTCGAGGGTTATCGGTCGCTTTCGTCACGATGGTGTCATAACAGACACTCCCTTAGCTACGTTCGTTGACCGCCGCCTTTCCACCGATGTAGACTTTACACTTATGACCTGGTCTAAACGAAAACTCACAGTTGTTTCAACGGTACTTCTCCTCTTAGTCGCAGGATGCAACGACGACAAGAAGCAGCAAGCTAGTCCCAAAGGGTTGCGCGGCGACAACGTGTTGTTGATTACGGTGGACACGACCCGCGCCGACCGAATCGGATGCTACGGATACGCGCCAGCGAAGACGCCGGAAATGGACGACCTCGCTGCCAAGGGCGTGTTGTTTGAAAAAGCGTATTCCCAGGTTCCACTGACGCTTCCTTCGCATTCTTCGATACTGACCGGTCGGTACCCGCGAGAGCACGGCGTTCGCGACAATGGTCGGGCACGACTCAGCTCCCAATTCCCGACACTCGCGTCGATCTTCAAGGAGAACGGTTATCGGACAGGTGGATTTGTCGCCTCTTTCGTGTTGAGCGGCAAGTTTGGAATCGGTCAAGGGTTTGACGTTTTCGCTGACGAGATGTGGTCGGGTCGTGCAGCTTCGTCAAAGAAAAACACAATAGAGGTTCAACTTCCAGGAGACATCGTCACCGACCGAGCGTTGACCTGGCTTGAAAAGTCGTCGAAAAGTCCATTCTTTTGTTGGGTCCATTACTACGATCCGCATGACCCATACGAAGCGCCCCCCGCTTTCGCCAACGTCGGAAAAGAACCGTACGACGGCGAGATCGCGTTCATGGATTCACAGATCGGGCGGTTGGTCGATTGGTTGGAGAAGAAAAATATTCGCGATCGCACGCTTATCGTTGTCGTTGGTGATCACGGAGAATCGTTCGGCGAGCACGGCGAGCATGGGCACACAAACTTCAACTACGAAACCAATCTGCATATTCCGTTGATCGTTTCGCACCCCCAAGCAACCAACCCAGGTACAAAATCTGATACGGTCGTCGAGAGTGTTGACGTCTTTCCCACCGTGATCGAGTTACTTGGGTTCGATCCCCCGGAAAGTCTGATGTCGAGGTCGCTTTCGCCGATCCTCAAGGGGGCAACCCTTCCCGACGCGGAGGCGTATAGCGAAACACTCTATGTCCGAATGGCTTTTGGTTGGGCAGAGCAGCGAAGTCTGACGACCCGCGATTGGAAGTTCATTTCTAGTTCGGTGCCCGAGCTTTACGACAGAGTCAAAGACCCCAGCGAGAAAAACAACCTCATCGAGGCGAACTCGCGCGTCGCAGCCAACCTCCACGCGAGGCTCTTAAGTCGCTATGAAGCGATGATCCCTGGCAAGGCCGAAAAGGCTGAAATCTCTGACGCCGCGAAGGCCGGTCTGGCAGGACTTGGTTACCTGGATGTTGGTATGGCAACCGACGGTGACAACGAAGAATTCCTCACTGCCGGGTTAATTGACCCAAAGAACATGACGGACCTGGTCATCGAATCGCAAACCGCTCAGAAACTCATGGACGAAGCGAAAACCCCCGCCGATTACGCAAGACCCATCGAAATCCTAGAGCGGGTGACAAAGGCTATTCCCGACTCTTTGGTATTCCACGGGACGCTAGGACAGGCGTATCGAGGCGCCGGTGATTACGAAAAAAGCATCCTCCCACTCACCAAAGCGATCAAACTTGACCCGAAACAAGCTGGAACACACCTGCTCCTCGCCCGCTCGCTCATGCAGGTCAATCGAGGCGCGGAGGCTGTTGCGGAGTTCAGGGTTGCCATCGACCTAGACGCAGAAGGATCTCTCACCCGCTTGCAATATGGAGAGGCTCTAGAAGGGATGGGGAAACCAGAAGAAGCCGTCAAACAGTATCAAAAAGCAGTCCAGATCACGCCGACCTTGTGGCGCGTACACGATCGAATATGCACTCTCTTGCAAGGGACCAAAGCGCACGAAAAGGCGGTCGAGCAGTTCGCCGCCGCCGTAAAGACCTTCCCCGGTGATCCTTTCGCTTCTTTTAGTCTCGGAACCCTATATCTTGGTCAGTCGAATTGGGTTGGCGCCATACAGCATCTGGAGGCGGGCATCAAACTCAATCCGAAAAATGGGATGGCGATCGTTAACCTCGGAATCGCGCTGCGTGAAGTAGGTCGGCTACCCGATGCCCGCCGGTTCCTGGAACAGGCAACCCTTATCGAGTCGGTCGCTCCGGAGGCGTTATACAATCTCGGAATTCTTGAGTCGAAGCTAGGACAGCTCAACAAGACGGTGCAACTTTACGAGAGGGCGATCGCCCTCAAGCCCTCTTTCGTCGCTGCGGTGACTGAGCTATCGTTGTTTTACACACAACGAAAAAAAGTATCCGATGCCATAAGGATCCTAAGCGTAGGCGCAACAGCCAGTCCGGACGAAATCAATATTCTCAACGCCCTCGGGCAGTTGCTAGCCACATCCAGCAACCCCGCAGTCCGAAACGGCGCAGAAGCAATAAGGCACCTCGAGCGCGCCGCCGAGCTCACCGGTCGCGCCGACATGACGGTTCTCGCTAATCTCGCAGCCGCTTTCGCCGAGGCAGGCGACTATGCCAAGGCGATCATCGTTGCGGAAGAGGCTGCCCTTCTTCCCGCACCAACCGGGCGCCCAGGCCTGCCAGCAACCCTCAGCGATCAGTTAGATCTGTACCGCATGGGGAGCCCCTTTCACGACAGCAGGTTATAGGACCAAGAGACCAACCAGAGCGGTCTCATAAGTCTTTTGTTTTCCATGGCTTACGTTTCGTAGCTCGTTTTGAGACCTTTTTTTTTCCGAAAAACACACTTTAGGCTTGAAATCTAGGCCGGCTTTCGGTTATTCTTAGGCCTAATGGAGGAAGGTCTCTAGATGCAGGCAATGGTCAACCAAACCAAACAAGGACCGATCGGATGCGCGCCAGTTGCGTGCGCACTCAAGTGGGTCGGTTCTCTTACAGTACTGATTCTCAGTGCGCTTGTAATGATCCTCGCCGCAACCACGCCTAAGTATCAATGGGTCGGCTGCGTGGCGCTTCTGCCTCTCTTCAATGCGATTCGTGTTCAATCGCCCATTCGCGCAGCCTTCGATGGTGCAATATGGGGCCTGTCGCTGTTCGCTTTTGCGACCATGCTTGGTGGATCGCAGATTTCCTTCGACCTGCTTTCGGGAGCTTTGCTTCCGGTCGTCCTCGGGCTCTATGGGTTTTTCGGTGCTCGTCTTACGCGGCAAGTCGGGTTTAGTCCGTATCTTCTTGCGCTTTGTTGGATCGGTGTCGAGCTTGCCCTCAAGCCGCTAGGTCTTCATTACGGCCTGCTAGCTGGGACACAGAGTGGCGGCGTTTCGATTGAGCTCGTTGGCGGTTTTGCGGGCTACGCTGTAGTTGCCTTCTTAGTTGCCTATGTAAACGCTGCGTTACTTTCCGTTCTGAGCGAGGTACGCGTTTCGGTTTCGTCGTCACGGCTGATTTCATCCGAGGCACCACCGAGGCGGTCTTCGATTCAACAAGAATTCCCAAGTTGCCTATCGTATCTCATCCTACCTGCCCAACCTCGGGCACCCCCTGTCTAGGCCAATCACTTGGAACGGTATCGCTGTGCAATAGCGCATCGCTGATGCCCTGTCGCTTTCGTTTTCACTTGCGATTTTTAGAACAGCTACCCGGACGCTTTGAGCGTCGGTTGCTAATTGGTCACAACAGGCGGAGGTTGTACCTCACGCTTTGAATTTAACTGTTTGGAGGTTTGAGAAAGATGAATTTTCGTAAATCGATTTTAGGTCTGTCGGCCTGCGTCGCGTTGGCAAGCATGTTTGCCTTGAGCACAACTGCTGAGGCTCGCCCTCGCGCCGTTTCGCCCGATACAGACTCCCCAACGCTTAAGCTAGGCAAAAAGTCCACGATCAACGTAGTATCTGGTCCTACCTGTGAGAGCACGGGTTTTGAGGCTGTCGAAGGTGCTTGCGGTTGGGAAACTGGTTTCATGTGTGGTGGCGGATTCGTCGGAGTCTGCACCTCTCCCCCGAGTGGTACTTGCACGGGCGACAATAGTACTGACCAGAACTGCTGTGCTGGCAACCCCAACCCGCTAAACGGTTGGTTTATTTCGATCAGCTCGACTATGTGCAATGAGCCGCACATTGATACTATCAACCCAGCAACGGGTGCGCAGCACATGCGTCTCGACCAAGAGCCCACCGGTGGTGATCCTCCGGGTTGTACCGGTTTCACCGGTGCTTGCCGTATCTCGGCGTTCACCCCGAGTGTTGTCGCTCCATTGGCTCGTAACACCGTCGATTTCGACGTTGCCATGGGTGATCCGACTCCTGGGTTTGCTCCATTCGGCTCTAGCTGTCAGTGGTTCTCCGTTGATGACGACGGCACAGATGGCAGCATCATCATCGGTCTCGACGAGCAGGCAGTCGTCTTTTACTACGACTATGCTCTGGCTGGATACCAAGGTCTTGGATTCCTCTCCGGTAACGGCGTCTACAACCACATCCAGATCGACAGCAATCCTTGCGAAAACGAGATGACTTACACGTTGACCGACGCCGCTGGCGGGCTTCTCGGCCAAGCGGTTACGGACTTCACTGGCCTGTACAAGGTCATTGATCGTGCCATCATGACCAACGACAACGCTGGATTCTTCTGGGACTTCGACAACTACTCGGTAGTTCGTGAAACATCCTGCCCAAGTCAGTGCAATGTTGGCGACCTATTGGTTCAGGACTTCCTCAACGAAGAGTGTGACCTCAACGATGACACTGCCTGTCCAGGTCGTTGCCGTCCTGCAGGCGATGTTGATGGCGAATGCACCTGCATCCGCAATTGCGATCTTTGCTCGAACGAGCCTGACTGTGTCGCTGTAAACGGAACCAATGGTCCGTTCCTCACGCACGGTGGTTTCTTCACATATACCGCAGATGGCCCGACAGGTATCGATACCTGTGGCTCGGACTTCGACACCGTTCTCTTTGTTGGTGACGAAAACTTCTGCGCGACGTTCGACTTTGTTGCTAACGACGAATGCTTCGACTACGGCGGCGACTGCACAGACGGTGGCCACGATCCATCAACCTGTATGCCGTTCGCTTCCTGCTACAACAACAACACGACCTTCTTTGAGTCATGCATCTGTATTGACTCAGCTGCGGGTGACACGATCACGATCTGGGCTGCAGCCTTCCCGGGTGCAACTCCTCCTGCAGGTTCTAACCTAATGCTGACGATCACCAAGGCATTGGCTTGTGGTGCTGCTGGCGCGTCGGTTCCGAACGGTGCTTGTTGCAACGGTGAGGATGGTACATGTACCGATAACGTCCTTGCTGGCGATTGTGCTGGTCCGTCGCTTACCTACTCAGATAACAAGCTTTGCTCGCAGGTAGCTTGTAACATTGACACTGGCGGTTGCTGTGATTCTTCTCCGGGTCTCGGCGGTCAGTGCACCGGCGGCGTCCTTCAAGCAGACTGCAGCGGTCAATTCCAGGCGTACAGCAAGCTTGATGACACCTGTGGTGGTTCTTGTGCAGAGGTGACCGGCTCATGCTGTGATACTCTGACGGGTAATTGCTTCGTGTCGATCCAGGGTTCATGCCAACTGGCGTCGCACACCTCTTGGACCCTTGGTGGTACTTGTGGTGCAGGTTCATGCCCAATTGCTAACGGTGCATGCTGTGATCACGGAACCAACGATCCGACCGTCGCAACCTGTACACAGACCGATCAGGCTGGTTGCGTTGGCGCTCGTCAGGATTGGACCAAGGGCGCACTGTGCTCAGAGGTCGAATGCTTGCCGATCTTCCAGGTTATTCCGACAGTGTCGGAATGGGGCCTGGTTGTCTTGTCCTTGTTGCTCCTCGTGGGTGGCAAGATTTACTTTGGTCGTCGCGAGGCGGCCTTGGCGTAAGGATTCGCTAGTATCAAACAACACCCGGGGCTCGTTGACGAGTCCCGGGTTCTTGATACAGCTAAGTCTTCGCAAGTTGTGATAATTGAGGGAGCGAGTCCATGTGGCTCGCTTCCTTTTTTCATGCGCAGTGCGAGCACGCTCCCGATTGCAGAGGGGCCGGACGATCCGAGCGGTATGACGATGTCGGCGGGGACAAAGAGCAGAGCAATCGCCCGAGGGCACCCCACCCACCAGGATCGGTCACGAGCTCACCGTTAGATTTATAGACGAGGACCTTGCCCCATCGCCAGCGTGGTGTGAGACCGTGTGCGGTTCGGTACGGTGCTGACCTGACGAGTGAACCGACCTGCTCTAAAACCGGACGCCCACGGCCGACTTGAGCAACAATGCCACGATCATCGAAACGGCAAACAGTGAGACCACCCAGTAGTCCCCGCCGCAAAACCAGGATCCAGCCTTCGCATAGTCCAGATCTATGGCACGGATTCCGGTACCTGGGGCGATTGTTGGCTCGATTGGGTGGAGTAGCTGATTCGTCCAACTCTCGCCGGGCCTGCGTACGCTAATGCGCTCCATCCTCGTTCCGCATGTCGCGAGTTTGGTAAAGGAAGCTTCGCCCACGTTGATCGTTAATGCATACGTTCCGGGTTCGATCGGGGTGATGCGCCAAACGATGTCCGATTGGGATGCGATTGGCCCCGCGTCGATCCGAAGCGACCCCGGCGCAGTCAAGCTCACGTTCAAGGGCAAACCATCATGCGACTCAATCGAAACATGAAGTAGCGTAGGTTCGTTCACGGCAAGCGAATCCCATTGATAGTAGGTCCCCATTTGCCCCAAGAGCAGAAGCATTGGAGGCAGGGTAACAAGTACTGGCGTGAGCATGTATCGCTGCAAGCGAACAACAGCCCAAAACAGGCGCACCTGCGTAATTGCCGTGACGCGAAGTTCATCTTTGTACAGCTTAAGCGCGAGGAGGTTTGCTGAAATATCATCTTTCACGCGGGCAATTGCGGTCTGGTTAGAAAGGTACTTAAACACAAACAGCATGCCCACGCCCAGAACCGACGAAATCATTACCAGAGACGCCCACTTGGGCAAGAAACTCAGGAGATCGAAGAGGATGGTCCCAAGAGCGTTGGCGAATGGGTTAAGAACCAATAGAACGGGCGACAGAACCGGGCCAACAATGGCGTCGAGCGTTCCCCAGGCCCACGAAGCGCCGTCCCCGACAACCGCCAGCGCTGCCGCAACCGCATCACCAATCCAAAGCAGGAACCCATTCACGCCGTTTCTCTCGCCGTTTGATACGCTGGACGACTTGCGAAATCTTCCGCCGGAAGCACACTCGATACATCGTCATCCAGATGCCTCTATTGTCGGGCGTTTGGCAAAAAGTTGAAGAGCGCAAACGTGGACTTTGTCGATCCCGGGCGCCCGTAGCAGGATCCAGAAAAGAAGCGCAGGATCAATCACCTACGCGCAACAAAACCTACGGGCAACTGGCGATAGAAGGCTTTGATGTCCCGTTCCAAGCGTCCCATGAACCAGCCCCAAGGAGAACATCGATCGTCGTAAGGATGTCGAACGGCGATCGAGTACCTGAGCGGTCCACGTCACAGCTTCGCTCAGCCCACGCCGGCGTACAAGTTTGTTCAAGGCAGCAGTCGATCAGGGATTGAACATCCTGCCAGTCCGCAGAACCGTCAGCGTTAACATTCCCAGGGTGAGAAATTACCGCTGTAGAGCTACCGTCGCCAATGTAGGTAATCATGGTCGCAGCACCCGCCGTGATCGCGTGGTCAAGCTCCAATTGGTAAAGCCCGTTAACAAGGCGGATCACAGAAGCGACACCATTCGCCCCCAAGTCCGGGTCAACCGTTGTCTCGCAGAGCGAAAAGCAGCCTTCCAGTCCGTCGGTGTCCGGCGTCAACAGCAGCAAGATGGGCTCCGCCAGCGACCCCGCCCCTTCGCGTGCAAGCGGCGTCTCCTGAGCGTAGGGCCTACGAGCATCAACAGCTCCCGTAAACGGATCAGAGTTGATGATGTGCGGTTCCGGCGGACAGCCCGCACAAGCGTCCTGGATACCATCGTCATTGAAATCACCACAGACTTGCCCGATCGACGGAACGCCTCCGCCCGTGTTGCAAAGCTCTGGGGTCGCCAGAACGCATCCGCCGCCGTCTAGGCAGCAGGCGTTCTTGCATCCGGTGACCAAGGCGCGGTAGTTACCCGTCGCACCGTTGTGCCCCGAAACCCGGATGTAGTACGTTTCTCCCTCTGTGACGACCACATCGCCGACTTTAGATTGCACTCCGCAATTGTCGTCGTTACAGTTCAATTCTACACCGCCACAGCCATCAAAAACCGAGAGTGTCGTATCAAAAGCACTGCCGCAAGTTTCAAAGATTGGAAGACCGCTACAATCCGCCGTCCAGCTATGCCAAATGTCGTCCGTGTCGATAAGACCGCATGAGCTGACATCCGTGCCGGTCGAAGCAACCGTCGTCCCGTTGAACGCGACTCCGGTCGTCAATTCGATCGCCGCAACACATTCATCATTGGACGGAGGAGGAATGGGGCACTCAAAGAGCCCGCAAGATTCAGTTTCAAACCACGTTCCCTGCTGGCTGACGCAATCGACTTCCCGCTTGGACGTACATGAGCCCGCCGTGCAGCACGCAGCAACAACGTCAGAAGCATCACGACATTCGATCAGCATCGTCCCATTTCCAGATCCCGTAACGCCCTGTCTCCCGCCGACGCGGATCGTATAGCAACTGCCCTGCACGACTGGAACCGGATCGCGCCCGTTATCGGGACCAAGTGACGACTTGAGACCGCACCAGTCATCGTTGCAAGCGACCGGAGAATCTACATAGCAGCGACCACAATCTTCATACACCGCAACTTTCGTGTCGTAGGCGCTATTGCAGAGATCGACTATCAGATCACCCGTGCAAGTTGCGGTGTAGCCATACCATATGTCCGAATTGACGTTCGCATTTCCACCGAAGTCGCACACCGGAAATTCTTCGTTTCCGTCCGTGCTCGCTCCGATCGTAGTGAAGGAAAAGAGACCATCCGTCAGAAGTATCCGGTCGGCGCAAAGATCGTTCGCCGGCGTGAAGCTCTTGCTCGTTTGGATCTCAAGGCGAACCCCGTTATAACCTAGCCCAGCAGCGTTACTCAACGAAATATCGAAAACGCCATCCCAAGGAGAACTGAACATCGCCGTGACATCGGCGGACGTCTGAAACGACCCATCCTTGAAGAACTGAATAATCGCCTGATCGATCGTATCCACACCATCCCAAGTAAGTGGGTCGTCCAGTCCGATCGAAAAACAAGCATCCGTTAACGGTGCACCAACGAAGACGCCTCCCGGAAACAGGTCCGTCCCCGTTGGCGAAGACGTTGTGATGACGATGATTCGGCTCCCGTCGCCTTGCGGAGTATCTGTCTCATTTGCTGTTGCCGTCGTGAGGAAAATATCTTGGCGAAGTGTTTCAGCCGCCCCGTCGAACGAGACGACATAGTCCGTCGGGTCGTTAATACTGCCGATGTCGAAGCATGCTTCCTCTAGCCCGTTCCCGCTGTCGATCATCGCCCCGACTCGATGATGAATGCTGTAGGTTGATCCGACGGGAGAGGCGACACCTCCTCCGAGCGATTTCGTATACAGTTGACCATCGGACTTGAGGATAACCGACTCGTTCCCGCGACCCGCCCGGAGAATCGCCCCGTTCGATGTCGTCGTTGTCCACGCCGCCTTGCGCGCAACGACCCCAGTCGCCCTGGCTGCGCGTTTAGATGACCGCGCACTTTCACTCTTGAGAGATTTCTCGTCGCGCGGAATCTCCGCCCTGCAAGGTGTGACCGTCATGAGTGCGACCGCGAGCGCGGATAGGCAGATCACTCCGCCCGTGACTGTGTAGAATGTTCCTCGCGCGCGGCGTCCTGAGATGCGTTGCATGGTCGTGCTCCCCCCACAGCTCAACAGGCCGCGACCTCGCACGGTTCCGCCAAGCAAAAAATCCCCTCGACTTGTCCAACTTGCGTGATGACCGATAATCGCCAAAACGCGTGGACCCATCATATGATACCCCGCAATGAGGCTCAATCCACCACCAACCCAATTTCTTGACGTCAAGAAGTCCCGATAAACGGACTTTCTCTCCGAAACTCGCACTAGGACCACCAGAGCAGATCGTCCGCTAACCGTTATTCGCAACCATTACCCCTAATCTTGTCAGACGCCCGTTATCGGGATCAACGAAAGGCCCCTCCTGAAGTTTCAAAATGAATGATCACGGCAGCTCAAGAACTCGCCTCGAACCTCACATGTTCCGATAATATCAGCAGAAGGGCGCTATCGCCAAAGGGAAGGGCCGTAACGCCCACGTCACGAAGCGACTTCGGCATAGCATCGCCCGATACACGTCGTATAGTAAAGCAGGCTCATGAACACCGGACGCATACTAAATCTTCTTCTCACCTCGTTGGTCGCCCTCGGGATGCAGTTCCCCGTTGCCAACGATACGTGTGCCCGCGCCGCCGAAGCAAAAACCACGAAAACCTCTTCTGGCACCAACTGTTCCTGCTGTTGTAGTAAGAAAAAAAACAGCCTCAAGGAGTCCCCGCCGCCCGCCGCGCCGAAGGGATGCTCATGCGGTCGAGCCAAAGCACCAGCCACCCCAGCGCCAGTCGCCATTGAAAATGGCGGTAGCAAACTAGAGACCCCTGTGCTCTCGCGAACATTTTCGCCAGCAGTAGGTACCAATAGCGACGTGATTCATCCAACAGCTCATGGACCACCGGGTCCGCGATTGATTCTCAAAACCACAGTCCTCCAGGTCTGATTGTATTCAGAAGAGCGATCCCGTTGCGACCACGCAGCAAGAGCAACCATTGCTAGCTTTCTTCCAATGCCACCAAACGACCTGCACTAAACCAAGACCTGAACATCATGTTGCCCTTCGTGCGAATACCTCGATGCAATGTGCTCCGTCCCGCGCGAGCGTTCATGCGTACTTTATTTGAAAAACCCTTGTCGATCTCGGATAGACCGACGCAAAGGGGAAAGACCCCAACAAGAAAGAGGAAAAACGAAATGTTGAACAAGAGACTATTTGGATTCGGGTTAGCTTCGTTGCTGACCGTCGGTGTTCTCGCCGTTCGCGCCGAGTCGGATGGCGGAGCGATTCCCAACTGCCCGATCATGGGCGAACCGATCGACTTCTCGGTCAGCACCGACACCCCAGACGGACCAGTCTATTTCTGCTGCGGCGGTTGCATCAAAAAGTACAACGCCAACCCCGAAAAGTACGCCAAACTGGTCGCCGACCAACGCAAAATCCTGGCAAAACGCGATAAAGTCCAAGTCAAGTGTCCGGTCACAGGAGAGCCAACCAACCCAGAGATCTCCGCGAAGCACGATGGGAAAGACGTATCGTTCTGCTCCAAGGGATGCTTGAAGAAATTCGTCGCTGACCCCGCCAAGTACAAGTCTGGTTTGGCGAATGCCTACACCTACCAGACAAAGTGCCCGGTCATGGGCGGCACAGTCATCCCATCATCCTTCACGAAACTGCCGACCGGCCAAACAATTTACTACTGCTGCGGCGGTTGCGAAGACAAGTTTACAGGCAATCTCGCAAAGTACGCACCCGTGCTCGCCGCCCAAGGAATCAACATCAACGTCGCCAAGATCACGAAGATGATGAAACCTAAAAAGGACAATGGTCACGATCATGGCGCACACGGCCACGAAGGTCACGACCACGATTAGTCACGGCATGACCAAGTAGCAAATACCAAAAAGGGGTGTCGGAGGCAACGATGTTTCCGACACCCCCAAAGGTCGGGTCAGGTAACAGGGCGGATTCCCCGACGAGAAAGGCTCACAATGTGTGGCGAGCGTTCTCATTCGAGCTCTATCACGACAAGACGCTCGGCTGCCAGATTCCTCGTAGTCGCGTGGCTACCGCTTCTCTCTGAACTCAGGTTTGTCCTCGGAGCCTGCGTCTGAAGCTCATTCACACAAGTCAAAACCGTCCCATCTCCCGGCATCGATGCTTACGGGGAGGGAGGCATAGTCAGCTTCCTGCACGATACAGGTCTTCGACGACACCGAGGTTCGATATCCAAACATAGTTCACCATGTCAGCGCCCGAGTAAATCAAGGCTTTCCCACTGATGGCTCGCTCTTTGTGCCCATATCCGCTGATGTAATATCGTTCGGGCGCACTTTCTCGCGTATATTCACGAAATGGATTGCCAAGCATCGCCCGAACAGAGGATTCGGAGGCTCCGACCTCGACCTTGCTCCAAAGATCGACTGTTGGTTTACGGAAACGTTCCATCTGAAACCTGACGAAGGCATAAGTAAGAACAATCACAAGAATAAGAGGAACGAGTACAAGTTTCTTTCGCATGCAAGTTCTCACTCCGCTACGAGAATCAAGAACCCAGCCTAGTCATCCAAAAAATCAACCGAGCGCTGCGACCGCCGATCAACAGTTAGCTTCAAAACATCAGGCCGGGAGTAATGACCCATCGCATCAAAATTCTGTCGCTCGCGCTTAACAACCCCCGGATCAAGATCAACAACGATCAACTCTTCCCGCCCAACGACTGGCTCAACGATCCATTCCCCAGTCGGCGACGCAACACAAGAACCTCCGTCATAAAGAACGTCACCCGCCGATGCGATCAACTCCCGCTCCGAAAACTCCGCCGGCAAATCTTCAAAACGAATCAATCCGCTCACCGAAACAACAAAAGACCGCGACTCTTTCGCCACAAAAGGCGTAATATCATGCGTCAACCGCAAACAACCAGGCCAAAGCATTACATGAAGGTCTTCACCCTCAGCATAGAGAGCAGCCCGCGCCAATGGCATCCAATTTTCCCAGCAATTAAGCGCCCCAACCGTAAACTCCCCGACCTCATGCGTAACAAGCCCAACCCCATCACCAATCCCCCACGAAAGACGTTCCTCGTACGTCGGCATCAGTTTCCGATGAACAGATTGAATATCCCCAAAAGCGTCAATGAAAACGCGCGAACAATAAATCGTATACCCACCTCGATCGCTCCCGCGCTCAGCCACACCAACGATTACAGATATTTCATGCTCCCGCGCCGCATCACAAATGGAATCAAGATACCCATTAGGTATATCAATCGCAGCATCAAGGTAAAGCTCATGGAAACGCTTCTGCACCGGATCATCAAACTTCGCACCATCCGTCCGGCACAACCAAACCGGATAAGCGGGTAGAATCGTTTCGCCAAAAACAACAAGCTTCGCTCCCGCCTCCGCAGCCTCCTCGATTCGCGCAACAATCTTCTCCGTCGTCTTCGCACGATCAAGAAACACCGGCGCAATCTGAGCAACACCAACCTTCATCTACTCTTCTCCAGCAATTTTCAACACCCGAACTTTCTTCGTCGCTATCGTAACCGCCACAATCCGATGATGATTCGTATCCGCGACATACAGCACCCCGTCAGCAATCGAAAGCCCACTAGGCTCAAAAAAACCAATCTGCGATTCGGTCCCAAGCGCTGCCTTCCCCGTCCCCAACCATCTAGAAACCCGCCCCGTAGAAATATCCACCCTCCGAATCAGGTGGTTAAACGTATCCGCAACGTATAGATCGTTCCCGTCGAGCGCTACCCCAAGCGCATGCTGAAACCGAGCCTTCCTCCCAGCACCATCGGTGTCACCAAATCCAAAGAGATCCCCGCTCCCCGCCAATGTATCCGTCCGCCCATCCGGTCCAAGTCCCACCGTACGAATCGATGAAATCTCCGAATCCGCCACAAACAGTTTCTGCCCGTCCGTCGTAAGTCCTGACGGCTGAGCAAAAGCAGCACGCGCGTTAGGCCCATCCATCCCATCTTCACGACCAGTCCCCGCAAATCGCGTAATCATCTTAGTTGCAAGGTCGTACTGCCATATCTGATGAGGACCAGCCATCGCCATATAGAGCTTCCCGTCGACAAGCGAAAGCGCCCAAGGAGAGTTAAGTCCCGTCGTCGCCGCAGGCCCGCGCGGATTCCGATCAACATTCTGCTTCCCGTTACCGGCAAGCGTCGTGACATTCTTAGTTTTCAGGTCAACCGCCCGCAGCGCATGATTTTCAGTATCAGCAACATAAAGCGTTCCCCCATCCGCCGAAAGCGCCAACCCCTGCGGCTGATGAAACTTCGCCGTCGCATAGTCCCCATCCAAGAGCCCAACAACCCCATCCCCAATCGTGGCCAACACGTTCCCATCAAGATCAGTCACAACAATCCGATGATGATTCGTATCACTGATAAATAGCCGCTTCCCAGTACCATCTGCCAGAACCTTCCCCGGAAACTCTAGAAACGACGAAACAAACTTCTCGCGCTCCCGCTCAAATCGCATCGGCTTTTTCAAGGTCCCCTTCGCGCGATGCTCGGCAAGAATCTTCGCCACCGCCTTATCAAGTCTCTCTCGATGCCCCTCTCCAGAAACCGCCCCCGCCAGATTCCCTTCCGGATCAATCAAAACAAGCGTGGGCCACCCACTAACATCAAAAGCATTCCAAATCTTGTAATCACTATCAACCGCAACGGGGTGATCGATGTTATGTCGAAGAATCGCCTGCCGGATATTCTTCTCATCCTTCTCTTCATCAAACTTCCCCGAGTGAACCCCGATCACCACAAACGGCTCATCCCGGTACTTCTCCTCAAGAAACTTCAAATCCGGCAACACATGAAGACAGTTGATGCAGCAATATGTCCAGAAATCGACCACCACAACCTGCCCCCGCAGCTCAGAAAGCCCGATCGGTTCTTTCGTATTAAGCCATGCTGTAGCCCCAGAAAAATCAGGAGAGGCAGGCCAAGGTGCCGTATCGTTGTCACCCCAAATTGTTCCCATCCCCCCTGTGAAGACGATAAACAAAGCAGCAGCACCGACCGTCGCAGCTCCGAATGTAAGTAGTTTCACCCGTATCATGATAGAAAAACGTCCTCCTTTTCCCTCTCATTCTACTGGCGCGCACCCCATTCTGCGACCCAACCAGAATTACCTCGGATGCTGTGAGTACCAACGACGTTGACCCACGACAAGCACAAGCTAAACTCGCTCGGCGATCCGAGGAAGAAAGGTGTGTCAATGAATACCATTCTCACCGACTCCGTTATTTCGGAGGTCGGGCGGAAGTATCTCCAACTACAGATGACACCGGACTTAGGTCCGATTCGTCTTGGAAAACTCCTCGACCACTTCAAAACCCCAGACGCCATTCTTGCAGCATCCCAATCAGAACTGCAACGAATCGAAGGAATCGGTCAGCAAGTCTCCCGTTCCATCTTCCGAGCAAGAGAGTACGCCGGCGCGGTTGAAACAGAAGTCGAACGCGCAGTCGAAGTCGGCGCACGCATCCTCTGCATCGCCGACTCGGACTATCCCGCCTCCCTCAAGCACATCACCGACCCTCCAACATGCATCTACGTAAAAGGCGACCTCCAACCGCAAGACGCTGTCGCGGTTGCTATCGTAGGGACCAGACGCTGCTCACACTACGGAAAAGAGCAAGCAACCCGTTTCGGAGAACTCCTGGCAAACGCAGGGTTCACTGTGGTCTCCGGATTAGCTCGCGGCATCGATGGCTGCGCGCATCGCGGAGCGCTCCGCGCAGGCGGTCGAACAATCGCCGTCCTAGGAAACGGGCTAGCCACCCACTATCCCCCAGAACACGCTGAGCTATCCGGTTCCATTGCAACCTCCGGCGCACTCGTCACAGAGCTCGCCGTAGACGTAGGACCAGAAGCAAAGAACTTCCCAGGACGAAACCGCATCATCACCGGCTTATCCCTCGGCGTCTTAGTCATCGAGGCCGGCAGGCGTAGTGGCGCACTCATCACCGCCCGATTAGCCTCGGAATACAACAGGGAGGTCTTCGCACTCCCCGGCAACATCGACCGCGGCGACCTGACGGCCGGATCAAACGCATTAATCCGCGACGGCGGAGCAAAACTAGTCACCTCCCTGGACGACATACTCGACGAACTAGCAGACGTAGGCGAGGTCATGCGACGAGGCACCCAACCAGGCGAGAACTCCGAACCAAACACCTCCACCAACAGACCAAAAGACGGCAGCCCAAACGCCCCCCGAATCAGCGTCTCCGACCGACTCAATCGACTAACAGATCCCCAGCGAGCCGTCTTCAAGGCGGCAGCCAAAGGCGCAACAGACCTCGACGCCGTCTGTGAAATGTCAAAACTCGACGCAGGAACTGTAGGCAGCGCCGTAACCGCCTTAGAGCTAGCAGGCCTAGTAAAACGCCTCTCCGGAAACCGCCTAGAAATCCGCCGCCCCTCGTAAGTACAGCCCAGCGCCGACAAACCCCGCCCATTCAATTATCATCATTAGAAGAAAACTCGGGTGGAATGGCTCACGCTCGCATGACCATGTCTTAGGTCGCCAAAGGCGCCAATACCCCAGTGCAGCGAAGACCGAAATAGAGATAAGAAACGACACCGAAGGAACGAAGACCCCAATGTCCAACGAATCAAAAACACTCTGGCAGCCCTCACAAGACCGCATCAACAAAACCCAGATGCAAGCCTTCATGTCGTCCGCCGCCAAAAAGTTCGACATCGCCCCCGACTACCCAGCCCTCCACGCATGGTCCATCGAAAATCGAGACGACTTCTGGGCAGAGTTACTGACCTTCGCAGAGATAAACCCGACAACATCAGCCAGCGAAACCTCCACCGGCGAGGGCATGCTAAACACAAAATGGTTCCCCGGATTAACCTTCAACTTCGCCCAACATCTCCTCCGTTTCAACGACGACCGCATCGCAATCGCCGCCGAGGACGAAAGAGGAAGATCCCGCAAAATCACCTACGCCCAACTGAATAAACAAGTCGCTAGTGTTGCCGCGGGTCTAAGAGCAGCAGGCGTCGTCTCCGGCGACCGCGTCGGTGGATTCCTCCCCAACATCCCAGAGGCAATCATCTCTATGCTCGCTGCCACAAGCATCGGCGCAGTCTGGTCCTCATGCTCGCCCGACTTCGGCATCGGCGGCGTCTTCGACCGCTTCGGCCAAATAAAACCAAAGGTCCTAATCGCCGCAGATGCCTATTCCTACAACAGCAAAACCATAGACTGCCTCGTAAAAGTAAAGGGAATCGTAGAAAAAATCCCCAGCATTGAAAAAGTCGTAATCGTCCCCTTCATTAGCGACGCACCCGACCTATCCACCATCAAGAACGCAATCCTCTGGTCCGACTTCGCTACAAACGAAACCGAGCTATCCTTCGCCGCCTATCCCTTCGACCACCCCCTCTACATCATGTATTCCTCTGGCACAACCGGCGT
>JAJDDZ010000362.1 GCA_029260025.1 Phycisphaerae bacterium | reverse complement strand
TGGAGCTTGGGAGGTCAAGGGCGTTTTGGGGACGGTTAGTGAGAATGGAATGTTCCACGCCTCACCGGATAACAAGTTCTCGGCGGGAACGGTGACGCTGAAGATTGGCGAGATGACTGCGACCGCGCGTGTTCGGATTAGTCCGAAGCTTCCGATTTCCGAATCGTTCGACAAGATGGCGGTCGGTAAGCAAGCGCCGGGGTGGATCGGGATTGACGCGAAGACTGCCATTGTTGAAAAAGACGGGGCGATCGTTTTTCAAAAGAAAGCGAAAAGCCCTTCTGCAAAGTATGCTCGGATGCGAGCTTATTCGAATCCTCCGCTTGAGGCGGGGTATACGGTGCAGGTTGACCTTATGGGAGAGCCGAAGAAAGGTCGCAAGACGCTGTCGGATATGGGGGTTATTAACGATCGGTATTTGATGATTCTTCTCGCGAAGGAGAAGGTGATTCGGTTGGTTTCTTGGGGGCCTATCCCTCGTGTTCAAGCGGACTTTCCGTTCGACTGGCAGCCAAACACCTGGTACACGTCGAAGATGAGCGTTGACGTGACGGACGGGACTGGGACGATCCGTGCGAAGGTTTGGAAGCGCGGCGAGGATGAGCCGACGGCGTGGATGGCTGAGGTTCGTGATTCGTGTCCCAACCTTGAGGGTAGCCCTGGTTTGTATGCTTATACTAAGGGTACGAGTGCGAAGAAGCAGGGGGCGATGACGTATTTTGATAACTATAAGGTTTCGCGGAATTAGCGCGGACTTTGAGCATCGGATCACTGGGAAGATCCCAGTGTCGCAAACGAAGAATAGTGTTGGCCGGATGGCTGACTGCTGAAGAAGATGAAGGAGCTTGCATTGTTAAAGCAGATGATAGTTAGTGCGAAGATCGTGGCGTGCGTTTGTTTTTGCGCGACGAGTCTGTCGGCCGAGCCTTTGGCGAAAGCGAAAAAAGGCGACTGGACGATGTGGGGCGGGTCGGCGGATCGGAATATGGTTTCTGGCGAGACGGGCATCCCTGCCAAGTGGGACGCGGAGTCTAAGAAGAATATCAAATGGACTGCGCCACTGGGTTCGCAAACCTATGGGAACCCGGTGATCTACAAGGGTAAGATCTGGGTTGGGACGAATAACAACGGAAACCTTCGGGCTGGGATTAAGGGCGATAAGGGCGTGATTGCTTGTTTGGATGAAAAGACGGGGAAGTTTCTGTATCAAATTACACATGACAAGCTTCCTACGGGTCGGGTGAACGATTGGCCTGAGCAGGGGATTTGTTCTGCGCCGGTTGTGCAGGGCGATCGGATTTACTACATCAGTAACCAGTGTCAGGTTGTTTGTGCGGATACGGAAGGGTTCATGGATGGGGAAAATGACGGGCCGTACAAGGATGAGAAGTACAAAGAGAGTCAGGACGGGGACATTGTTTGGATTCTTGACATGTTCGAGGATCTGGAAGTCTTCCCGCATAACTTGGCGACGTGTTCGCCGGTTACCGATGGTAAGTTGCTGTTTTTGACGACGTCGAACGGGGTGGACGAAGCTCATTTGAATATTCCCATGCCGGATGCGCCGGATTTTCTTGCGGTTGATATGAAGGACGGTTCGGTTGTCTGGGAGTCGAACGACGTGGGTGATAGCGTTCTTCATGGTCAGTGGTCTTCGCCTGCTTACGGGGTAATTGATGGCGCTGCCCAGGCGATTTTCGCAGGTGGTGACGGGGTGTGTTATTCGTACGCTGCCAAGACGGGGAAGCTATTATGGAAGTTTGATCTGAATCCTAAGGACTCAAAGTGGGAGCTTGGCGGGCGGGGTACGCGGAATGCGATTATTTCGACACCGGTTATCTATGACGACAAGGTTTTTCTTGCTGTTGGTCAAGACCCGGAGCATGGCGAGGGGCCTGGTCATATGTACGCGATTGATGCGACCCAGCGCGGCGACATTACCGATTCTGGAAAGGTCTGGCACGTTGGCGGTGATGATTTTCATCGAACGATGTCTTCTGTTGCGATTGCAGATGGACTCTTGTATGCGTCGGACCTTAGCGGGTTTTTGTATTGCTTAGACGTGAAGACGGGTAAGCGTCATTGGCGCTATGATACGATGGCTGCGATCTGGGGGTCGCCTTATGTTGTTGACGGTAAGGTGATGCTTGGTGATGAGGATGGCGAGGTTGTCGTCTTGAAGCATGGACCGAAGATGAAGGAACTTGCGACGATGGATATGCTGAATTCTGTTTATACAACGCCGGTTGCGTCGAACGGGACGCTTTATATTACGAATCGGCGGATGCTTTATGCGGTTGAGGGGAAGTAGGTTTCGAGTTTTTCTGAACTAACGATCGAGACCCTCGGAGAGCTGTGATGCTTTTCGGGGGTTTTTGATAGGGATGAGGGCTGAAGGGCCGCGAATTCTCTTGAATCTGGACGTGTAGATCCGTAGAATGGCGTGAGTGATTGGGGAAATTAGTTGAAGAGTGTTGTTATGAAGACATCGGTCGGGAATTCGGTTACGGGGTTACTCCTATTCGTTCCAAAACGATGGCGGGGGGATCATTTCTGGGCTCGGGCTGTTCTGATCTTGGTGCCACTATTTGGCGCGACTTTCTTGAGGGCTGAGACTGGGAATGGCTGTACGCTTCAGCTTACGAGTCCGTCGCCGGGAGATGTGTTGCTTGCGGGGACATCTAATGAGATTACGTGGGATTATACGAATCCCGGCGACAACCGCGTTTCTGTTTCGCTCTATCGTGACGGTCGTTCGGTCGCTGCCTTGGGGTTAGTGCCGATCACTGACGGGCGTTTGAGTTGGGACATTTGTAAAACGATCGGCAACGATCCAGGGTACCAACTACGCATTGTACCCTACGGGTCATGCAACCCTATCGGCGGTAACCTTGGTGGATTTTTTGAGATTGGCGGATCTGATCCGCCGCCAACTCTTACTCTGACCGCGCTATTACAGGGAGACGTCTTTGAGGCTGGTACGACTACGACGATTCAGTGGAACTCTTCTGATCTAGATGGTAGCGTCGGAATCTGGCTCATGAGGGGCGGTGAATTTGTCAGTGGGTTCGGTACTCCGGTGGCCGAGGGTTCGTTTGAACTGACCATCTGCCGGTCGTATGGCGATAGTGATGACTACACAATTGAGATTCACGATTCGAATTGTTCTGACACGTACTTCACGCGATCTAGCGGAGAGTTTGCGATAGTCGGGTCTGATCCGGTTCCGTCGATGACTTTTACAATGCCATTGGGCGGTGAGACCGTCGTCGTTGGGACGTCACCGATGATAACATGGGACGCAGCTAGTCCCGCGGGTGAGGTGGATGTATATCTTCGGAAGGATGGAGAGGACGCTGGATATGTGGGGCGTGCGCCGATCGTTGATGGCGGAATTCCTTGGCCTGTCTGCTCGGCGGTTGGTGAGGGTCCTGGCTTTACCCTACACGCAGCGGCGAAAGTTTGCGGGGAACTCGTCGAGGCGACGAGTGAACAATTTAGCGTTGTTCATTCGTCTGACGCACCGGCGGTGACGCTGACATCGCCGCTGGGCGGAGAAAGTTTCGTAGGGGGTGAAATTGTTTCGGTGACGTGGATTGCGTCCAACCCGGTGGAAAACATTGCCGTTGAGCTCAAGCAAGGCTACACGACGATCGCCTACTTTGGCCAAATAGAGATGGCTGATGGGGTTATGGATTTGCCAGTCTGTGGCGCTCTTGCGGATGGCAATGATTATTTCGTTCGCCTCTCATGGAGAACTTGTGGCATCTGGAATTTCGTTGACGGTGAGCCGTTTTCAGTGACGCGGACCCTTGCTCAGCCATCGTTGGAAGTTACGAGTCCGGCGAGAGGGGCCGTCTTG
>JAJDDZ010000361.1 GCA_029260025.1 Phycisphaerae bacterium | reverse complement strand
CGAATTTCACCAACCATAATCACGTCCGGGTCTTGACGAAGAATTGAACGCAGTGCACGCACGAACGTCATCCCAACCCGATCGTTCACCTGAATCAGGTTCACCAGAGGAAGCTGATATTCCACAGGATCCTCAATCGTCACAAGATTTCGCGTCTCGCTTCGAAGAAGATCCAAACACGAATACAGAGTCGTCGTCTTACCGCTACCTGTTGGCCCCGTCGCAAGTAAGAGACCGTGAGGACTGTGAACAAGCGCTTCGATGCAACGACGATCATCCTCCGACATTCCAAGCGCGGAAAGGTCAAAGCTGATCTTATCACGATCCAAAATTCGAAGAACAATTTTCTCACCAAGAACCGTGGGCATGCTCGAAACACGAAGATCGATCTCACGACCATCGGCAGTGATGTGCACCCGACCTTCTTGCGGCAATCGCTTCTCAGCGATGTCCATCTGACCGATCACTTTGATACGGGAAACAAGCGCCCCGTGCAAACCACGCGGCGGAGTCAATATCTCACGTAGTTGACCGTCAACGCGACATCGAATATGCGTCGAGTCACGATCAGGTTCAATATGAACATCGCTAGCACCAGCCCGAAGCGCAGTCAGAATTGCAAGATTTACGAGGTTAACAACAGGACTTCCCTCAACCATCTTGTCAAGGTCAGCCATCGACGACTCATCACACGATTCGCCCTCATCAATCTGAACTTCGCTCTGACCCATAGACGCCAGAAACGCATCGACCGAAACTTCTTCAGCCAAATATTTGCGCTGAAACTCCCGCAGATTCTCTTCCAAAACCAATACAGGACGGATCACGCAACCGCTCAAGCTTCGAAGGCGATCAATCGCAGGCAGCGACTGCGGCTCAACCATCGCAACCGTCAACTCATCCCGAACGCGAAACAAAGGAAGCACCCCCAATTGCTCCGCCTCATCTCGCGGAACAAGACGAGCAATAACTGGATCGATCAATCCATGCCGAAGAACGCACCCATTTACAGAAAGTCGACCGGCAAGCGTCTGAACAAGCGCCGTCGAAGAGATCGCCCCAACATCGACAAGCGCAGCCCCTATCCGCCCACCAGCTTCCTGCTGACGAGATAGCGCGTCAGCGAGCTGCTGCTCATCGATCAACCCGTCTTGAACGAGTTGCTCTCCAAGGCGCGCGGCAGCTGCGACTCCAACGTTCTCCACGACCGACACTCCCATCTCACGAGATAAATTCAATCAACCACGGCTAATGCAAGAAACTTCGAACCGCGTCTTCAACATCGGAAAACAACTGAAAACGCCCAGTGAGACCAGTCAGTTCAAGAATCTCCCGACAAGTCACCGACGTACCAGCGAGCTTTAGCGTCGTCGCACGGGACGCAAGCCCGTCCGCGACGTCCAACAACCCCTCAAGCGCTTGGCTATCCATGTACGGAACGTCAGCAAGAGATACAACTACACGAGCGCTAGGGAGCGCGGTCCGATCCCCAAGTAGTTCCGTAAACTCCACAGCCGTCTCAGCAACGAGTGTACCTGACGGCTTCAGAACACTGACCGTCCCAACTTGTTCTTCAGTAAACTTCATACGCCCCCGCCCACCTCTTCCGAAGAAGCTGTCGTCGCACGAGCGTCGTCGTCGCCAAAAAACACGAGACGATTCTCTTCACGAGAGCGACGCGTAGCCTCAAGCGATTGAACGAGCAGCGATCGCAATGGGATTTCCTCAGCGCCGCTACAGGCTACTCCGCAGTCAATAGAAATCGGCTCACCTCCAACCGGACACGAACGAATCGCCTCGTTGACGTGAGAGAGAAGTTGTCCAACGACAAGTTTCGCAAGATCTACATCTACCCGACGTAACAACCAAACAACTCGCGATTCATCGATGCGACCGAGGCAATCATCAAGCCGAACCTTCTGCCGCATCACTCCACCAATCGTGTGAAGCATATCGTCAGCAACTTCCCATCGCCCCGCGTCAGTCAAGCCCCGAAGTCCCTGAGTTGCCAATACCGCAATCGCCACAGGCTCACCAAGAGCGTAGGATTCACGAAGGGCTATATTTGCATCCCGCATAAACGCATCACGCGTAGCAAGCTTCGAAGTCGCATCGGTCACGCTCGCGCTGCGAGACTCAAGTTGGTCGACGAACACGGACCAAATCATCCCAACCAATCGCTCCAACGCCAGGGCACTCTCAGGATGCTCGGAAGGAGAAACGTCCAGAGAATCAACCGAAATCACGCCCAACCGCTCGCGACCGCGAGTCACAGCAAAACACCACGCAGGCGCCGCAGACCCGGCGGATGATACAGTATGGCCCACGCACCCTTCCACCCCCGCCACATACGAAACGTCGCTCGCCAGAACTCGCCCAATGAGACCTTCGCCGACCGGAATACGGGTCTTGGTTCCAAGCGGACCAGCGCCATGCAACGGCTCAAGATGCGTGCCATCACCAACCACTCGAAACGGGTGGACATACGTTGCCCCCATCGTATTAGACAAGACACTGCGAAGATACTCACCAAAATCTGCCCAAGGGTCGCGCGAGCGCATCGTTGCCTCCGACCAATCATCGAAGCGTCCAAGCGCCTTGCCCATAGAAGACAAAAATCCTTGCTCAACAGAGACGCCACCACCAGGCTTCGCAAGATCGACAGAAAGGCGGCCAAGAGATTCGCCTGGCAACAGGTGACCCCCCTGACCAGACCAGCCGCCGACGAGCGTCAGGGCCGCGACACCCGCAATGACTGCCACCACACTCCAATAATCACTGAACACTTCAATGCCCGCGATCGCAAACACAAGCGCCACCCAAAAACAAGCGCACAGAAATCCAAAAGCAAACCCACGACCCCAACCGAGCACTCGACCCGCAACGCCGACCGCAAGAACGATGGGAAACCAAAGCAATAGCATTGAAAGGCTCATGAAACCTCCGTCGTAACTGAAGTACCTTCGCCGATGAGTCGCGCCGTTGCATTCGCTTCAGAAACTAGATCTTCCCAGGCACCAGCGCCCGCCTCCAACCGCGCCCGAAGATGAGCCGAGAACACTTCCGTAAGTCGAGGATCAAGCGTAGTACCTGACTCCTCGCCCATGATCTCAAGAGCACGTCGCCAGTCGAAAGCGGCTCGATATGATCGCGTAGAAGTCAACGCGTCAAATACATCCGCTACTTGAATAATCCGAGCCTGGAGCGGAATTGACTCACCCAATAGACCCGTAGGATAACCAGACCCGTCATACCGCTCGTGGTGATAGAGAATCCCATCAAGCGCCGACGCCAGCTGCGGAATGCTCTGAACAACCCGATGACTTCGAACAGGGTGCTCCTGAATATGTTTAAATTCTTCGTCAGTCAGCTTCCCAGCCTTCTTGAGTACCCCGTCACGGATTCCAATCTTTCCTACGTCGTGCAGAAGCGAAGCCCATTCAAGCATCTGAAGATCAAAGTCACTGAGTTTAAGCAACCCGCCAAGCTCGGCAGCATAAAACGCAACCCGCATAGAGTGGCCACACGTATAGGCATCCTTTTGATCAACAGCGTTCACCAGCGACCGAACCATGGATACCGACATCCCACGAAGCTCATGCACCAATCGAAAATTCCGAATCATGTCACCGCAGAATAGACCCAGAGACTCGATCAGCATCTTCTCCGAGGCGTGAAACTCGCTCGCACCGGACTCTCGGTACATCACGACCACACAAACTGGCGTATCCCCGACATGAACAGGGGCAACCATCACCTCTTCAACATTGCCAGCCACAGCTCCCGCCGGAGGTTTTTGAACACGAGCGTGCCCACGAGGACCAACCTCCTCGAGCTTCTCGCACAACCAGGAGGTCACGTTCGGATCGGTTGAATCCAAACGCCAAATCCCATCATCACCTCGACTAGCGATACAGAGCCCTCGAAGCGCAAAACTCCGCTTCAAGCTAGTCCGAAACGATTCCAGAATCTCCGATTCACTCGTCGCAGCCGCCAGCTTATTCGACAGGTCGAACACGACCCCAAGTTGTTCGTACACCCCAATAAGCTCATCAGCCATCGCATTGTTTTCCTCGACAAGATGCTCAAACGTATCAGAAACTGCATCCATCAAGTGATCAACCGACCCTAGTTGCTGCGCCATCTCCAGCACACCACGTAACTTCTTGACCGGGCTATCCGCAACTCGAGCATCCTCGGACCCAGATGCATCCTGCGGCGGAGTTCGTTTATTCTCGCCCACCATCAGCTCCTTCCAGTGACACGCTCGCCTCCAGCACCTCTTGAACCGCTTCAAGTAACTCAGACGGAAGAAACGGCTTTGAGAAAAAGCGAACACCTCTTGAATCAAGATCTTTCTCTAGGCTCTCTCGATCGCATCGCGCAGTCAGGGCAAATATCGGAAAATCGCAACCGCCTTCATCCCGAACAGCATGGACCAAACCCACCCCATCCATTCCAGGCATGTTCACGTCCGTAATCAAGAGATCGATCGGCGTATCGCGCATAACCTCGAGCGCCTCAAGTCCATTCCCAGCACACATCACGTGGTAACCGTGTCGCCCCAACCAGATGCTCAGCACCCGTGCGATATGCGCGTCGTCGTCTACGATCAATACGCTACTCATGGTCAGATACCCCACTTCCGCTTACCACGCTTTTCGCGTTCGCCCGGCCCGCGACAGCGGGAAGTCGAACAAGAAACGTCGACCCGTTACCCAGTTCACTCATCAATTGGATGTCCCCCCCATGTCGCCGTACGATTTCGCGAGCAGTGAACAGACCAATCCCAGTACCCGACTGCGCCTCGACATCGGCGCCACTCCCACGCTCGAACTTCTGAAAAATCCGTGCGTGATCGACAGCGCCAACACCAATCCCGCTATCTTTGACAGTAATAACAACCTGGTCCTGCTCAACCTGACACCCGACCACAATCGTTCCGCACTTCGGCGTATACTTGATCGCGTTACCCAGAAGGTTATTCACAACAACAGCAAGCTTGTCTCGATCACCTTCGATCGGTTCGAGTTTTGCCGGCAATAAGAGTTGAAGATCCATCTCCTTCTCCTCAGCCATCCCCCGAACATCGCGAACGCCTTCTTCCAACAGTCTCCGAAGGTTGACTTTCTCTGAACGTATCTCGATGGACCCGAGGTCCAGTTGTGAAACGCTCAGAATATCTTCAACAAGACGAGACAAACGCCGGGTCTCTTTTGTAATCACGTTGTAGCATTCGGCGATGACTGTCTTGTCTTCAAACATCCCGCTAGAAAGCGTCTCCGTGTAGGCTCGAATGTTCG
>JAJDDZ010000037.1 GCA_029260025.1 Phycisphaerae bacterium | reverse complement strand
GAAAAGGTCAGCGCCTTGCGGTTACACTCTGTCATTGAAAGGCCTCCGTGCCATGTCGAGTAGGGTCTTGGTAAACACTACTATACAGGCAAAGAGGCCTTCTCTATGCGCAATCCCATAAAGTCTCGTGCAATATCCGGGTTAGGATTAGCGCGTCCTTGAAGCCTGTCCATCGAATCCGTAAGTCCTCAGTTCATAAGGAGTACCGAAAAGCGGGAGGGACAGACAGGCACGCCGAAAGCACTTTCACGAGTTGTTAGACGGTGCCAATCCTAAGTGCCGATGTTTCGAATGGAAAATTCCAGAATGTCTTGGCGAAAAGCACGGCACAACACCGGGTTGCTTCAAACAAGGGCCAAAGTCCCTGGAACTACCCATCCGGTCGCTCGAAACGCTCTTTGTTGTTGTTCCACCAGTCGCGCCATTCGGCCTGCGGGTTCGAACACGATGCGGCCTGCGCAAGCGTTGGCCCGGGCAACTCGACTTGCCGGCGGCCCGTCAGTCGAACGAGTGAGGCCTCAGTCAGCGTTCGAATTTTGGGGGATTTATCGCCGAGAAGGTCGATGAGTGTGGGGATCTGCGACGCATCCGCGAGGTCACAGAGCACCCGAGCAGCCTCTATACGCAACTCGTCGTTTTCCTCACCGTCCCAAGTTCTTACGACTCTTGCAAGCGGTGAGGCACAAGCGGGTCCCAGCGACCGGAGATGTAACTCAACTTCATAGGGAGAGTCGCTTTGTTTCCACTCTTCAACCAAGGTACGTACGCGTTCGTACTCGTATTCTCCGTTCGACCCGATGCGAGTTCCCGGTCCGAACAGAAAAAACGCCACGGCGAACCCGGCTGCGGCGGAGGACGCCCATCTTAGGTAGACCCGCAAGCGTGAAGGCGACGGCGCCTCCTCAAACCACGCATCCAGCACCTGGTCCGCGATCGTAGATGCCGCGCGTTGCCGAGGGCCGAAATTGCGCGCCAGTTCGCGATCGTCACGCTCCAGCTCGTCCGCGGCCACTCGACAGGTCGCGCATTCGCCCAAGTGTGCCGTCAGGCGATGCCCGTCGTCAAGCAGAAGCTCGCCGTCCATGCTGGCATTGATTAGTGACAACCATTGTTCACAGTTCATCGTTCAACTCCCAGCCCGGACAACCGATGCCGCAACAACTTGCGTGCCTTTGTCAGCCTGGCGTTAACCGTTGCGGCCGATACCTCCAACATGTCCGCTAATTCCTGGTACGTCGAGTCGCTGTAGTAATACAACATGAGCACCTCGCGACATTCTGCGGGAAGCTCTTCGATCTCTTTACTCAGCAAGTCCCAGGAATCATTGACGGATTCTGCATGCGACGGATTCTCGCGGGCCTGCGCTTCCAGATTATCGATCGATACTTCGGTTCGTTGTTTGGACTTGAGCCAGTCGAGACAGATCCGTGTCGCAATTCCGCAGATCCAAGATCCGAAGCGCTCCGGTTCGCGGATCGACCCCAGCGCGCGTAGGGCCCGCAAAAGGGTTTCCTGGGCCAGATCTTCTGCCGTGGAAGCGTTTCTAACCCGCCCGTGGCAGACCGCCAGCACGCGCGCACTCCACCTGTGCACCAACAGTGCGTACGCACCCGCACGCCCGGAAAGCGCCTCGCGAACGAGATCGGCGTCCGATTTTCCATTCCCCACTGAGGTACTCCGAAACCGCTCAGGGCGGTTCTATCTTATTAGTAGATTGGAGACGCCAACCTACTACTAAACGAATCCAGAAAAATTGTCGGCGCCGATCACGGCACCCAACAGTCTAGCGAAAGTGCGTAGTTCTCGGTTCGTACGCACAATTTCGGCCCCGTTCTAGCCGCCACACGACGTGGCGGACGGTTCTTACAGCACGTTGTTATGGCTCCGAGACCATCGCCTCGATCGCCGCGGTGATGTTCAGATAATCCTGATTGAGCTGGTACTCTTCGGGATCATCAGTGGGGCCAAACGCCGGTCCAGGGTGTACGTAACGGATGACCCCTTTTTCGTCGAGTAGGAAACATACACTTGTGCTGCGCCGTTCGTCGGTGCCCAGATAGACTCGCTGAAGAGTCTTCCATTGTAGATCGGTCGCCACCCACCCTGTGTATCCGAGTACCTTCGCCATTTCCAGGACATCATGTTCCGCCACGTCGCGAGGCGGTTTGGGATGATATACCGCAACGGTCTGGAGCCCTCTGGCGGCGAAATTTTTCCTTTGTCGTTCTATGGCGGGTAGAGACATGGCGCACGACGGGCACGTGTCCGTCCACCAGCGAACCAGCGTCACCTTGCCCGCCAGCTTGACGGGCGTGTTGCCCGGCGTATTCAGCCAATCAAGTTCGTCCAACACGAGATGTTTGCCCAGCAGATCTGCGCCAACGGATGACATCGGCACGCCGCCGGCTTGGCTGGGCACGGGATCATCAGATTGGCTTTTGGTGGACTGGTCCGTGCGCTGCTCGCAAGATGCGATCAAAAATGCGGTCGTTATCACGACACCCGCGACTACGTATTGCATTGGCCCGATGCTCTCTGTTACAGGATCCCGAACCGGACAGCAAGATTCTACGGCGTCTATCGCGACCCGCCCGTCACTCGCCCGTAACGATTGCCGTTTTTTGCCAAGAACCGCTCATCAGGGCTATTAGCGCGTCCCACTTACTCTACTACCAGGTGGTGAAACTTCCACTCAAACGAAAGGAACTCTTATGACTCGCTCAATAATGCTGTTCGCCCTCGCGGCGCTTTCCTTATCTCCAACTGTTCTCGCCGCACCCGCTCAGCAAAGTCGGTCCGAAAACAGCGCCATCGACCTGGCCATTTGTTTGGACATCTCCGGCAGTATGTCCGATCTTCTCGATTCCGTCCGCGGGCGCATCTGGGACATCGTTACCGATCTGTCCCGCGCGACGCCAACGCCCAGTCTGCGCGTGGCCCTGATTACGTTTGGAGGTGAGGTGCCGGCGGAAGATGGATACATCGTCAGGCACGTCGATTTCACGGGCGACCTCGACACGGTCTACGGCAAGCTCATGGCGCTCAATACGAATGGCGGCGAAGAGTATGTCGGCTGGGCCATCGAACGTGCTGTCGGGGCATTGGATTGGTCAACCGGTCCAGATGCACTGCGTATTATTTTCCTAGCCGGCAACGAATCCGCCGACCAGCTCGCTACCGAACATGACTTTCGCATCGCCGCCCGCGCCGCGACCGACATGGATATCATCATCAACAGCGTATACGCCGGCGATCGAGAACAGGGCGTCTCTGAAAAATGGGATCGCGTGGCGCAAATGGGTAAAGGCACTTACACAGCCATTGACGTAGCCTCCGGCACCATTCAGATCGACACGCCGTATGACGCGACACTCGCCGAACTCGATGGCGAACTCAATCGAACCTACATTCCGTTCGGCAAGCACGGCGCAACCGGGCTGGCCAATCAGATCGCGCAAGACAAAAATGCCGCTAAGATGGGTGCCCAATCGTGCGGCAGTCGTGTGGCCGCCAAGGGTTGCGCTCTGTACAACGCTGCCACTTGGGATCTCGTCGATGCGCTTCAGCAGAAGGACTTCAGGCTTGCTGTCATTGAGTCAAATGAACTTCCGGGATTCATGAGATCCATGACGCCTGATCAGCGAAGGGCATATGTCGTTGGCATGCAAAGTGTTCGAGACGCGGTTCGCGCTGAAATAGCAGAAACAGATCAACAGCGCCGCGCCTATATTCGAGCGAAGCAAACTCAGGATCGAAGATCTCGACCCAGCTTTGATGATGCATTACTAACAAGCCTTCGCGCCCAGGCGGTTGCCAAGGGCTTCACTTATCCGGCGCCCGCTCCGCTAACCACGGTTGCAGTGGCTACAGAATTCGAGGGGCCTCGGATTCCCCTCCGGATTCTGAAAACGCCCGTGCAAGCCAATGTGGATGCGCTCGTCGCGGCGATTCCGGTTCTGGAATACGGCGTGGTCGACTATCGTTCGCAGCGCCTCGCATTTGCGAAACGCCTTGCCGACAGTGTCGGTGCTCCAGTTCGCATGTTCGTGGGTGACAAAGAATTCGCATCCGCGACTTTGGCGAACGAGGCGCTTCTCGATCTTCTACACGCAAGAGTCGGGGAGTTGCGGTCCATTCGCGTCATTAGCGCGACACCTGTACCGTTTGTATACGCCGCATCATCCGGTGCTACGGCGCCGGGCAAAGACGGCGGCAAGTACTTCCGCATCGGTGGCATCGATTTCGCGGATAGAAAGATCGCCGAGCACGTCCGAGATGACATTCGAGACGCTCTCAATTCATACGCGCAAAAGCAGGTCAAGACGGTTCAGCCACAAGCATCTGCCCGACTGGTGTCCTTGAAGCAAACCGATCCATTATCGCTACGACGATCGATTGAACTATGCCGCGAGCAAATCAAGATCATCGCCGAGACGACGGGCTGGTCCTACATGACGCTTGTTGACGGGTGTTGATTCGCATAGTTTCGCCTTTTGATTCGATGGGTGTCTCTGATCGGTTTCCTGGCACCTTCGAGCGTGAACGAGATCAGGCGAAGCAGGTGTGCCTACCATGCGCCATGCGCAGGTTATCACAAAGAGGCTAAAGACCGACTCTTGAACAACTTCGGAAAGCTCGATGGCTATATGCAAGCGACCGGCGGAAATGAAAAAAAAAGATGAACTCACCTCTAGTCACCACGACTCGATGGAACTGGATGCGGCCCCTCGCTTTCATCCTGTGCTTGCTGACCTGTGTCTGCTTTCCCGCCGTCTCATCGGCGCAGCACCCGACTGCGGCCCGCGATCATGCGGCACGGATCGGCCCGTATCTTCCCGTTCAGCAGATCAGTGAATATGTGCGCGAGGTCTTCCAGGACCGGGATGGTAATTTCTGGTTCGGCACCAATGGCGACGGCGTCTGCCGCTACGACGGGAAGTCACTGACGTACCTAAGCGTGGAGGAGGGCTTTGGCGGCAGGGCTGTTCGAGGAATATTGCAGGACCGTGCCGGCGTCATGTGGTTCGCCACCAACGGTGGAGTCAGTCGCTACGAGGCCGGGACCTTCACTAACTACACGGTGGCGAACGGTCTTAGCGACAACAATGTGTGGAGCATGATGCTCGACAAGTCCGGCACCCTCTGGGTTGGCACACACGATGGGGTCTGTCGTTTTGATGGAAGGGCGTTCATCCCGTTCCCACTCCCTAGGGTCGAGGTCGAGAGCCCTGAGTCCCGCTTCAGCCCGAAAGTGGTCTTCGGCATGTTCGAGGACCAGGCCGGAAACCTCTGGTTCGGCACCGATGGCGAGGGCGTCCACATGTACGATGGTAAGTCGTTCACCTCCTACACTCAAAAAGATGGCCTCGCTGGCAACATCGTGCGCTGTATCCAAGGCGATCGCCTCGGGCGAATCTGGATCGGCACCAACGGCGATGGCGCGAGTTGCTACGACGGCACGACGTTCCGAAACTTCACGAAGAAGGACGGGCTGAACAACGACCGCATCTACGAGATATTGGAGGACAAAGCGGGCAACATGTGGTTCTCCACGCTCGGCGCAGGGGCCTGTCGTTACGACGGAAAATCCTTCACGGCGTTCCGTGAGGACTATGACCTCATGATCAACGACTATCCGGCCCGCGGTCACGTGCAGGAGTTCTTCGAAGACAGGGACGGGATCCTCTGGATCGGATGTTCCGGCGGCTTGTTTCGCTTGGATGGGGAGTCCTTCATCAACGTGACCAAGGATGGGCCCTGGCCGGTGCCAGCAAAGTAGGGTTCGCTGTGCGGACCATTCTTGTTTGACTTTCAAAACTGAAACTGGTCCGCACAGCAGACCCTACGAACTACCGCGACCGAATCGTTGGCCAACAGAAAGCAAAGAGAATGCGAAACACTTCAGCGATTCAACTCATGGAATCGCTCTTCCTCCCCGGTCTCGCCTTGCTGTTGAGTCTGACCTCAAGCACGCTCGCGCAAGAGAGCCAATCTCTCGGTGGGGAGCTCGGTCGGATGTGGACCTTCGAGAATCCACCTCTGGCCTACCTCGAAGAGGAATATGGGTTCAAGCCGGACCAGGAGTGGTTGGATTCCCTTCGGCTCGGCTCGCTGCGCATCGGCGGCGAGGACGTCCTGTCCTGGTTCGGCTCAGCGTCGGTCGTCTCGCCCAAGGGCCTGATCATGACGAGCACCCGCTGCGTGCGCGATGCGGCCGCAGCGACTCTCGATGCGGCCGGACCGGCTCGGGATGGAGATCCCATAAAAATATTCAAGACCGGATTCGTCGCCGCAGAGCTGGAAGACGAGTTCCGGCTGCGATCGAGGCGTGACGAGTGGCTGACCGCCGCGCAACTCGTCAAGATCTCGAATGTCACCGACAAGGTCAACAAGGGCGTGGCGCCAACCGACAACGAGACTCAGATCAAGGAAAAGCGCGAGGCGAACAAGCAGACGATCCTCGACGCGGCCAGGAAGGCCGATCCGAAACTCGTTCCGCAGATCGTGAGCCTCTACCAAGGCGGCATGTTCCAGCTCTACCAATACAAGGTGTACAACGACCTTCGCCTGGTGGTCCTTCCCCACGTGCAAACTGCGCACTTCGGCGGTGACGCGGACAACTTCACCTATCCGCGTCACAGCATCGATTTCGCTTTCCTGCGTGCGTACGAGGACGGCAAGCCCGCGAACACGACGAAGCACTACTTCAAGTGGAGGCCGGGCGGCGCGAAGAAGGACGAACTCGTTTTCGTGTCCGGCAACCCCGGGACGACGAAGCGGTTGTCCACGAAGGCGCAGTTGGAGCTCGAGCGAGACGTCAGGATCCCGATCGAAATCGAGCGGCTCACGAACCGGTTGCCCATCATGAAAAACTGGGGCGTTCCCGACGACGGGGAATACGATCCCGAAAACCCGTCGGAATACTGGGCCTTCATGAGGACGGGTATCCTCGCGATGGAAGACAGCCTGAAGGCGGCGCGCGGCAAGCTGCACGGTCTCAACGACGCGAAGTTGATGGCGAAGAAGACCGTGGCAGAGGAGGCATTCAAGGACCGCGTGATGGCGGACAAAAAACTCGCGGAAAAGTACGGCGACCTCTGGGACCGGATCGCCAGCGTGGTCGAGGAGCGGAGGCTGCATGAGCCCCGGGCGCGATTCCACACGACGGGCGACTTCGTGCTCGGTGCAGCGGT
>JAJDDZ010000360.1 GCA_029260025.1 Phycisphaerae bacterium | reverse complement strand
TGCTACCCGCTGTCGACTCTTGAGAAAAGCGTTGGCTAGGCGACGGCGGCGCGGCGGATCGTGGCTGTGCGTTCTGCCTGGCGTTGACCTATGGCGTACTGTAAGACTTGTCCGGCGCTGTCGGAGATGTTGCCAAGGTGTCGCTGCAGAGCGAGTGCGTCGATTTCTTCTGTTTCGCCTGGTAGTTCGCATTCGCCGAATCCGGCGAATAGGGTGAAGGAGGATAAGGAGACGTCGAGCTGTGACTGGTCGGCCATGGCGCGGTCCCAGTCATCGAGGTTCAGTGAACGAGAGTCGAGTGCTTGTTTGAGGTCGAGGAACTCTTCGGCGAGGGTTGGGGCTTTGATTTCAGTTGCGCCAAAGAGTGAAAAGAAAAACGCTGTGGGTGGTGAGCCTTGCTTTTCTGTATCTCGGTGGACTCGGGAGATGAGTCTCTTTGCCAAGGTCGGGCGCAATAGCTCGCATGCACCGAAGACGGTGATGTAGGTTTTTCTTTCGGGTCTTAGGACGCCTTCATGTGCGCCGAACATGCAAAAGTGGACCATGACGTTTTCCTTGTGCTCGCGGCGGACTTGTTTATCCGCTCATGGGTTTATTCGGTGCGGCGATCTGATTATTTCTATCTTCTCTTGAAGATTCCGCCGGTTCCGAAATTCCCCTCTGGCCTTGATATTGGGCCTGTGGTGCCGATTGGGAGGGTCGGGCGCTGGGTCCTAGTGCCCGTACCGGGCTGGTTCGCGAGTGAGAAAGCTCTGCTTGATCGCCCCGATATCTGAGCCAATGCGGTTCCGCCGGCTGGGTCTAGGGTTGAGTAGCTACCGGTATTGGATGCGGCGAACTTGGCGTCGGCGTTTGTGGTGAAGTTTGCGTCGTAGAACGCTATGTTTCGATCGAATATGTCTTGGCTGATCCACATGTTAGCGATGTTCTTGTTGGTGGCGTATTGGCCCGGTTTTACCTGGCGTGAGGCGAGGGGTTTTCCGGCGACGGATTTGATTGCTTGGACCAGGCCGTGCTCGGCGAGAGAGATGCGGAATCTTCCTGTGCCTTGCTCGACGCCGATCTCCCAGCCTTCGGTTCCGCGTTTGGCGAGTGTGGCTACTGGGGCTGTGACCTCTACGTCTGCTCGGATGGTGCCTTCGCTTGATCCGCCGCGGACGGATCCGTATCCGAGTCCGACGCGAACGGTTTCGGTGGTGGCGTCTCTGTAGAACTGGTCGATGCTTGCATAGGATGCGCTTCTGACGCTGACGGTTGTCGTCTCTCCGAACTGGAGGTTTACGTGTGATCGTAAGCCAGTGCGGATTAGTGATCCGGGGGGTAAGCTGTCGTCTGCCGCTATCGGGGTCCAACCGTCTGGGACGATTGGCGACGTGCCGGCGATTGCCCAGTGAGCTGTGCCAACAACTTCGATGACGATTGCGGACGGAACGGTTGGAGCTTGGGCCTCGTCTGAATCAACTACGGTTGGTGCTTGAGCGTTGGATTCTTGGGGCTGGGGTTCTGGTGATTTTTCCGGGGTTTCTTGCGAGAGTGCGATTGACGCGGATGTCGCGATGAAGGCGGCGAGGGTCCAGCTTGCGCAGCTTGTTTTTGGAACGAAAGTTTTTTTATTGGGATTCATTTCTTGGCAACCTCTGGGGGAGATGAGTTTGCCGTTCGTCTTAGAACGCACAGTTGTATTGTACTGATCGCCTAGGCGCGGGTCAAGAAACTGCGTTTTCTTGCGGTGGGTCGGGGTTGTGCGTGTTCTGGAAGCGTGTTTCTTCGGTGAACTACTTTAGGGTTACCTTGCCGGTTCCGCGTTTAATGCGTCCAAGTCGAAACGGTTTCTCTCCTTCTTTGCGGAGTATCTTCATGACGCTGGTGGCGAAGTGGGGGCGGACGATGAGTACGAATCCGACGCCCATGTTGAAGACCTTGAACATTTCGCTTCGGGTGGTGCCGAGTTTTTGAAGGAAATTAAAGATCGGCGGGGGGGTCCACGACTTCTTGCTGAGCGTCGCGTCACAGCCGGCTGGGAGCGCTCGTTCGAGGTTTTCAATTAGACCACCGCCGGTGATGTGGGCCATGGCGGTTACAACTTTTTTTACCTTGTAACGCTTTTGGATGGCGAGGACTGAGTTGACGTAGATTCGGGTTGGTCTCAGTAGCGCTTCGCCAAGTGTTTCGTCGAGTCTTTTTTCGTGTTTGTCTAGTTTGCATTTGCCGCGGGCGATTAACTTGCGAACGAGCGAGTAGCCATTGGAATGAACGCCGCTTGAAGGTAAACCGATGACGATGTCGCCTGGGCCTACGCGGGTGGCGTCTATGGCTCGTTTGTATTCGACGACGCCAACGGCGAACCCTGCGAGATCGAAGTCGCCCTTTTTGTAGAGGTCGGGCATCTCGGCGGTTTCGCCGCCAAGCAGCGCGCAACCCGCTTCGCGACAACCGGCTGCGACGCCTTCAACGACTTCGAGGAGGCGAGCGGGGTCTAGTTTGTCAACGGCGAGGTAGTCAAGGAAGAAAAGCGGTTCGGCGCCGCTGGTGATCATGTCGTTTACGTTCATCGCGACCAGGTCGATTCCGATTGTTGATAGGTCGCCCATCTCGAGAGCTAGGAGAACCTTGGTTCCGACGCCGTCAGTGCAACCAACGAGAACCGGTCGCTTGTAGTTTCGTCGGAAGAGCTGTTCGTCGTAATCGAGGCGGAAGAGTCCCGAGAATCCGCCGTGCTTGTCGCCGAGGACGCGGGGTCCGTAGGTGCTGCGCATGGCATGTTCGATTGCGCCGACCCATCGCGTATTTGCGCTGACGTCTACGCCAGCTTGTTTGTAGGTAATCGGGGCCTTCGCCGCCGGTTTTGGATTGGGTTTTGTCTTCTTCTTGCTCATTGGCGGGGATTGTAGCGAAGTGGACGTAAACGTCCAAACGTCCAACGCACGCCCTTGAAACTTATTCAGCGGGTGCCTAGTCCCTTGGAATCGGTGGCGGTCCTGCTGGGATATAGGGTTTGTGGACGTGGCCGTTGACCTTTCTCTTGAATTCGGAGCGGATTTCGGTGACCAAGTCCTCGTTTTGGTAGAGGTCTACTGCGGTTGCAGCGAGCGCTTTGGCGGCGTAGGTCATCCCCTTGTGTCCGATGGACATGCCGCCGCATGCGACGACTGGCCATGAGTGCCATGGTGTGTCCTCAGGTGCGGTGGTTGCGCTGAGGTGAATGATGGGGGCGATCCAGCTTACGTCGCCAACGTCGGACGATCCGCCGGTCTCCTCCTGGTTTTCGAGTGGGAGGATCATGGTCGAAAGTCCGGTCTCTGGTTTGCCTGTCGCCTTTTGGATCTGGCGGGCGAATTTGTGCTCTTCTTCTGTGAACTGGATGGGGCCTAGCCACTTGAGGTTGGCGTCGAGCACCTTTGCGCCAGCAATGTTGGGGAGGATTTCGTAGTCGCCGCTGATGACCGAAAGCTCTGACTCAACGCCAGCCATGATGGCTGCGCCTTTTGCGATGTCTCGTACACGAGCGAAAACGTCTTCGACTCCGCCGCGAGATGCGTCGCGTACCCAGCACCAGATTTTTGCGTACTCGGGGACTACGTTGGGGACTTGTCCGCCGTTTACGATTGTATAGTGGATGCGGGCGGTCGGTTTGATGTGCTCGCGGAGCATGTTTACTCCGTGGGTGAATAGCTCCAATCCATCAACGGCGCTTCTTCCGTTCCAGGGGTCTGCGGCTGCGTGTGCTGCTTTTCCGTGGAATTCGACGATGAAGTCTACGAGTGCCTGCGAGCTTGTGGTGTCTGCCTTGGTGTCGTCGCTGGGGTGCCAAGCGAGGCACACGTCGAGGTCGCTGAACAAACCTTCGCGGGCCATGTAGATTTTTCCGCCGACTGATTCCTCGGCGGGTGTTGCGTAGAAGCGGATCGTTCCCTTCAGCTTTCCTGCTTCGATTTGTTGTTTGATGGCGGTCGCTGCGCCCAAGCTTGCTGCGCCGAACATGTTGTGGCCACAACCGTGACCGGGAGCGCCTTTAACGAGGGATTCTTTGCTGGATTGGGCTTTTTGTGAGAGACCGGGTAGGGCGTCGTATTCTCCCAGGATTCCGATGATGGGTCGCCCTGATCCGTAGCTTGCGACGAACGCTGTTGGCATGCCCGCGACGCCTTGCTCGACTGAGAAGCCCATGCGTTCTGCGTACTCGGCGAGGACTGCTGCGGACTTTGTTTCACGAAGAGCGGTTTCGGCGAAGTGCCAGATTTGGTCGCTTAGCTTGATGAGTTCGGGGCGTTGGGTTTGTACGGATGTGACGGCGGCGGTTTTTGTAGCGTCGTCGGCGATGAGGGTTGGCGTTAAGAGTAGCAGGAACGCTATCGTCGTGCGGTTCGGATGGGTCATTGTCTAATTGCCTTTCTGTCTAGAACGGTCTTGGACTTCGAATATAGGGTAGGGGACGGTTGCGGATCGTCCAGTTCGCGGTGGCGGACGAAGAGTTACGTGAACATTCGGAGTTGCCCGCGGTCCATGGCGAACTTTTCTACCGGTTCCTCGACGTTGATCGGGTAGTCGCCGGAGAAACAGGCTGTGCAGTATTTGTTTTTAGGCATTTTGACGCAGGAGAGCATTCCCTCGTGCGAAAGGAAATGGAGCGAGTCTACCTCGAGGTATTTTCTTATTTCCTCGACGCTGCGGGTGTTTGCTATGAGTTGCTTGGGGTCGGGGAAGTCGATTCCGAAATAACACGCGTGTCGGATCGGGGGGCTAGCTACGCGGAGATGGATTTCTTTTGCGCCGGCGGCTCTTAGTGCTCCGATTTTTCCGCGTGTTGTGGTGCCTCTCACGACTGAGTCTTCGACGACTACGAGGCGTTTTCCGTCGATTGCTTCTTTGATGACGGAGAGCTTCAGCTTTACGGCGAGGTCGCGGTCTGCCTGATTGGGCATGATGAAGGATCGCCCGGAGAAATAGCTTGTGGTAAAAGCTCGCCCTAGAGGTAGTTTTGATTCGTGGGAGTAACCAACGGCTGCGCACTGGGCGGCGTTTGGAACGGGAACGACGAGGTCGGCGTCTACCGGTGCTTCGGTCGCGAGCTTGCGACCCATGGCTGCTCTGACCATGTGAACATTTTCGCCGAAGACCCTACTTGCGGGGTCGGCGAAGTAGATTTGTTCAAAAATACAGGCAGCGCCGCGTCCTTCGGTGTCTCCGCCGAAGTGTCTGCTTTCTATGCCGTCGTCGGTAATTGTAACGATTTCGCCTGGTTCGACGTCGCGTAGATACGTCGCGTCGATCATGTCGAACGCCTTAGTCTCAGAAGCTACCACGATTGCGCCGTTTTTAAGCGTGCCCAAACAGAGCGGCCGAAATCCTAGGGGATCGCGGACGGCGACCATGCGGTCGGAGAACAACAGGAGCAGCGAGTATGCGCCTTGCAAATGGTTTAGCACGTGGTTGAGCGGTTTGTCTTTTGATTGATGAGCTGGTTTGGCGAGGAGGTGGATGATGACCTCCGTGTCGCTGGTTGTTTGGAATATGTGGCCGACTTCTTCGTAGTTTCGCCGAAGGAGAGCGGCGTTTATGAGGTTGCCGTTGTGGGCGATGGCGACCTGTCCGCCGGCGAAAGAGAAGAGCAGAGGCTGAACGTTTTGCTCGGTACAGGCGCCGGTCGTCGAGTAACGACAATGCCCAATGGCCACTCTGCCGCGGATCGCTTGGAGGTTCTCTTCGTCAAATACATCATTGACCAACCCCAATCCTGCGTGCCTGAGAAGCTGCTGACCGTTGGTGGTTACGATCCCGGCGCCTTCTTGCCCGCGATGTTGTTGTGCGTAGAGTCCCAGGTGGGCGAGCGCGCTGGCGTCGTTATGACCCCAGATGCCGAACAGAGCACAATGATGGCGAATTGACGGATTTTGCACGGACGGCCTTGTTTAATGCTACCCGGTGACTCGGCCCGTCTCACACGGATTGGCCGAAATGTTAGTGTAGTTGGTGAGGAGGGGCGGGTCAATCTTCGACGCAATGATTGGGGCGTATCGACCTAGAACGTGTAATACGCGTGGTAATGGTCGCGGATTGCTACGTCTACGTTGAAGACGGTGGCTATGAGTGCTGCTCGCATCCACATCCCGTTACGGACCTGCTGCCAGTATTTTGCATAAGGCGTGGCGTCTAGTTTTTCGTCTAGTTCATGGCGGCGAGGAAGTGGGTGCATGATTGTTAGATTCGACTTGAAGTCTGGGACCATGTCGGCGGTCAAGACGTACTTGTCGTAGTCGATTGCTTTGGACTCGCCGGACTTGTCGTGCTCATCTTGCAATCGGGTCATGTAGACCGCGTCGTACTCACCTAGGTCCTTGCGAAGGTCATCGCGGAGTTCGTATTCGATGTCGTGCTTGCCGAGATAGTCGAGAATGTCGTCTCCGATTTTCAGCTCTGGCGGTGAGACGAAGACCAACCGGACCCCAGGATAACGGCAGAGCAGATACGCGAGCGATCGCACTGTTCGGCCACGGAGTAAGTCACCCGCGAACGCAATGGTCTTACCGGCGAAGACATTCTTAGTATATCTTGGCTCTGATCGCTCAGCCCGGGGGTTGGCGAAGCTGCGGTAGAGGGTATAAATGTCGAGAAGCGCCTGTGTGGGGTGTTGGTCCTTCCCTGACCCCGCGTTCATGACCGGAATCGTTCGTGGCATATCGTTCAACATGGTCGCGACGTGCTCAGCGAAACCTTCCATCGGGTGACGCATGATAATCAAGTCGAAATACTGGCTGAGCGTTCGGATGGTGTCGTCTTCGGATTCTCCCTTGACCTCGGACGACGTCGAACGGTCTCGCACCTCGCTAAAAGGCATCCCGATCACCTGGCACGCTGCGGTAAATGAGAGAAATGTGCGGGTTGATGGCTGAATGAAGTAGAGCATCGCGCGTTTGTGACCTAGCATTGTGCGTAGGAACTGTCCGCCCTGCCTCGAATTGGCGATGGTGCGGATCATGTCAGCCATCTGGCACAACTGGTCGATGGAGGATCGGTCAAACTGTTGGGCGAGGACGATGTGGTAGGGTTTGTCGTTGTGGTTCAGGGAAGATACGCGGTGGGAGGTGTCTGTTTCTCTGTGGGTATCAGCTGCCATGTTGGTTGCCTGCATTGCGCGCTCCCGCTGGGTTTTGTCTTCCCTTAAGCTTCACCGCAGCCTTCTAGCTACCTACCTTACCGCTTAGTTGTGACTCCGCTCGGGCTAGGATATTGGACCGGGACCGGGTGGATTTGTCAAGGTTTGTCGGTGCTGGCGCGCGAATTGCATGTTGGAAGATCGCCGGAGCTGGGGAGTTCGTTTTGTGGTGGCATTCCCCGCACCGATTTGCTAAGATGAAGGTCTCTTCGCGGCGGCTCCGAGTCGAGAAGCCCCGCATTTAACGTGACCTCTGACTACGCGACACCAAAGCGGATAGGAGCGACAAGATGGCTGGGTTTGAGATTGGCAACGTAAGGAACCTTACTCTGGTTGGGCACGGTGGGTCGGGCAAGACCACGTTGGCTGAGGCGCTCCTGTTCAAGGCGGGCGTGACGAAGCGTCTGGGGAGCGTTCCTGACGGGACGAGTATTCTAGATTACAGCGAAGAGTCACGAGACAAGAAGTCGTCGCTGGATTCCGCGTTGTGTCACTTCTCTTACGATGACCTTCATATCAATTTGATTGATACGCCGGGGGTTGCGTCTTTCTGTGGTCCGGCGATTGCTTCGCTCGCTGCTTCGGAGATCGCGGTGATTGTGGTATCGGCAGCCTCCGGGATACAGGTCAATACTCGGCGGATGTTTAAGCGTGCTCGCGACTTTGGTCTTGGTGTGTGGATCGTTGTGAATCACATCGACGCTCCGAACGTGGACCTCCCTGGTCTACTTGGTCAGATTCAGGAGACGTTTGGCTCGGAATGTGTTCCAATCAATCTTCCTTGTGACGGCGGAAAGGGTGTTATCGATTGTTTTGCCAACGAGACCGGTTCGTCGGACTTTTCTGATGTTGGCGAGGTGCATACAGCCCTCCTCGAAGCTCTGGTCGGTGCGGATGATGAGCTGATGGAGAAGTATCTCAGCGGCGAGCTTTCCAAAGAGGAGGCGGAGGCTGCGGGCGCGAATGCGGTCGTGCAGGGAGCTTGCCTTCCGGTATTCTTCACCGAATCGGTTGGCGGGATTGGGATTGCGGAGTTTCTTGGTGCTTTGAAGAGTTTTTGTCCTTCTCCGGTGAACGGGATGCAGCGCGTCCTCGTTGATGGCGAGAACAAGACGGAGCTTGCACCGAACGAAGATGGTCCGTTCGTGGGACAGGTTTTCAAGATCACGACCGACCCCAAGAGTCATATCAAATATCTGGCGATTCGCGTTCTGTCGGGGCACTTGACTTCGGACATGACGGTGAAGAGTGTTCGCGATCCCAAAGGGACTAGGCCCGGTCACATTCTCAAGTTGCATGGCGCAGAACATAGCGAACTCAAATCTGGCGTTGCGGGGGATATCATCGCGCTGGCGAAGATTGATTTTCACATCGGTGAAACGCTTTACGATACGGATCCTGGGGTGGTTGATATGCCCGTCTTCCCCAAGCCGATGTTCGCGCTGGCGATCGAGTCCAAAGCGCATGGGGATGAAGACAAGATTTCGGCGGCGCTTCGTCGTTTTCAAGACGAGGACATTTGTTTTGTCTCGGAGCGTGGAACCGGCGGCGAGTTAGTCATTCGCGGGATGGGTGACTTGCAGCTGCGAACGTGTTTGACGCGGATGTCGCATCATCACAAGCTCGAAGTTGAAACAAGACCGCCCAGGATTCCCTATCGCG
>JAJDDZ010000359.1 GCA_029260025.1 Phycisphaerae bacterium | reverse complement strand
TGCAGGGCGGGATCATGCGAGAGTTCTATGTCGAGCGTGACAACGTCCGTGAGGAACGTCGACTCCGTACAGAGAGCACGCCAACGGGCAAGTACCGCGAAGCGTTTGAGGCGCTTTTCTGGCAGTCTCATCCCTACGGCGTTCCGACGCTTGGGTGGGCGTCCGAGGTCGAGTCCATTACCGCACAAGACTGCCGCGACTTCTACAAAATCTATTACGCCCCGAACAACGCGCGCCTCATTCTCGTAGGCGACTTCGACTCAGACAATGTCATCGACATGGCCAAGAAGTATTTCGGACGTATCCCTAGAGGCGAAACTCCTCCACGACCCGTCATCACAGAAGAACCAAAACCAATCGCAGAGCGTCGTCTCATCGCCGAAGCAGAGACCAACCCGCGCGTACAAGTTCGCTTCCGAGGCGTCGCGATGGGTCATACAGACGAAGCGGCTCTCGATGTAGCCGCCCAGTTACTTTCGGGGAAAACCGGACGACTCTACAAACGCCTCGTCTCCAAAGAAGAGGCAGCCATGGGGCAGCCCCGTGCTAGCAATTCAACTCAGAAATATGCTGGTTACTTCGAATTAAGTGCCACTGTCAAGGAAGGGCACACGCCCGAAGACGTCGAAAAAATGATCCTCGAGGAGGTAGCTAAACTCAAAGACGGCGAGATTACCGAATACGAATTGCAAAAGGTCAAAAACCAAGTTCTCGCAGGGTCCGTACAAAGACTCCGCAACAACACCGGCTTAATGTTCCAACTTGCACTTTTCGACACATGGTATAAGTGGGACCACATCAACGAATCGACTGACCTCATGCTTGCAATCTCGGCGGAGGACGTAAAACGCGTCGCCGCAGAATATTTTGAGCCCAAGACGCGGACCGTAGCGATCTACCACACAAAGGCGGGAGAGGGAAGTGCAGAACCGACCGATCCCGAGTTGGAAGCAGTGCTCGCCGAAGTACCAGAAGAAGCTCGCGATCAGATTCGCGGCGCGATCAAACGGATCGCCGGTGCCAGTGACCTAGCGAAACTAGAAACACAGATTAAAGGGATGGAAGAGGGGCTTGCCTCAGGTCAGATACCCGAGCAGCAAGCGAAAATGTTCCAATACATGCTCAGCGCAATGAAAAAGCGTGCAGCCGAGCTCAAAGGTTCCAGCCAGGAGTCAAACTAAGATGCGATTTACAAAACTAGCACTACGCGTCGGCATCGTTGCATGCTCGTTGGCCCAGGCAGCACGTGCAGGCGATGCAATCCCGGACCATCCAGAAAAACTCGTCTATTCCGGATTGGATTTCAAACTGCCCCCTGCCTCCGGGCTTCGTGCGCAACTGTCCAACGGGATGGTCGTTTACATTGCCGAAGACCGCATGCTTCCGACGTTTGATCTGACGATCACGCTGCGCGCTGCCGCAGCGTTCGATCCAGAAGGAAAAGCTGGCCTGGCACAATTAACTGGGGAGCAAATGCGAGACGGCGGCACGCAGGATCTTACCCCCGAAGAGTTGGATGAGAAAATCGAGTTTCTGGCTGCTCGAATGCGGGCGTCCATCGGCGACACCTCGGGGCGGGCCAATCTTTCCTGCTTGTCAAAGGACATCGACGAGTCGCTCTCGCTGTTTGCCAGCATGCTCCGCTATCCGAGATTCGACGAGGCAAGGTTTCGCCTGGCCAAAGAGCGTTCGCTACAGAATATCAAACGCCGCAACGACTCAACGGGTACAATTGAACAAATCGAGTGGTCCTTCCTGATGTACGGCGAAGATCATTTCACGAATCGGTATGATACCACCGACTCGCTCGCGGCCATCACGCGCGAGGATATGCTTTCGTTCCACCGCAAGTACATTCATCCCGGGAACATGATTATCGCAGTGGCGGGGGACTTCGAGCGTGAAGAGATGCTCAAGAAACTTGAAATGGTTTTCGCGAGTTGGCCCGCCGGCGAGCTCGCCCCCAAGATGCTTCCGAAGCCCACACACACACCTAAGCCCGGCGTCTACGCAATTCACAAAGAGGACGTCAATCAAGGGCGCGTTTCGATAGGACACCTGGGAATCGAACGCGGCTCTCCGGATCAATACGCGATTCAAGTGATGAATGGTATTCTCGGAGCTTCCGGTTTTCGCTCACGAATTGTCGCTAAGGTGCGCTCCGATGAGGGTCTCGCTTACAATAGCGGAAGTCGCTTCGGTCAGGGCGTCTATTACCCTGGCGCCTTCCGTGCATGGTTTCAAAGCAAGAGCAACTCATGTGCTTACGCCGCGAGCATCGTCATCGAAGAAATCACTCGCATGACCACGGAGAAAGTCTCCGATCAAGACGTCAAAGACACTGTGGCATTTTCTACCGAGAGCTTCCCCCAGCGCTTTGAATCGAAAATGTCTGTTCTAAGGGCGTACGTGTCAGACGAATACACAGGTCGCGACCCAGCCTACTGGCAGACCTACATCGAAAACCTCAAGAAGGTGACACCCGACGACGTCCTTCGCGTCGCAAGAAAATACTTGCATCCCGACAAGCTCGTAATCTTAGCAGTCGGCAACGCGGATGACGTACTCACTGGCGGTTACGACAAAGCTCCAACGCTGAAGTTCGAAAACTTCGGATCCATCACCCGCCTCCCAGTACGTAACCCGGAGACGATGAAGCGATAGGAGCCGCGACGCCGGCGCCAAACCAGATCGCGGATGCGACAGTGCTCAGCGACCCAGACAAATGTCTTGGCGGAATGGATGCATAACTCAGGTTCCTTGACACAACGGTTTCGCACCCTACCTTGCAGTTTTCGGGAGCAACCGCGTGTCAGCGTCGATCATTAGAATAACAAACGACGAATCATCTGCCGATGCGGTTGCGCGCGCCGCCAAGGTTCTACAAGAGGGCGGTCTTCTCGCGTTCCCGACTGAAACTGTCTACGGACTCGCCGCCCGAGCCGACATACCCTCAGCCATCGCGAAACTCAGAGAAGTCAAAGCTCGCGACAATTCTAAGGCGTTCACCGTCCACATCGCCGATCCAGAAACAGCGACAGACTTCGCACCAAATCTAACCGGTGTTGCTCGCCGCCTCATCCGAAAAGCCTTACCAGGCCCACTAACTGTTGTCGTCCCCGTGGCCGACCCCAGTCAAGCACCAATCGCATCCGCGCTGACCGGAGACACCATTATCGCCATGTATTACGACAACAACATCGGACTCCGTTGCCCGTCAAACAAAATCGCAAGAGACATTCTCCGCGCAGCCGGAGGCCCAGTCGTAGCGGCAAGCGCAAACCATCCAGATAAACAACCACCTCGCAGTGGCGACGAAGTTCAGAAAAACTTCGCCGGTGGGTTCGATCTCTTGATCGACACCGGCGAAACTCAATACGCAAAACCATCGACAGTCGTCCGGGTCACAGGCGACGGCTACGAAGTTCTCCGGGCCGGCGTATACGACGAGCGAATGATCAAAGACATTGCCACCCTCCGCATCCTCTTTGTCTGCACTGGAAACACTTGCCGAAGTCCAATGGCCGCCGGTCTTGCACGAAAAATCTTGGCAGAACGGCTAGGCTGTGAAATGGCAAGCTTGGAAGACCGCCGCATCGAAATCGAATCTGCCGGAACATCCGGGGGGTGGGGCGGTCCGGCCACACACGCTGTCACCGTTATGAAAAAGCGAGGAATTGATATCTCCGACCACGAATCCGCATCCCTCCCACTGGGTCAGTCACTAACTTCGGACTACATCTTCGCAATGACAGCAGCCCATCGCGCTGCTATCCTACAAGCCGCCCCCGAAGCGGCAGATCGCGTCTGGCTGGTCCTTGGCGACCAAGACATCGGCGACCCCATCGGCGGTAGCGAAGAGGAATACGAACGTTGTGCCTCGCAGATCGAAGAGGGTCTGCGAGTTCGCTTGCAGGAGGTCAGCGTATGAAAGTTGCAATCGGAAGCGACCACCGAGGCTTTTCCGCAAAACAAGAGCTGACGGCCTTTCTCGAAGAGTTAGGGCACACGGTCAAGGATTTCGGTTGCAATTCAACAGACAGCGCCGACTACCCTGATCACGCGCTCCCCGGCGCAAGCTCCGTCGCAACCGGCGAGTCTGATCGTGGGATTTTGCTATGCGGGTCCGGAATCGGAATGTCCATGGCTGCCAACAAGGTCAAAGGAATCAGAGCGGCCCTCTGCCACGACGAGCTAACCGCCGAAATGTCCCGCCGACACAACAACGCCAACGTGCTGTGTCTCCCGGCCGACCTCATCGGAAAAGAACTAATCCGCCGCATGGTCGATGTCTGGATGCGAACTGAATACGAGGCAGGCCGCCACGACCGGAGAGTCAAAAAAATTATGGACTATGAAGCAAACGGGAAAGCATCTTGAGTTGGGGCGGGGGAATACTGACCCCTCATTCTTCAACCACAATTCCTTGCTCCATCGTCATGCGCTGGAAATCCTCTTCTGGATACCACCCTACACCGTCGGTGGTTGCTACTGCGCGTCGAGTCGACCACTGTGATGTAACTGCATAAGCAACAATTTCGGGGATTTCCGGTTTCTCCATCGACCAGTCCCAGCCCGCAACCAACTTGTAATCCAAAAGGTAATCAGTATTCCGCGGTACTCTCCACTCGGCAAACTGATGGCCAAACCCGCTTGC
>JAJDDZ010000358.1 GCA_029260025.1 Phycisphaerae bacterium | reverse complement strand
GCGGATCGGGCAAGAGCACCATGATGAATATCATTGGTTGTCTGGATGTTCCGACGGTTGGGAACTATATCCTTCGAGGACAGGATGTTTCTACGCTTTCGCAGTCTCGCCTTGCGCGGATTCGTGGTCGGCAGATTGGGTTTGTGTTTCAGACTTTTGAGCTTCTTCCGCGGACGACGGCGCTAAAGAATGTTGAGCTTCCTTTGATGTATGCTCAGGTTTCTCACAAGAAGCAGCGGGCGATGGCGGCGCTTAAGCGAGTGGGTCTGGAAGATCGTGCTACGCATCGTCCGAACCAACTCTCGGGTGGTCAGAAGCAGCGGGTTGCGATCGCACGTGCGCTTGCCCAGACGCCTGACATTATTTTGGCTGACGAACCGACTGGGAATCTCGATAGCAAGACGGGTGACGAGATTATGGCGATCTTTGACTCGCTTCATGCTGAGGGACAGACGATCATTGTCGTTACGCACGAGGAAGAAATCGCGGCGCGTTGTCGTCGGGTGATCCGTCTGCACGATGGGATGGTTGCTTCTGATGAAATGGTCGGTCAGACAACCGCTCCTGTAGGTCGTGAGGTGGTTACGGCATCATGAGCATTCGTTTTGTCAACATATTGACAGCGCCATTCCGCTTTGCTGGTGGGATGGTCTCGCAGACGTTTCGGAACGTTGGGACGGCGTTTGTTCAGCTCTGGGCGAACAAGGGGCGGGCGGTTTTGACGACGGTTGGGATTGTTATTGCTGTTAGCTCGACGATTACGGTTGTCGCTTTTGTGGGCGGGTTCGGGAAGCAGATGACTGAGATGGTGCAGGGTTATGGTACTCAGTTCATGGTGGTTCGTCCTTATCAGGAGTCTTCAGACAGGCGGCAGGGTACTCAGCGAGTTCGTTTGGATATGAGAGATATCGAAGCTGTTCGGACTGAATGCACGTCGGTTCGCCGAATTACTCCGTTTGTGTATACGCCCAACGGTGAGATCACTTTCGGGAATGAGAAGGCGGCTGACATTCCGGTTCGTGGTGTGACCGGTGATTATCAAGTTATTCGGAATTTTCACGCCGATGTTGGTCGTTTCTTTGGTCCGATCGATGTCGAGACAGCCGCACCTGTCATGGTGATCGGGCGGACTGTGATGAAACGTCTTGGGGCTGATGAGGCGATCGTTGGCGAATACGTTTATCTTAACGGGCATCGGACGCTTGTGATCGGTGTTCTTGAGCATAAGGGCGGGATGATGGGGCAGGATCAGGATCTGACGATCATGATTCCGTACACGCAGGCGATCAAGATGTATCCCAATCTGCGGGAGTCCATTCCGTTTCTCGCGGAGGCGGTCAGCGCGGAATCGACGCACCAAGCTGCTGGGGAGATTACGCGTGTTCTTCGTGCCCGACATGGGCTCGAACCGGGTCAGCGAAGCGACTTTCGCATTGAGCGTCAGGACCAGATGGTGAAAGAATTTGAGAACATTCGCAATATCGCATCGGGAATGCTCGCGGGGATCGTGAGCATTTCGCTGCTGGTGGGCGGGATTGGGATCATGAACGTGATGCTGGTTTCTGTTACGGAGCGAACGCGCGAGATTGGATTGCGAAAGAGCATCGGTGGGCGTCGGCGCGACATCATGCTTCAGTTTCTCACTGAGGCAGTGGTACTTTGTGTTATTGGTGGGTCGATTGGTGTCGGGTTAGGTTATTTCGCGACATTCATCGCGTCGCTTCATCCACAAATGATTGAGATTGAGGTTCCCTTGTGGGCTGTTGCCATGGCGCTGCTTTCGTCGGCTGGCGCTGGCGTTGTTTTTGGAATCATCCCGGCGTTCAAAGCTTCGATTCTTCATCCGATCGAGGCGCTGAGGCACGAGTAAAGATTGATGTCGACTGCAACACCAATCCAAAATACCCCCACCGCTGAAGGCGGCGAGCGAGCACGCAGTTTCTTGCTGCACATCGCCGCCTGGCCGTGGCGGGTGGTGAACTGGTTCGGGGGGTCTGTCGAACGCCACTGGCAGAACATCACGGCTGCTTTGGTTCAAGTTTGGGCGAACAAGACTCGGTCTGTGCTGACGGCGCTTGGAATCATTATCGCGGTGACCTCGACCATTACTGTTGTTTCGTTTGTGCAAGGATTTGGTAATTACGCCACGGACATGCTTCGTGGGTTTGGAACAAACCTGGTCTTTGTGGTCCCTCAAATGCCGAGCGGGAGCAATGGGCGGATGATGCTCCGGACGAATATGGATCTTGCCGATGTCAATGCCGTTGGCACGCAATGCGACAAGATTCGCCGGATCACTCCGCTGATGTTTTCAAGTGTTTCGGTGGAGTATGGAAACGAGAAGATACCGGGCGTGAATCTGCGAGGAGCGACGGAACAATTTCAGACGATCCGTAGATTCTATGCGGACGAGGGGCGGTTTTTTGGTCCCATCGACGTTGATAACGGAGCCTACGTTTGCGTATTGGGTCGTGACGTTCTCAAAGAGCTTGGCGCTGATGAGACGATCATAGGCGACTACATTTTTCTCAACGAACACCGCTTCAAAGTCCTAGGTTTGCTGGAGAAAAAGGGTGCGGCTTTTGATGAGGCGCAGGACCGCATTGTCTTGATCCCGCATACGACGGGTATCAAGATGTTCCCTTTTTTATCTCGTTTCCTTCCATTCGCTCTGGAGACCACTAGCGAGAAGGATGTGGAGGAAGCATCTCTTCAAATTACAAGTGTCTTGAGGACTCGCCACAACATCGGGCCGGGTCAGCCTAACGATTTTCGCATCATTCGTCAGGATGAAATGCTCAAGGACTTCGAGCAAGTTCAAATGGTCGCGACGAGCGTGCTTGCGGGGATCGTGGGGATTTCACTAATCGTTGGCGGTGTCGGGATTATGAACATCATGCTGGTTTCCGTTACTGAGCGAACCAGAGAGATCGGTTTGCGAAAGAGTATCGGCGGAAGGCGGCGGGACATTTTGGCGCAGTTCTTGACCGAGGCGATGGTGCTTTCAACGCTTGGCGGGGTTGTTGGAATACTTCTTGGTTATAGTCTTTGTGCGATTGCGTCATTGCATCCATCGATGGTCGAGGTGAAGGTTCCGATTTGGGTCGTTGCGATCGCGATTGGTTTTTCGGCGGGGGTGGGGATCGTGTTCGGGATCATTCCAGCTTTTAAGGCTGCGATTCTTCATCCGATTGATGCGCTGCGTCACGAATAGTGCTACTGCAAGGCCACCAGAACGTAGGCGGTCGCCAGTATGATTTGCAGCACTGCAAAAGGGATCGCCAACTTCACGAAACCCACGAACGACATGGGTAGGCCGTTCTTATGGATGATCGTGACTGCCACCAATGTCGATGCGGAACCTATCGGGGTGAGGTTCCCGC
>JAJDDZ010000357.1 GCA_029260025.1 Phycisphaerae bacterium | reverse complement strand
TCGCAGGACAATACGCTCTTTGAAAGTCTTTCGGGTTCCCTGAGCAATGGAAGCGGTGAGTACTTCTTTGCCGGGCGTACGTCCCAGCCCTCCAATTCGATCCGTCGGGCCTTGATTCAGTTTGATGTCGATGGGAGCATTCCGCCAGGTGCCACAATAAACAGCGTGATCTTGACGCTGGAAATGTCGCGTACTCCGACCAATCTCGATTGGACTCTTGAATTGCACCGGACGAAATCTACTTGGGGCGAAGGGGCGTCCGATGCAAGCGGCGAAGAGGGCAACGGGACATCGTCCGCCGCCGGTGATGCTACCTGGATCCACGCGTTTTTCGATACGCAATTCTGGCCTGTCCTCGGAGGCGACTTTGAGTCTACGGTGAGTGCGGCGGTCTTCGTCGGTCCACTCGGCACCTACGCATGGGGATCAAATCAGCAGATGATCGACGACGTCCAAGGTTGGTTGGATAATCCGGCTGTCAATTTCGGTTGGACCTTAGTCGGAGACGAAACCTCTCTCGGAACCGCAAAGCGATTCAACGCGCGCGAGAATACTTCCACGGATACACGACCGACTCTGCTTATCAATTTCACCCCTATTCCCCCCGTCCCCGCAACCGGCACCTGGGCCGTGGCTGCGATGTTTCTTTCGCTCTCAATCCTTGGCACTGCGATCATCCGCAGAGGCGGTCCAGCCTAGGATTGGCCTCATACAACTTCGCCTGCGAATGCGGGATGTATCGGAGTGGCTTCCGAGTGTTTCTGACAGCGTGCGACGTCGGAGGCGACGCTCCGCGAGGCCTTGCGAATCGCAACAATCACTCTAGGCTTCTGCGAACATAAGGACTTCCGCGGTCTTGTCGTCGAATTCAGCGTTGTTCTTCCAGGCTGAATGTTGACGGTTCGAGTCCGTTCGCCCGCTTTGAAGATAAACTAATAGCCGAACGCTACATTGCGTGCCTGCTCTCGTCGGGAAGTTCGGCACGGAAGTCTGCCACAAAACCGTATATACGGTTTTGTACGGAAGGAGGAGTCGCACGATGCCCGAACTTCGAAACAAATTGCTTCCTTACAGTCGGCACAAGGCTTCCGGCTACGATGTCGTCACGCTTGATGGCGTGATCTCTGCCTAGGACCGTTCGGTGCGCCAGAGAGCTACAGCAACTACGAACAACCTGTCGCCAGGTGGCTTTTCACCCAGAACGCGTCGGAGATCGGTTGCGCCGTTCGCGCACCATCAGCCGACCTTGCCGATGTAGTCTTCCCAATGCAAAAGACGTTACCCAGCAAGTTCTCTAGAATCCCCACCAGCATGTGATGTGCTCTTCATTACTTGGCGAAGATCCAACGACCTCTTCAAGCACGTCGAGGATGCGTGCACGCCGGAAGCGCCAAGGGCCCATCGGCAACCTGAGAGGGTTTAGTTTGAAGGATCGGTACGATGGTCTGTCGGGGAGATTGATGTTGATCTAGTCGGCCGAGTAAACGTGTAGGACCACGGCCTGCCAACAGCGCTGGCATGGTGGGCAAGAATCCGTTAAGAACCCCGGACACAGTTCGTCCGTGTCGCATTGAAGCGGCGGCGTGCTCCAAAACACTTGCTGCTCCTCAAGCGTATCGCCAGCACTCTTCCGAGTGATGACGCTGTTAATCCTCTCTACGATTTTGGCTTCCCCAAGTCTCGGACAGGCGTCACTGAGTGCTGTGGTCAACTCGAATGAAGCTACAGAGATGGTTTCGTCGTCGCCAACAGCCTGCGAGCTATCTTCGACTACGTCAGTCCCCACCTGATTGTCGGTGGTTCCCCTCGCGCATCCGCAAAACAGAATGAGACTGCCCAGGGGAAGGATGCGATACGCTAGGGTCTTCCTTCGCGTCATACTTTGTTCTCCAAGATGGCTCGGCACGGAACGACGCCCCGTGGCCGCCAGATTCAGCCGTGTGGGTCCAATCCGGCCACAAATCGCCCACTGAGCATACCAGACCGACAGAGCCCGCACAAACTCACTATCTAGGCCAGCATGTTCTTCTTCTTGGAGGAGGTTGGGCGAAGCCAGCGTTCTTGAAGATCATTCGGCTCACCCGATCAATGATGACGCACTTCCCATTTTGAAGAGAAAACAGAGATTTTGATTGTGGAGCATAAGTAAGACTGTTAGAATGGGCTGGCGATTTTGCTCTGCCAGCGGGGGTTACGGTATTGCTCGCGGAGAAGGCAGTTTCAAAACCGCAGTTCTTGTGATCGCGCTAGCGGGTATTCACTGTCAGCCTGAGCGCGCGAAGCGAATGAAGCGTCAACGAAAGGAACTGTATCATGTATCCACTCGCCCCTCTGTTTGAACCAGGCTTTCCTGTTTCTGAACCACAATCGTTGGTCTCTCTGAGCGCGGGACGCGCTTTGTCGATGCCTATCGTCCCAGCGTTGGCGATCGTCGTCATGCTTGGCGCGCTTTCCGCGCCAGCTTCAGCGCAACGGCTTGTTCGTCTGGATCGGACAGAACCAGTCGAAACGGCGAATGTTCGGGGCGGGCTGTCGATCAGTTTTTCTTCTGACTGGTCAATGGCACCGAATCGATTTGCAAACATGCAAGAATTAGTCCGCGACCGATTCGATGGGCAGGCTGCATCGCATCCGAATTCGCGGATGAAGATTACGTACGAGAACCGCCGAAGTAGCACGGAAGCAATTGGACGAATCAGCGATATCACGTTCGGTATCGGCGCTGACTCGGGCTCTCTCCTGAGCATTGCAGGCTGGCCCGCGGTTCAGTATTCGCGCGTAACCCAACGCGATCAGCCCAATCGTCTCCGAAAGCTTAAGAGCGAAACCGTCATACGTATAACCACTGCAATCGCGGTCGATGATACGCTTATTCGAATCGAAGCCATCTTGCCACCAGACGCCAACGATGAAATGGTCGAGGAGAGCAAGCAAATCGCGCGCAGTGTCGTTGTCGGTTTGGTGGGTGATGCGAATCAAACTCAGCAAGAGTTGGATGAACTACGCAGGACGAGGCGGCAGCAGTTGGCGGCACAACCCGCTCAAGGTGCTCCGGCGGTCGTCCCAGGTCCGCAAGGATCTGTGGCATCGGCAGGTCCAGGCGCGAACCAGCGAGTCTTCTCCGGCGGAAATGGGGAACTGGAGATCGCGGTGTCGCCCGATGGACAATATGTCGTCGTCGGTCGACAGAGTAGATGGGTCACATCGACCGACGGCGGACAGACATTTGGTGCTCCGGGGTTCATTCCGTTTACGGGGGGCGATCCGTCGCTCGCCTATGGGCTTAGCGGAAGTTTCTACTACGCGGGGATCCTCGGCGGATGTCGGACGGCAGACGCTACAGGTCCCAATGGGTATACATGCACCGGAATGGCACGATCCGACGACAACGGCGGCACGTTCCCCTTCGTAACACCAGCCGTGTTCTGTCCCAACGCCGCAGTCCCACCGGCTGCGCCCTTTCCCGGCGAGTGTTTCCCCGATCAGGAGCATATCGCCGCGGACCGTTGGAACGCGGGTGCGGGCGGCGACCAGGTGTACTCGACATGGCGCAACTTTGACGTCTCAGATCAGGACCCCGCGTTGGTTTGTACTCAAGACAGCGGCGCAACTTGGACGCTTCCGATCGACGTCGGCGCGGGCGCCTTCCCGCGGATCAACGTAGGCCAGGATGGTTTCGTGTATGTCGTCTACCTAGACGGCGGGAATTTCATGCTGAACAAGTACAGCTCTTGCACAAACGGGCTAGCTGTTCAGCCGGGGTTCCCCTTGGCGATCGCGCCGCGGGTCTCTGTTACCTGCCCGTTCCCAGGTCACGACCGCTGCGATCAAAACCCAACGAGCCAGATGATCGCGATCGACGACAGTAATGCCAACCATATCTACTTTGTCCACGGACAGAGCTCAGGCGGTTCGAATGACGACATCATTGTGCGTGACTCCCTTGACGGTGGATTGACTTGGCCTGCGGGTCGAGTGGTTCAGGTCAACGCAGCTGCGCCCGGGGCGCGGATCATGCCTTGGATTTGTACGACCGGCGGGACGGCCTATGTTTCCTGGTACGACCGACGGAACGCATCCGCTGCGAACAATGATCTCACTGAGTACTGGGGTGGAAGCGCAAGTCTCGTAGCTGGCGTCCTCGTCGCCGGAGGCGATTTTGTGATTTCTGAAGTCCAGGACGCTTGGTGCGCCTCGGGTTGGCCTTGCGGGGGCGGACGCAGTACTGGCGATTCGGAAAGTTGCTCAGCCCAGCCGCAATTGTCGGGCACGTGTTGCGATAACACGCAGGCGGGATGCCCGGGCTCCGGTATTCGGTGCGACTTCACGCAGGCAGTAGCTGCAGACAACATTTGTCCAGCGGGCGAGACGTGCAACGCTGGTGGCGGATGTCCTAAGTACGGGGATTACAATGGAAATGCATGCATGCTAGGGCGTCTTTACACCGGCTGGGCCTCGGCGACGCCGCCCGCTGGCGTGCCATCGTCTGGAAGTATTGATGTCCTTGTTGACTCTTTGACGGTGCAGAACGTCGCACCGAACGCTTTCTGCAAGTCATTCAGCGACGTTGCGGATGGAAGTTGCTGTATCACCGTTAATGCCGCAGACGTTGACAACGGGTCTTCTGACCCCAACGGCGTTGGCGACGTTGATACACTCTGCATCTCCAACGTCGATGGTGCGGACGTCGGTTGCTTGCAGTCGGTGCAGGTATGCGACGACGGAACATTCGACCCGCATACGGTCTCGCTAACGATCACGGACCTACAAGGCGCATCCGCATCTTGCAGCGCTCAAGTCGATGTGATTGATAACACGAATCCTACCAGTACTTGCGATGCGACCAGCGGTCTCGCAGACGCAGCTTGTGAGTATTTGCTTCCGTTCACGGCGACGATCAACGATAACTGCTGCCTGACTACCGCCGATGTGGCGGTGGATGTGAAACTTATTACTGGCAACGCGACGCTCGCTTCACCGACGATCGTAAAGGCTTTGGTTGCCAATGGCACGCGCGTTGAGGTGTCCGGCTCAGTCTTGGTTTCCGATTTGACGAGTTGTCCTGCAACTGTCGAAATCAAGGTTGATGCGGATGATTGCTGGGGAAATTCGGCGACTCAATGCGTTGTGACCGCAGATGTCAACGAAGAGATTCCGCCGGTCATAACGTGCCCTGACCCGATTACGCTTGATCGCGGCGACAAGCTCTGCAACACCTACGTTCAGGATTGGCTAGATGATGTGTCTGCGACGGATAACTGCGACACGGACGTTGATATCGTCGATGACTCAGCCGATAACGGATTCGCCTGCGGTTTCCCGTACGGAACAACGACGACCGTAAAGTGGACAGCTACGGACGACTGCGGAAATTCTTCTGACTGCACGTCGACGATCACGATTCGACCAGCGCATCGGATCGAGACGACGAAGAAGGGGAGCCTTCTTATGTTCTCGAACGTGGAGCTTAAGTGGGATGGAGCTGGGGATTTGATTCAGGATACGGTTCTTGAAATCTCCAACGATTATGAAGATTCCGTTTTCGTTCAATTCTACTTTGTCAACGGCGATGACCCGCGCGACGCGGTCTTCGCTGGCAACCCGCCGCAGATGGTGACCGAAGGCGAGCCGGGCTGGAACAACGTCGATTGCCAAACATTCTTGACGCCGAATCAACCGCTGTACATGTCGATGTCTTCGGGCTCGCCGCTCGGTTGTCAGCCGTTTGGAATTCTCGACCCCGGTGATCTTCCAGGTCGCCCTGACGTTGAAGGCCCGGCGGGCCAGCGCGTGCTACGTGGCTTCGTTTACGCCTGGGCTGTCGATAATCTAGGGCATGAGATTCGCTGGAACCACTTGAGCGGCAGCGGCACGATTGTTCACTACGGCGACACGAGTGCTTGGGAATACAACGCATACGCAGCCCAGACGACCTGCCTTGCTCACGGCGAACGACCCTTGGACTGCATCGGTTTCGATAACAATGGCGTATGTTGCGGCGCAGTAGTCACCCCCGGCGCATTAGATTTGGACACGTTCCAGTATGATGTCGCGTTCGACAAGCTCTTATTGAGTTTCGTGTCCTCCGGCTCGGATTCGCTTTCCGGATCACTTTCGCCGGTTCAGGTCGATACCGATCTTACGCTGCACCCTGTAGATCAAGATTTCCGCTACAACGCGGACTTCCCGTTCACGACGAGTGCGAAGTTCGACATATGGAACATGAGTGAAAACCGATTCTCTGGTACCCAGCGGTGCATTACCTGCTGGGACCAGACTCTGCTAAGTAACTTCGATGCACCGAATCACTTCCTGCTACAGAATCTCCAGTCCAACAAGGGCAAGACTCGAATCGACGGAGTTGCTGACGCCGACTCATGTGGCGGGTATCACGAGTCTGCTTCGCTCCTGGGCGTGACCAACAAGCTCTTGTCGTTCAGTGGAGCGGTCTTAAAGCGAGAAACCAGCGGCCACGCGATTGTTGGTCAGGGCATGCAACGGGCGACGATCCGCAATGACATCATCGCGCCACCGGGCGAACTGACCGGTATCCTGGGTGAGGTAGACCGACGACCGGTTGACTTGAGCTTGCGGTCTCCCACCGCGACGAGCAAGACCGCGAAAAAGCGAGAACCAGGACGGTAGGATAAACGAGGAAAGATCCTAACTCCAAGGGCTCCACCGTCCCCTCTCGGGGGCGGGGGGAGCCATTTTTCTGGCGCCGATTTCGGAGCTCTCGAGTCCGGAACCAAAGCCTCCACAATAGCCGTCAACCGGCAGCCAACCATTCTATCTTGGATTTTCACTAGCTTCGGGGGACTCGCCGTGCCGCCCACCAAGAGATCGCCCGGGGAAGTAGGAGACTCTTGTTCGGTCGGAGTGTCGCTAGATGTTCAGGCGTGAATGAAATGGCCGCAAGATTCCAGATCGTCCCGGTACTCCCTGAGAACCGGGACGCCCCTGACTCAATGGCCGGTCAAGCTCTCTCTCATGGCTCTTAGAAACACGGCGATCGGTACCGGTGTTCTAAGAATAGTATGAGGGCGGGATTGCCACGGGGATTCGATTAGCTTGTCCGCTCTCTCATCGCAAACGACGATCAGCGGAAGGCCTCCACAATTGGCTTCTGTCTCGCGGCTCTCGTAATCATCAAATAGCGCCGTCGCCTCACATACTTCACGCAAATAGATGACACCAAGATTCGGCGGTTCGGTGTCGTCATGTTCGCTCACGCAATCCAGAAACAATTTGAAGGCGTCGGTAGAAGGTTCGCTACTTACGCAAATTGGCCGAACCGACGTGTCGAGCCGGGTGCGTACTGTATTCCCAAAATTCGGCCACGTACCAGAAGCGGAGTGCATCAACATCGTAAACTTGAGATCCTTAGTCTCATCCGGAACGGCGGCAACAATTCTCTCGATCGCAGAGGCTGAGACGCCCAAGGACGCGACGAGCTTGTCGAAAGGATAGATCATCTCATTGCCGCTACAACCAAGTAACAATCCGTGTGCAATCCGATTTGCCAGCGCCACAATCTTCGCTGGCTTCGCTTGTTCGTGGCCCAGTCGATCGATTTGTTGAGAGGATTCATGATGGTTGACAACCGGAGCAATGAAGGTATGTGGAAACCGCCAGTGATCAAGCGCCTGTTTCAGAATCCCAGAGTGATCCATAAGAAGTAGTTTCCGTTCCACTACCTCTAGGGGAAGTTCCAGTTCGTCAGCTACGTTGCAAACTTTGTTGTATTCATCGGGAGCGTGGTCCAGTAGAATCAAACGGCCTACATCATGGAGCGTGCCCCAAAGGAAACATTCATCGGCGGCTTTGTATTGACACTCCTTGGCAAGAGCGGCCGCGATAAGACCGCACGCGATTGAGTGTTCCCAGAACAGGCGAATATCAATCCGTTTCGACTCGCTTTCGACGTAATGGTCAAACACACCTAATGCCATAACAAGCTGGCGTACTTCATGAATCCCGATCCTCTGCACCGCGGTTTGGATGCTGTCCACATGGTGGCCGCGCGAATAAGCTGAGCTATTGGCTAGCTTCAGCAACCGTATACATAACGCCTGGTCATTTGTCACCGCCTTGGCAACGTCAGCCGCGCAACATCCAGTACTTCCTGTGACGGCTATGACATTTTGGACGGTTGCGGCAAGTGGCTTGAGCTTTAGACCATCGTTCACCAACTTGGAGAGTTGCGCCTTCGTGATGAGGGGTTCCAATTCACTGAGCGATCTTACCGAGTTATTCTTTGCAGACGTGTCGACCGACTCTTGGTCAAGCTCAGAAACTGCAAGTCCCCCGCCTACCGCCGCGGGAGTAGGACCTGTGAGCGTTGCTGTTGTCGCCGTCGCTCGGTCAACCTTCGATGTTTCGGCATAATATTCATTTGGTTGATTCTTCGCTCCGACTATCGTTGGGTTGGTGTCTCTAAGACAGGCCTCAACGCGCGCCAATAGGGTGTCGAGTGAGAAGTTCGCCTTGAGCAAATACCCTTGAACACCCCATTCCACTGCGTGGATGACCGTGTCATGCTCTGCGCGATCGGTGAGGAGAATCACCGGAAGGTCTTTTAGATCGGGGTTGCGCCGGATGATTCGCAAGACCGTAAGTCCATCTGGATCGGGCATTGTGACGTCGAGCAGAACGAGATCGGGTTTCCGGTCCCTTAGTGCTTCTAGCGCCCCCGATCCGCCGTCGGCACACGCTACCTCATAACCATGCCGTCGAAGTGCCTCTGCTATCGGCTCTCGACACATGGCCATATCGTCAACAACTAGGATTGTGCTCATGTCATGACCTTTTGTTTTGGCTTTCTGGGTTGAGTGAACAACAGACTAATTCATCGCAAGAATCTCGGGCTCCAATGCCCGATCATAGATCTTAAGGAACTCAAGTTCGTTCTGCAGAAATGCCTCGACGATTTCGGGATCGAAATGCTTCCCTGATTCTTCAAGAATCATGCTGCGAGCGACATCATGTGCAAAGGCGGACTTGTATACACGCTTAGATGTAAGGGCATCGTACACATCCGCCAGCGCGACAACCCTCCCGCTTAACGGAATGTCGAAGCCAGAAAGCCCGCGCGGATATCCGGATCCGTCGAATCGTTCGTGATGAGTCAAGGCGATATTCCAAGCAAAACGAAGATAAGCCACACCTGGATAGGCGCGTACGGAGGCGTCGAGCGTTTCGGCACCGATCGTCGTGTGCGTCTTCATTATTTCAAACTCACGATCGCTCAGGCGACCTGGCTTGAGCAACACCGTGTCCGGGATTCCCACTTTCCCGATGTCATGCAGCGGACTGGTCAAGTAAATGAGCCGTGCAAAGTCTGCATCAACCTGTTCGTGAGCGGATCCATGCATCACCAGGTGGCGAGCTAGGACGCGTGAGTAATTACGCATACGCTCAAGGTGTTCACCGGTCTCTGGATCCCGGGATTCTGCGAGTTTGGCCATCGCAAAAATGGCGACATCCCGTGTTTCCAGTGACAGAATTCGTTCGCCCGCGCGAACGCGTACGCGCAGCTCCTCGGGATTGAATGGCTTGTGAATGAAGTCGTCTGCGCCAGCCGAAAGACCTTCAACGACGCCTTCAGTGGACTCCTTCGACGTCAGAAGTATGAAGTAGACGTAGCCAGGTAAATCCTCGCACCGAATCTGTCTGCATAGTTCCACACCGTCCATCTCAGGCATCATCCAATCCGATATGACAAATCGGCAGGACCCCTTGCGAAGAATCTCCATGGCCTCCCGACCGTTGTGGGCAGTTATGACCTGGTGACCCGCTAGCGTCAGTACATGCTCCAATGCGACTAGGGCTATGTCCTCATCGTCAACAATCAAGATTCGCATTCGATGTGCCCCGCATTATGGATGGATTCGACAATGCCGGCGTCAGATGCAACCTTTGGCTGCATGTGCGCTAGGCACCTATCCATTTCGAGCCTTAATTCCCTCAGGCAATCGTCCGCGCCCTCGAGATCGTTGGCGCGGCCCATTACCTCTAGGCGGGACGCAGATTCCCGAAATCGTTCTGCACCACAATACGCTGCGGCCCCCTTGAGCCCATGCGCTAAGCGAGTGGTTTCTTCAATATCTCCACGGGCGGCGACTTCAACCAACCGGTCCAGTTCCGACGGCGCCATGGCGAGGAATTGGCCGATCAACTTTTGTACAAAAACACGATCGCCGCCCCAACGTTTCAACACTATGTCCATTTCAAATGGGGGCAGAGTGTCGTCGACGGGACATCCTGGTGGGGAAGCCGAGGTATCATCGTCGTTTTTTCGACCCTTGAAGCCTGAATCCACAGAAGTCATTTCTTGTTTCTCCCTAGAGGCAAGTTGAGATTCTATTGCTTCGATCAACTGGCTTGGATCGAACGGCTTGGCGATGTGGTCGTCCATCCCCGCTTCAAGGCACTTTTCACGATCGCCCTTCAAAGCGTTTGCGGTTAGCGCGACGATCGGCGTTCTTGGCAACCGAGATGCATCGTGAGCGTTTTCTTTTTCGAGGGCCCGGATTTCGCGTGCTGCCTCGAAACCATCCATTCCTGGCATCTGGCAGTCCATGAGAATCAGATCGAAAACACCGTTGTGCCACGCATCGACGGCGTCCCGACCATTCGCGACAATCTCGTAGGTATACCCCGCCTGACGAAGAACTTGCCTGATCACTTCCTGACCGATTTCGTTATCTTCTGCGGCGAGGATCTTGGCACCAGTTGTTACGAGTCGCTGAGTGGAAACCAAGGGCGAATCCGTGGTCTCATCGAGTCCGTGGCTCGCGTCGACTCGAGCACACGCCAAG
>JAJDDZ010000356.1 GCA_029260025.1 Phycisphaerae bacterium | reverse complement strand
TGCGTCGAGGATTCACCCTAGAAGGACCTGAGCCCTCGGGTTACTATCGGGTACGGTATGAGCCGCGAGGCGATGAGGTGGCGCGGACGGGGAAGACGGATGTGACGTTTACGATCTATGACGTCGCGGGACAACGTCATGTCTTGCAAACTGAAATTGAAACGCCGTAATGACTGTCCCTGGCTGGAGGGCGATCGCCTAGGAGCGTCGGGGTTCTTGGGGACCGTGGCGACTCGCTGAGGAGGGCAAGAATTGTTTTCGGATTCTTGGCATTGATTTTCAGAGCGAGAATCCCTTGCGAACCGTTTGCCTTGGCGATCAGAACGAGAACTTTTTTGCGTTCTCTTGAAATTGGCTTGCAGAGGGAGAACTTCGTGCGGTTCGATCAGTAGATGGACTCCTTATATGGCGCAGCGACATATACACTACGAAGCGGCGTTTGAGGATTATGTTCGCTCGAAGGGGTGGCCTTATGTTGCTGTTGATGAGCAGCGGAAGGCGATCTTCTGCGGGGCGAAGGTTAAGTCCTTTGATTTCATTGTTTATCCGCCGGGCGAGAAGGCCTGGTTGGTGGATGTGAAGGGTCGAAAATTCCCCTATGAGGGAAAGGGCGGTCGGCGATATTGGGAAAACTGGGTCACGCGGGATGACCTTTCCGGGCTGAGGAGCTGGGAAAAGGTATTCGGCGATCGGTTTGAGCCGGTTTTAGTTTTTGCTTACTGGCTCTTGTGCGCGAGTGAGGACGATCCGACGAGCAGTGTTCATGTTTTTCGGAATGAATGCTATGCTTTTCTTTCGATTTCGGCCCGGGATTATGAAACCAATGCCCGCCGTCGATCGCCCAAGTGGGATACCGTGACGGTTCCTCGTGGTGCTTTTCGCCGACTTGTGACGGACGTGGATGCTGCCTAAGGGTGTGGAAAACTGTTTTTTCTTTACTTGAGTGCGGGGATGGGTAGACTCGGATGAGAAACGCCTTGCGTTTGGAGATGACGATCAATGAAGACTACGATTAAGCGGCTGGAAGAATTTTGTGCGATTCGTGGCGGGAGTCGAATGCGACATCGCTTAGCGATGGCGATGCTTTCGGTAATGTACTTGACCGCGACAGCTTCTGCTCAGATCCCAGCGCTGAATATTACGGAAGAAAGTGGCGGGATGGTCGATTGGGCTGTCGCAGCTGGGCTTGCGGTCGTCGTTTGCGGCGCTGGTTTTTGGAATCCCAAACGGTCTCATCAGAATTAGAGTTTCATGAACTGGGTCACGCGACTACCGAGAACAAGCTATCATGGGCGACGAAGGCGATCCTCGGGCCGTCTGGTTTCGCTTTTGGTCGTGTTGAATGTCGCGCTTGCCGTAACGCTTGCTGTCAGTTCGTTCCACCTGCCGGTCGCTCTTGGGCAAATCGACCTTCATCGCGGCGAATTTATCTGTGCGACGGCTAAAGCTAGCGGATTTAGCTACGACGTTCTGTATGTGATTGATTTGGCTGACCATCGCCTGCACGCCTTTTATCCTGGGCTTCCGAAGACGAAGAAAATGGTTAATGCGCCCTCTCGCGACTTGTTTGCTGACTTCGGAAAGGATCAGGGGCCATGACTGGGAAGCACGACTTAGTTCAAATTGAGCCCGTTGATCGCGGATTTTTCGCTGTCGGCGTTTTGTCGGTAACGGCTGTGATGCTTTTCGTAGGGATTCTGATTGTCCAGATGTTCCCAGCGACGGTACACGCGGACGGGATGAGCGTTTCCGGTGGCGACTATACGATGACCGTCGGCGCTCTTGCGGAAACTGACGAAGAATACATCTACGTGATCGATATGCCGTCCTCGAAGATGGCGATCTATCGCTTCAACGTCACAAAGCATCGTATTGAAATCATCCAGGGGATCGAGCTATCTGAGTTGCGAACGCCGATGGGCGAGACCATCCCGATCGCAGATGAGGATGACGACTCAGGCGGCGGATCCAGCCCGATCCCAGCCCCGACCCCAACTCCGTAGTCCAGCTCTTGTCAATTCTACTCGTCCGGTAATGAGTGGAGCCGATCGCCCCACTTTGAATGCAACGTAACATTCATTATCGGACTATCGGGTGGGGCGAGCGCAAGGGGGTTCTGGGATTCCTGGTTGCGCCTCGAAGGCGGACCGTTTATTGGGCGACGGGTCTTCGGCGATGGTCTTTGAGCAGCGGCGAGGCTGCGATTGCGACCAGAGCCAGGTTTCGTCCGCCGCGGGTCAATTCGTATAGGTCCCGCTGCCTGGGAGCAATTAGCCCTGCGAGCCTGAGTTGATTGATGTGGTGGTAAAGGGGGCCTGCCTTGAGTTTGGTGACTTTCTGGATTGTTCGGTAGGTGGCTGGGCCTTGGAGTAGGGCGAGGAGCATGCGGGCTCGTTGCGGGTGACCCATGGCTGCGAACGCTTCGGTGGTCGGTTCCGGGAGGTGCGTGGGAGGGCGATTTGATGGCGTTCGCTTATCGCCTGGTTTCTTGTTGGGTGGGGTTGGGGCGTGAAATGCGATCACCCTTTCGGCGGCCTCGGTTGTCTTCCCCGATCGCTCTTTGAGGCGAATCTCTACTTCGCAGCCGTCTTTTCGGCCTAGTTTTGCGGGTGTTTTCGGAGATTTCGCGACGGCCGTGCGTTTCTTGGGCGTCTTCTTGGAGGCGGTTTTCATGACTTGCTCTGGGGCGACTTGGTCACCCTTCCTGAGTTCTCATATACAACGTCCTGTAATAACAGGATTCTGTATTAGGTATATCGGACGTATTGTCAACGTCCGATCATTTGATCTTCTTGGCGGCGTGATCGTCTAGGGTGGATTCCAGGTCGAGGCTGAAATGCGCGATCAAATTGAACTCTCGAAACCAGACCCAGGCGTGGAGAAAGATGAGAATCCCAACGGCGATCGGGTGATACCAGGATGAGGTCGTTCCGCGCCAGCTCGATGCCCCTGTTGCCACAACCCCGATGAGGGAGACGATCGTTAGCCCTAAAAGCGGGGTCATACGGCGTTTCTTGGCGTTGGTCCGGGTAACGACGTCTGTGCTAAGACCTGCCTGATGAGCAGCTTGTCTAGCAACGCGGCCTCCTACGGCGAGATACATAAAGCTGAGGACTTGGATCAGTGCGCTCAGGAGCAGGGCGAGGACGGCGAGGATAATGTGACGGTCCGCGCTATCTGGATTGGCGAAAAGACCGAGCAATACCACCCCACCGAACAAAATGGCGTCGGCGATGACCAGGCATGCGAAAATTCGCGGCATGACTCTAATTGCACCTTTGAAACCCTGTTGAATGTTTTAGTCGGAATTGGGCTCGGAGCTCGCCGTACGTTTTCGTGGTTGTTTGGTCAGCTGCTTGACTCGGCGGGACGAAAACCGGGTATTGGTCTCGCTTACTTCGGCTTCATTATCAATGACGAGTTGGTAGAGCTCGAGCGCTCGGTCGCGATCGTGGAGGCGGAAGTCGTAGACGGAGGCAGCCTGAAACCTTGCGGGATGAGGCGTAGCCGCGTCCCACGACCACGCCCTTTCGTACCATTTAACTGCGAGCACTTCCTGGTTGGGGAGATACTCCTTGTGAATCTCGCCGAGGGCGAAGGCTGCGTCGTCGATTTTGTCGGACGTTGGGTATTGTTCGATCAACGTGCGAAATTCGTCGGCGGCTTGGAGCATGGTGCGGCGACTGTAGATACCAGGGACGCCGTGCCCCCCCCGCTTCATTGTCTCCAGGCCTTTTTCGTAGAGTGTGTCTGCTACGGCGATGGTTTCTGTTGGCTTGAGCGCGTCGCTGGCGATCTCAGCGTCGATCAAGTACCGAAACTGGCGAATTTTTTTTGCGTTTTGAAGCTCGGATTGCGCCCATGACTCTTTTGTGGCGTAACCGCATTCGGAGTAGTACGTCTGCAAGTTTGAAAGTGCGGCGTGGTAGGCTTGTCGTTTACCGAGTGCGTCCTCTACGAGATCGACTTCGCTGCGTTTGACAAGGGCGATATCGCGACCCCCTCGTGGTTGGCGAAGCTTTGGTGAAGGCTGATTCATCTGGGGGCCTCGGACCTGTTGCTCGTGCCAGACGGGGTCGACATTGCAGCCAGTCAGAACGAATCCTACGAGTGAAAAACCTAGGATACCGGCGAGATTATTACATTTTACGAACATGGCCACTCCTTGGCGTTTGTGGGAGGTCGGACCCGCTTCTCTCTTCATCATGCCGCTAATTCAGACGACGTGTAGGAAAACCCACGCGATGTCCAAGTCGGTGGATCGATTACACACCCGTGGGATTCAATCGTCAAGGTGCGGAGGGGGCGGAACTCTACCACTGAGCTTCTTCGAAGGCACCGAATTTTCTGACGGGTTTATTGGGACGAGCTTTCAGGATAGCGCCTGCGAGGGTGACGTCGCCTTTGGTTGTGATTTTGATGTTGGTGCGGTCAGATATCACAACCGAAACGGCGTGCCCCGCCCTTTCGACGACTTCGGCGTCGTCTGTAACGTCGCTTGCAGCAGCGTCATCGAGCTTTTGGTATGCGTCGAGGAGCCACTCTTTCTTGAAGACCTGCGGCGTCTGGGCTTCAAAAAGCCGGTCACGCGAGACGGTGGCATCGACGATCAATGTTTCGCTAACCCGCTTGATGGTGCCCACAATGGGGGCGGCGAGGATCGCCCCACCGGATTGTTGGGCCTCGGCGAAGACGGCGTCGATTCTGTCGCCGCGGAGGCATGGGCGGGCTGCGTCGTGGATTGCGACGAACTCTGCGTCCTCCGAGACAGCGGCAAGGGCCTTTTGGACGGTGTCAGACCGCCGTGCCCCCCCTTCCACAAGTTTGACGCCCATGAACCCGAGGTTCGCTCCGTAGGAAGACTTCATTTCGCCCATGTCTTCTGGGGCGACCGCGAGGATGATCTGAGAAATCTCGTCTCGGTTGACGAAGGCCTCGATTGAGCGAAGAAAGACCGGTCGCCCGTCGATTTTCGCGAAGGTCTTCTTCTCTTGTCCGCCGAACCGTTCGCTCTTGCCGGCGGCGGCGAGGATTACACAGAATTTGGGCATTGACGACTTTCTATTTCTCCGCAGCGATCTAGGATCGCCTGTTATGTTACCGCTGACGGCTTCGCTCTGGCGGGCTGGCGGTTCCGCCTTCGATGCGACCGAAGATCATTCGACCGGCCGAGGTTTGCAAGACGCTGGTGACGGTTAGTTCGACCGTTTGTCCGACACTTTCTCGCGATCCCTCTACGACGACCATTGTTCCGTCGTCGAGGTAGCCGACGCCCTGCCCGGCTTCTTCTCCAGGTTTGATGACTTTTACGGCGAGGGCTTCGCCCGGAAGGACAACGGGCTTCAATGCGTTGGCCAGGTCGTTAATGTTGATGACCGGCGCGCCGCGGACCTGGGCGACCTTGTTGAGATTGTAGTCGTTGGTGACGAGTTTTCCGTTGAGTTGCAGCGACAGATCGACGAGCATTTCGTCAACGGGAACATCTCCTACGCCCCTTTCAGGTACCGTATCGAGCAACCGAATCTCGACGTTTTCGTTGCTTTGCAATTTATTGAGGATGTCCAGCCCGCGCCGACCTCGCACGCGCTTGAGTTTGTCGCCGCTGTCGGCGACGGTCTGGAGTTCCTGTAACACGAATCGGGGAATGACGAGTTCTGAGTCCAAGATTTTGGTATTGGCGATGTCCAGGATTCTTCCGTCGATAATGACGGAGGTATCGAGCACGAGCGGTTTTGCGCCTTTGCTTTCTTTGGAGAACTCGACGTATGGGATGACAAAGCGGATGTCGTCTTTGGTTTGCAGGATAAAACTGACAGCTAGGTAGCAGGAGATGACGCCGATGGCGAGCTTTGCGGCGCTGACAAACGAACCTTCGGCGGTCGATAAATCGCCGGTTGATCCGGCGATCAGATCAATAATGAGCGAGACGCCGAAAGCGATCACCATTCCGACGATCAGTCCGAAGAAGAGACCTGCCAGGGCGTTGAGCGATTTTCTTGGTACGAAAATGTCCAGGGCGATGATGATGAACCCTACGGCTATGAAGGCGAATAAGATCAGGTCTGCATGGGCGCTCTTGGACCCGTTAGAATCTACGGCCAAGCTCCATCCGACGGCGGCGAGCCCGAGTACGAAAAAGCCCCGGAGCACGTACATGAACATCGTGCCCGCCTGGGTGCTGCTTTCCGAGATTGGTGATGCTGACATACCTGAAGTATATCGGAGGATTCTCCAACTTCAAACGCGGTGGCGTGATATCGTAGATAGGCCCGTTTTGACCGTTGCTACTTCGAAGATAGACTGCCCTGACGGTCAGGCGAGTCTGGGTCTCGCTTCTTAACGCACGGCGATTAGTGCCGAGGACGGACATGACCATTCGCGAGCCCTCGGAAACATTGCATAAGACATCACACGCCCCCCCCGCCGCCTTGATCAATCCGGTTGTCACGGGCCCACTTCGGCGGACGCTTTTTTTTCTTGCACTTCCGGTTTTGACCGAGCAACTCCTCACAACGTTTGTAGGCATTTTCGACACTTACCTCGCGGGGGGGATTAGCGCGGGGGCGACTTCGGCGATTGGACTTTCTGCTTATGTTGGGTGGCTTGCATCGATGATTGTGATGCTGGTGGGGACGGGGACGACGGCGATCGTCTCACGACAGGAGGGTGCGTCGGATCGTGGTGAGGCGAACCACATCGCGAATCAGTCGCTGACGCTCGCCGCTATTCTCGGAGTATTCATTTTCGCCGCGATGTACCTGCTTGCTCCGTGGTTTGCGACGTATTGTCGTATGACGGGCGAGACTTATGACATCACGGTGCACTACCTCCGCGTTGATGCGATCGGACTGGCTGCGATGAGCGTTACGCTGGTCGGAAGCGCCGCCCTTCGGGGGGTCGGGAATATGCGGACGCCGATGTTGATTTTCTCCGCGATGAACGTCGTGAATGTCGCGGCGTCTGTCTCGCTAGTCTATGGGTTCGGTCCGATTCCGGCGATGGGTATCGATGGAATTGTCGGCGGGACGTTGATCGCTCGTATCCTCGGCGCGATCCTTTTGCTCGTCGTGTTTGCGCGGGGCCGGTCGGGATTGCGTTTGATCGCGGGCGAGTTGCCCCTTTCTCTCATGCGTGCGACGCGAATCTTGCGAATCGGACTTCCCGCTGCGATGGATGGTGCGGTTATGTGGTCGGGACAGTTTCTATTCTTGGCGATCATGGGAAGCTTGAGGACCGGCGCCGAGGGTGATGTTTTTTTTGCGGCGCATATCGTCGCGGTTCGTGTTGAGGCGTTTACTTATCTTCCAGCTGTCGCCTGGGCTACGGCCACCGCGACGATGATCGGTCAAGCACTTGGCGCAGGGAACCCCAAGCGTGCGAAGATGGCGGGTCATGAGGGCGTGCTTCAGTGCGGACTGCTATCGCTAGGGATCTCGGCCTTGTTCTTCTTCGGCGCCGAGGCTATTTATCACCTTATGAGCGATAATTCGCGTGTCTGGGATGTGGGGGTTTATCCGTTTCGCATCGTTGCCCTGTTTCAACCATTGATGGTTGTCTCAATTGTGTACGTCGGCGCATTGCGTGGGGCTGGTGATACACGGTATCCGCTGCTGATTTCGTTCGTTGGGTCGCTCCTGATTCGGGTTCCGCTTGGTTACCTCTGCGGAATCGTACTAGATGGC
>JAJDDZ010000355.1 GCA_029260025.1 Phycisphaerae bacterium | reverse complement strand
TGGGACTCCTACCCGGTTCCTGCCACCCGACCGTCTCGGCCAGTAGGTATGAAGATGCCGAGCTTCCCGAAGTTGCCCTGACAGCTGGGAAGACCACAGAGGACCTGGATGCGACTCTGACGGCCCCTCCATCGCGCCAAGAACCACGAATCGCCACAGACGCCTGCCGCGCGAATCAGCCCCTCGTGACCCCTTTTTGTTCATAGACCGCGAATTTCTGCCATATCTCCTCCTTGCGGCGTCCGCCACGCCTAGCCCCGCGACGCCTCGGACGACCATTATGGGCCCTAGCTTCAATTACCTCGATTTCAGACCGATAAACCGAAACAGGAGGACTGCATGACGCACCCGGTGGATAGACTCAGCGACGACGAACTCTACGCGCTATTGAAGACGGTCGATACGGACGGATTCCCCGCCGACATCGACCAGCTCTGGCACGTCGAAAGAAATCGATATCGCGAAACGCTTCGTCGAATTCCGCCAGCCGCCAATCCAAAGGCGACGCTGCTTGATCTGGGTAGCTCGCGCCCTTGGTTCCCCTTCTTCACGAAGCTACTTGGGTATGAGCGACTCGTTCTCAATACGGCGTATCCCGAATCGGGCATGGTCGATCCACGGCTCGGCGTTAGCAACGCTGTCCCGCCACACGTATCGATGTCGGTCTTTGACGTAGAGTGCGACCCATTCCCCTATCCGGATGATTCGTTCGACGTTATCACATGCTTGGAAGTGCTCGAACATCTCGCGATCGATCCGATGGCCATGATGGCAGAGATAAATCGTGTGCTAAAACCAGACGGTGTGTTCGTGCTATCAACGCCAAACGCGGTCCGGTATAGCAACGTCGTCAAAATCCTCCTCGCAGAACAGCCGCTAGGATGGACGCCCTACAACGGGATGGACTCCAACCGCCACAACCGAGAATACGCCCCGCATGAGGTCGAGAACCTCTACCAAGCAGCGGGCATAACACCGTATGAGATATCAACTTTCGGATCCAAGCATCGCGGATTCCGACGCGAAGTCTTGAAGTATGTAGTGGCGGCTGGACTACTCGCCCTGCGATCGGGTCGACCGAGCATGCGCCAAGATGTCATCCTGATCGCCGGGCGAAAGACCTCCTCCGTCGTGGATCGAAGACCGGAATGGCTCTACTTCGAAGCGGCGGAATACGTCCACGCGGCCAAGCGCCGAGTGCAAAAACAGCGAAAAATGTCGAAACCCGCCGAAGAAGACGGCCTCCCGATACTACTGGGCAAGGGCAGCGCTCGCGTTATACCCCACAAAGACAAGAGTCTTCACGCCCAAGAAATCGTCTAGGGTCTTCGGATTTCTTTCGACCTTCGGTCAACGGGGAGACGGGCGGGGAGGCAAAGAACGATGCCACAATGGCCTACGCACGCCCGCGCCGTTTTTTAAACGGAAGTCGATACCACCAAAGCGCGAGACCACTCGCCGATGTCAAAATCGCCAACGCACTCGCCCCGGTCAAAAGCCAATGATTGAAACTTTCCCGCTCGCGATAATCCATGATGTGCAACATCCAAAAGAAATCGAACCAGCGCCAGTTTTCGTTACGTCGCTTGAGGATTTCGCCCGTCGTCGGGGAGACGTATAGATGCGGATGCTTTTCGTGGTCGAGGATGACGCGATAAACGGGCATCGAACCACCGCGGTACTCGCTGGGAGGGTCGCCTTCTAGGAATTCCGCTGACTCCACACTCGCGTCGTGCGAAAAGTCATTCAATGCGATCGCTTTCGCCGCCTCAACAGAGATTAATGGAGAGGGCATCCCAGTCCGCGCATCGATGATCACGCTGCCACTCTTATCAGCAAGCTTCACAACATACACTGGCCCATCGACGCGCTGACGCAATTCGACACCTGCAACATCGTTCGCATCGACGCCCTCTTTCACGACAGCCCCGATCACCTGCTCTGGAGTCACCGCGACGTCCCCCACCGCAATCGCAACATGCCGAAACTCAGACCGATCCAAGTCTCCGTGGACATCGTCGATACTGAGAATCGTAAAGACGAAACCGCCGACGCTCCACGCTAGAAGTTGCAGGGCAACAACCAAACCGATCCACCGGTGAACACCGTATAGCTTTTTTCTGACAGACACTCTGGTTGACCCTCGTACCATCAAAACACGAACTAGAATGCCGCCAACAACGTCCAGGCGACCTGATCCCAGCTGCTATGGTGTCCTCGTAATCGAGCCGTTTGTCCAATTTCGTCGGGTTTTCCTTCGCCAATAGCGTTCGAAGGCCATCTAGTTTATACTCGGGCCGTTCGGGCGAGGGCAAAACCAAAGATGCCGATCGCTACTAATCCAAGATAGTCGTTAGAACAAACCTCCGGGAGAACATCAGATGAAACGTCGCAGCTATAATCTATGCGCATTGCCACTAATCGCGATCGTCATTGTATTTTCGCTAGACGCACGCGCAGACGATTGGCCCGCCTATCGTGGAACACATGGTGACGGTATCGCAGCCGCGAAGTCCGTCTTCCCGCCCTCCGGCGAGTTTTCGCTCGAAGTTGCCTGGAAAAAAACCATCGGCAGCGGATACTCCGGGATCGCCGTCGCTGAGGGAATCGCTGTGACCGGTTTCTCCGTCGACAATAAGGACGTCCTCGCCGCCTTCGACATGAAAACAGGCGTCGAGCGATGGCGATTTGAAATCGAAAACACCTACACAGGGCACGACGGATCACACACCGGCCCCATCGCCACGCCAACCATCGTCGGTGGACGCGTCTACGGACTGGGCGCTTGGGGACGACTCTTCGCCCTCAATGTCAAGGACGGATCGCTCGTCTGGTCAACCCATCTCAAAGACGATCACGAAGCAACCAAACCGCACTATGGTTTTTCAACGTCACCCTTCGTGCGCGAAGGCGTACTCGTTGTTCAAGGCGGCGCAAAGGACGCAGCCCTAACAGGCTTTGACGTGAAGACCGGGAAGCTCCTTTGGAAGTCCGGTGAGGATACCGCCGATTATCAATCGCCAGTGGATTACAACGATCGCGGCATCGAGTTGATGCTGGCACCGGGCAAGAAAAGCCTGATCGCATTCGCCCCGAAGACCGGCGAAATCTCCTGGCAGTTCGAGCACAAGGGCAACGGCGCAACCGGCGCAGGAAGCTTAAGCCCAGTACCCACCTCGAAGGGAAACATCTTTCTCTCCAACAAAGGCAGCGGATCGACCGTCTTCTCGATCAGCGGTTCCGCCGAATCTTTCAAGGCAGAAACCAAGTGGGAATCGAAGTCCATCCGCAATAGTTACAACGTACCCCTCTATCACGACGGCAGCGTTTACGCATTCAGCAGTCGATTTCTTACCTGCGTCGATGCGGAAACTGGAAAATCAACATGGCGTTCGCGCGCTCCCGGCGACGGGTTTTTGATTCTCGTTGATGAACACCTCGTCGTGGTGACCAAGAAAACCGGCGAGGTCCACATCATCCCCGCAACCTCCGAAGGATTCGCATCCGTCGCCAGCACACCAGCCGTAGGCGATGTCGTCTGGGCTCATCCAAGTTTCGCGGACAGCGCCATCTTCGTCCGCAGCATGACCGAGATTGCACGCGTTGACATCAAGAAGGGCGCCGCCACCATTGCCAGTGCAAATAGAGACAACGCGTCAGGAAACGGTAAGTTCGCAAAATTCCTCTCAGACGTAGCGAAATCATCAAAGAAACAAGAGACGGTCGACGCCTTTATGGAGACGATCGAAGGATTTCCATTAACAGAAGGCAACACGGTTCACTTCCTGTATCAGGGAGAAGGCTCTGACCTCGCCGTCGGAAGCGACCTCTTCGGCGCTCGCCAGGAACGCGCCATGAACCGAGTCGCAGACACCGACCTCTTCTACTATTCAGCGACCCTCGAAAGCGATGGCCGCGTGAACTATGTTTTCATTCGCGACTACGAAGACCATCTCATGGACGCTCGAAACAGTCGCCAGACGAAATCGAACATCTACGGCAAAGAGATGGCCATGAATTTCGGTGGCGAACCAATGGACATGTCCTGGTTCGCTATGTCAGATTGGAAAGCGCCCACGTTCTTCGCCACACCTGATGCCGACAACAAGGGCAAAGTCGAATCTCGCAAGTTCAAGAGTAAAGTCGCCGAAGGCATCGAAATCGAGCTAAATGTCTACCTTCCAGCTGGTTATATAAAGAGCAAGAAGAGCTACCCTGTCGCGTACGTCTTCGGCGGAAGAAAAGCGATGGAAGTTGGCGAAATGCCTCGTGCTCTGGACAACATCGTTGGCAAGAGCGTGAAACCGATCATCGCGGTATTCATTGATGCTTCCGGACGAATCGATGATGAGAAAATGTCCGAATCGTTCGTGACCGAGGTGATCCCCGAGGTCGATCAAAACTTCCGAACACAAAAAAATCGGAATTCCCGCGCCTGCATCGGTGCCGGATTCCCCGGCGGATCAGCCATCACCATCGCCTTCGCCAAGTCCAACCTCGTGGGAAAAGTCGGAACACTGTCAATGTTCTCATTTGGGTCAGTCGAGAAGGGATTGATTCCAAACGTCATGACCGCCAAGTCGCAGCGTATGCAACTCTACATGGACTGGGGAAAGTATGACCTGCGTAACCCCGACGAAGCATGGGATCTAGCCAAAACCAACCGCGAATTCGCCAGCTACCTGCGCGACCGGGGATTCAAACCCCAAGGTGGCGAGCTGAACGAAGGAACCGGATGGTCCAGCTGGAAGAACAGAACCGAAGCGGTCTTCTCCTCACTGTTTCCCGTGAAATAACGACACAAATGCCCTATGAAGTATCAGGCCCGCTGCTTCCACTCGCAGCGGGCCTTTTTTCTTTAGAACGACGAACGGATCCCTGCTACGGCCCAGTGAAACCATTTTGGAAGGCGGCCACGTCGCGCAGATCCACGTCGAGATCACCATTGTCGTCCGCATGATTGCAGCCGCTAAGCAGCCCGCCGATCGGACCGCCAAGACAGCGATTCACGCGCCAATAGTCCGCCAAATCTGAGTCAATGTCGCCATCGAGATCCGAAACCCCGCAAGGTGGCGGCGTAATCGCGACGCTTAAGATCCGAACGATCTCCGCACGATCCAGATGCCCGACACCCGGATGAGAATTCTCTTTCAGGAGATTTCCCTGCTCATCGATGAAACGGTC
>JAJDDZ010000354.1 GCA_029260025.1 Phycisphaerae bacterium | reverse complement strand
GTTTTGAACAATTCGTGGGCCTTTTTCGTGACTGCGGCTGGCCCTTTGGCTATGTGGCGAAGGTTCCGATCGAACCGCCGAGCGCATGGTTTGCCATGGAATGGTACTACATCGCCTTACAGTTTTCTTTTGTAGGGGTAGCCTTTGGGTTGATCCACGGAAACGGTCAGTGGAGCAACATGGGACCGTATTAACGTACGTGGAGCTTCAGACATGGCCTATGACGAAGATTTGGCAGACCGAGTCCGGGCGCTTCTGAAGCGCCGAAAGGGTTTCTCTGAAAAGAAAATGTTTGGCGGGATTTGCTTTTTGCTCAATGGGAACATGTGCTGTGGCGTGACTACCGACGATCTAATGCTCCGGCTTGGTCCGGAAGGTGCGGTCGACGCGCTAACTGAACCCAACACTCGCGAGATGGATTTCACGGGGAAGCCCATGAGGAGCATGATTTATGTAGGTCCGGCGGGCTACGAGTCTGACGCCGAATTGAAGACTTGGATTCTCCAGGCCGCCAAGTTCGCATCGTCGCTGCCGCCGAAGTAGCGACAAGACGAGACTCCGCGCTCCTATTTCAAATCGACAAGCTTGCGAGTTATGGGAAAAAGGGGGACAGTCAACTATTTAGCTCCAAGAACACGCCCCGCCCCCACCCCGCTGCACAACTCGCAACATAGAGTCCCAAGCTTCAAATCCGCACAAACGCGTCCCCTGAAAGGGGCGAAACCGACCGAGAAGCCTCAGAAGCAAGCACGACTGAAAGCAAACCCCAATACAACAACGAGCCCCCGAAAGGTGGCAACACAAAACCGCCTCCCCCCCTACTGTCTAAACTCGCTCTTCACTAATCATCATTCTACGCCCCTAACCCACTGATCGCTTAAGAAATTCCCTTAGCCGATCAAGCGCCAAGTTATTACACATGGAGGCAGCGCGGAACGTCCGCGCAATCGAACAACAAAGGAAGAACAAGCCCGATGAAAACAATAAAACTGACAAACAAACCCATTTGCCCCCCTCACGCACCTGAATCAAAGATTCGCTTAAAAACAAACCCATCTCAACCCATTTCTTGCATAGCGACCGAGCAAAATGTAACGTCACTCTCATCATGACCCGCCCAACCAACAACAGAGCATCCAGCCACCCTCGAAGCTGGCGCGACTGGCTAGGAATCAACCCCTCCACCCGATCGCTCTTGGGCACAATCCTCCTGGTAACCGCTGCAACCGAGCTATGGGCACCCCTCGTCCCGCAATATCTAAAAAACCTCCAACTCCCAGCAGGCGGCAGAACAGGAATCCCCGGCGACGTTTTCGCCTCTTCAGTTCGTCGCCTGCAGACCAGGGGTTTCCTTTGGTGGATCCTAGCAGATGGATCCGATTCTAATCGTTATCTGCTGCGTCGTTTTGTTGCCGTCGCTGTCGGTGACTTCCAATGTGATTGTGTGGGTGCGGGTATCGCACGGATCGGTTTCGCCGCTTAGCAACGTCCCAAGCGTGGTGCCGGTTCCCAATTCGCCGTCGATGTCGGAGGTCCACCGGAAGCTTGTCCCCGGGATCGAGGTATCCTCGGGGTCTGTGGCAGAGCCGGTCAGGGTTACCGTTTGGGAGGCGCCGAATTTTGAGTTGTTCGTTGGGCTCGATATGGTCGCCACTGGAACGCCTGTCCCGGCGATGACCAGGACCGAAACGCTATCGGTATCTGAAAGACCGAGCGAGTTGGTCGCGGTAACCACGATCGTGTGCGCCCCTTGAGTCAAGAGAACCGTCAGGTCTTCGGTTGAGCCGAGCGTGCCATCGATGTCGGATACCCAGACCAGACTTGTTCCGGTAAGCGTGCCGTCCTGTAGGTCTGTCGCTTGTGCCAGGAGATTAATCTGATCGGTCAACAGGAAGGTCGTACTGTCTGCTGGGGCATCGATTTGTACGGTTGGTGCTTCGCCTGGATTCACTTGGATTGTGACGCTGTCGTTGGCCTCAAGGCCTGTAGAATCGACGGCCGAGAGCGTGACGACGTGAGTCCCTTCTGACAGCGTGTTGGTGATGGTCTCCCCAGTACCCAACTGCCCGTCTTGGTCTGAGGTCCAGGTGATGTTGTCGTCGGCGATTGATTCGTTCGGATCTGTTACGGTTCCGGTGAACGAAATAACTTGACTTGCACCGAAGATCGCGCCGCTGGCCGGGGTGAGTATCTCGACAGTCGGGGGAGTGTCTGCTGCAATGACTTCAACGGTAATCGATGCACTTGCGGCTGTTCCGGTTGCATCGATCGCGACAGCTGTGATGACGTGCTGGCCAATTGTTGCTAGTTGTGCCTGACATGAGAGGCTAGTGCCGGTGCCTTGGTCTGTGCATAATTCTCCGTCGACATCTGAGGTGAATGTCGTTTCTCCGTCAAATCCATCCGCCGATGGTGTGGAGACGTTGACCGAAAAAAGCGTTTCCTCGCCTGCTGAGATGGTCGCGCCGTCTTCGGGCTGGGTGAACACCATCGTCTGGAAGGTGATCGAGAGTATCGTGCCAACGCTTGAGCCATAGGCCTTCAGTGTTCCGGCATCTGTTAACGCATACACTGTTCCATCATCGCCAATCGCTGGAGTCGATCTGCGACTAGCTGCTTGGCTGTCTAGGGTGAAGTCCGTATTTGGATCAGCTTCAAAGGAGAAAAGTCCTATTGATGTGCTGAGGTACGCATGGGTGGATGAGAGTGCGACGGATGCTTGGCTACTCCCGAGCAGCGGACGTTTTGCGATTAGTGTTCCGTTGTCGCTGAGAAGGTGGATGTTCTGCGAGGATGCTACGTATATTGGTCTGACGAAGGAAGCAGGTGTTGAAACGAAGAAATCGTCGGATTCGTATTCCCACAACTCAGCACCCGTGACAGGGTCGAAAGCTGTAACCTCGCCCCGGGCGTTTGCTTTGACTAGTAGTCCGCCGCCGACAATGGCTGGCGATCCGTGGTTGACTGGAGAGTCTCCGCATCCTCCTCCGTAAACCTTCTTCACCCACATGAACTCCAAGTTCGGCTCGTTGAATCTGTACGCCGTCATGCAGAAGCCGTTGAGCGAAATAACGATTGGGCCACCGCTTCCGACTACTTTCTCTGAAGAGACGATTGCCACTGTCGGATCCGGTGGGGGGAGCAATTCGACGGAGCCATCGAACTCTGCCTTGAAATTATCCCAGCAATCGCCGGAGTCGACTACCAGCAACGGCGTTAGGCAGTCGAGGAAAACGTTTCCGATGAACGAGCCCAGTGATGAGAAGAAGTCAAGAATCCCGCTGCCGCCGCCACATACCGGCGTACATCGACCCGTGCCTCCCTGGCTCAGAAGGTTTCCGTCGAAGTCAAACACACCAATTTCAAAAGGCACATGTAAGAATACGAAATCACCCAAGACTCTTGGTGAGGAGGTGGTTAGTCTTTCGTCCGCGATCGCGGGAACGACCCACATAGTTGCCCCGTCTGAAGAGACTCTTGCGAGCGAGGATTCCAGGTCCGAATCGGATGCGTTTGAGGGATCGGATGGATGGGTAACAACGACGAAGATGCTCCCGTCGTCGGCCACGGCTGGCGTGCTCAAGATAACCCCACCGTTAAAGAAAACTGTTCGCCACTGTTCGTTTCCGTCGGGGTCGATCGCGATTAACTCGCCGATGATCGTTCCTACATAAATAGTGCCGTCTGGGCCGATGACGGGTGAACTAGATCCGAAGGTAGAGGCTCCGACCTCGGTTTCCCACTTAAGAAGAGGCGGTACGGCGAGCTCTGTGTCTACTGCGATGAAACCCTCGCCGGAGAAGCCGGATTGAAACTGGGACCATGTTTGCAGGATTTGGATGGTTTCGCCGTTGTCGTTTCCGCAGCCCGGACCTATTAACAACGGTAGAAGCACGAAGGTGGAGGCCATGCAGAGATAGGGTGTTCGCCTTGCGTGTGTCGACATTCTTCTTCGCTCCTTGTTCTATATTAGGATTGCTCTTTACCAGCTCGCCCGAACATGCTGGAGAGTCATCGCCTTGAGTGGCCGGTCAGTATAGGAGTTGATTGCGACAAAGTAAAAGGGGGCGGCTGGGTCCTGACAGAGCAAAGTCTTGTGCCTGTTTTCAAAAGCACTATTTATCTTTGTCTTGGACAGATCACGGGACGGATTCGATTATCTCGGCAGAACGGATTGCGGTGAGTCATTGCTAGAGAGAAACCGTTTTTCGCCGAGATGCTGACATGAGTTGTTTGGTCGGCTCAATATATTGCTATATAGGCAATAGTTCTCTCTTGTTTGCAAAATAGGCGTACAGAAGTCGCAAGCGGCTCCCGTTTGCTAGCCGTAACGTGGCTAGGGCCCTTTTGCTCGCATTTACGGTCGGTCTTCGGTAGTTTCCCCCAAAGGGAAGTGACATTTCGGATCGGACTCGATAGGATAGTGGCTATCGGAGGTGGAGAGTGGGAAGTTTTAGCGGTGCGCTTGGTTGCTGCGCGGTTGCCCGTAACGTAGCTACCATCATTCATTGTCCTGTTGGTGAATAGCGCGATTGTGCGCGGCCAAACCGCGCCAACAACTTGCCCAGTTCCAACGTTCGACGCCGACATCAATTTCCAGGTTGACCTCGAAGACTATTCTTCGCTACAGGCGTGCCTGGCTGGACCCTGGGCTTCGATGCCTACCGACCCACCACGTTGCCGATGTTTTGACGTTGATTCAAACATGCGTGTGGACTTAGCGGATTTCGCGAAGTTTCTTGGTTGCTTTCGCGCGGGAGGTTTGGATCCGGCCTGCGGAGAATTACCGGCCCCGAATCTTCGTCCTGACGAGCGTGTGCATCTAAGCATAAAAGCACTCACTGTGTCACCGCCACAACCCGTGCCCGGTGAAGTTGTCGACGTTTCTATCAGTATCCATAATGACTCAGAAGTGATTAACGTGAACGCCGCAGTGCTAGAGTTGACGCTTGACGATCTCAAGATTGCTGCGACGCGAACGGACATCGCCGCGCTAGGGACGGTCGTCGTGCATTTTATGTGGATACCGAAGAAACTTGGCTTGCACGCCCTTACGGCCAGTGTTGATCCGGCTGGCGAGTTCGTTGATCAGAATCGCCTGAACAACTTGCTCGCGGTCGACATTGTCGTGGCGGGCGCTCCCCCTACTGGGAGCGACTTTGCGATCGAATCAATCGAACCTCCGCAAATTCTCGGCGGATACCGAGGAATCAAGGTCATCGTGCGAAACAACGGTCTTGTGGCATCATCGGCACCGTGGCGCAAATCTGTATTACGCCGGGACGAATCGGGGCACTGTCTACGCTGCCATCAACGGGAGCGAGTGGTCACGTGTCTTTTCCCACCCAAATGCCTCGGCGGTCACCGACATCGAAGTCGATCCTGACGACGCGCAATCGGTTTACATCTCGTTTGGTGGCTCAATGTCCAGTCGGGTTTACCGGTGCCGCCGCCCTGCGGTTATTCCAGCGGGACCTTGGTTCCTCGTCGGAGCATCCATCACGAGCAATCTGACCCAGAATGAGACCGTTCAAACGATTGGCGTTGATCGGAACAATCCGCTAACGATCCTCGTTGGGACGAACAAGAACGCCCACCGTGGTCGCTCAAACAACGGAGGCGTCACGTGGACTTGGACCCCCTACCGTTTCGGGCTTTCGTCAGCACTAGACATACGAGATATCGAAGTCCAACCAACAACAGGGGTCGTCAGGGCAGGCACAGTCGGACGCGGCGCCTTCGAGGTCCACACGGGTCCGCCGATTGGAAGCCTACTAGTAGCCGAGGGAACCGTTTCGTCGCTTCGAGTGCACGAGGTGGGAACTGGCTTCGGTCCACCGGGCGATGAAATCGATGGCGAAGTCGTCATCCGACTTGATTCATGGCCCGGACATGCGTTTGGTTTTTCGCTCCGCAACAACACTGACCAGGACACGCATCGCGGAATGCTGAACTTATTGCGGACCGCGTTCAAGTACGACACGGGGGTCCGTCTCGACTATTCTCGAACCGGGCTTCGCAATGGACTTATCGTTCGGGTACAAGATATTCAATGAGGCAACGTTCGGAGGTTTCTTATGAGGCATATAAAGCTAATTAGTATGGCGGGACTGATCTTGTTGGCGTTCGCCGTCGGGATGCCGCTTTTGCAGCCCCCCCATGCAGCGGGGACCGAACCGTCGCCGGTGGCCGACGCGATGTCCGAAGGGGCGGGTCTTCTCAGCACTACAGGACAGCTCAGTCGCATCCGCGTCAACGAAATAAACGGCAACTTTGGTGGATGTCCAAACTGTATCACCGCCGAGGTGCTGTTTCAGTTCACAAACAGCAGCCGTTGGTTTGGATTGCGATTGTTGAACGACGCCAACCTTGCCCCGCATCAGGCGGCCGTCGATTTGTTGCGCGACGCGTTCAACAATGACTGGACGGTACAAGTGGACTACTCCGACGACGGACTAGCGGGGCGAACGATTTTCCCGGTCGCTTTCGGACGGGTTACAATATCCAAATGACGGGCGATACAAGTTGCTCGAGTACCGCACTCATTGCCACAAGGAAAGAACTTGGGATCAGATTGCAGCGTTTGTTGGACCTCTCGATCAACGGACAACACGACGTTACATCCGGTTGTGTCCAAGAACTCAAATCCTCTGAACGAGAGACTTCGTTACTCGCTGTGCAGCATTCAGCGGGGTGTCCAGTCGGCACGCAGCGCTAGGCTGACCACGCATCGACTATTTAACTTGTGGTTGTCCGATTACTCCGGCCAACTTCAAACGGCATCTTGAGATTATTATCTGAGTGCCCCGCCGAGCCGTTCGCTGCAAACCAGCTAGCCCTGTACTTTCCAAGAACTCGACCGCCCCGTTCTTGTGCATCGCAAGCGAATAGAAGAAGTCCTCAAGACCGTCTCCAAATCATCAGGCGCGCTGAGTGCAGTGGCATCGAGAATCTTCGACGCCACTTTTTCGCCGACGGCTAGGCCGCGTGACGACAATAGTCACTCCACAGGCCACCGAAACGTTCTCGGTGGTCGGATGCCAGACGAAAGAGGAAGGAACCGTTCGGCCCGCTATATACGTGTTGCGTCATCGGGTGTCAGTGCAACGTAACACCTCATGTCAGCGCGCGGTTACCGGGTTCGCGGCACGCGTCATGCCCCAAAAAAATCGCAGGGACACACTGAGTCTTGGCGAGTTCAAATGTCCATCTACAGCTTCACTTTCGCACTTCACCTGGAATCTCAACGATATTCTGACGAACAAGAAAGGGGCAGTCCTCATGTCACCATTATTTTCTCGTTTACGAGTTTTCTCTAGCGTCTTCCCAATTCTGAGACCTGTTTTTCAGGCTGCAACCTCAACGAGCAAACATGGGGCTTTATTGACATGCCTAGCGCTAGGTATCGCGCTTTCCACGCTAGGGTGTTCGACCGAACCGTTACCTTCAGACGCTACAGGCGATGGGACCGCCGCACGACCATTCCCTGAGCCCGCACGCATATGGCGAGCGGTTTCGTTGGACTCCATGACCGTGCAGTTAACGTTTAGCGAGCCGGTGTCGGATGAGGGGGGCTTGGTATCATTCTATCACGTAACCCCGTCGCTTCCGATCACGGCAGCGACATTAAGCGAAGACAGAATAGATGTCAGACTCACGACGGCACAGCAGGAGGACGTGGAGTACACACTCCATGTTGGTGACCTCTTGGCAGCAGACGGAGACATGCTCGATCCGGAAAGCCGCAATGCGGTTTTCTTCGGCCTGGCCACTCTTGACGCGCAATCTCCCGCCGTTCTGAGTGCACTTGCGACGGATCCGACAACGATCAACGTCGCCTTTAGTGAGCAAGTTGACGCCAACGCAGAGAACGTCACCAGCTACCGAATCGTCACAGATGATGTCACCGCCTCACCGCTACCTTGCTCAGCCGCGGAACTGATGCGAAGCGGAACGGAAGTGAAGCTCACAACGACCACGCAACGAGGCCTCAGATACAAACTAACGGTCAACAACGTATCTGACTTGTCGGGCAATGAAATCGACGGCTCTTTGAATAGTGCGCTGTTCGAGGGTATCCCGGAGACCATAGCTGCGGAGCTCGTACCCCCAAGAGTCTTGGGTGCAGTATCAACGCGAAACACCACGGTCCTAGTGAGTTTCAGCCGGATGATGGGTGTCAGCGCCGTCCAGCCCGAGTATTACACGATTGGGCAGGTGAACGTCGTCCCGGAGGCAGGCAGATTGATCGTGACCGACGCCAGATTCATTGGCGCGGATCAAACCGCGGTCGAGCTGACTACGCTATCGCAAAGCGAAGTGGAATACGAACTGGTTGTCGTAAGCGTAAAGGATCTAGACGGCAACCCATTGGACGCAGATAACCAACGGGCATTCTCGTTCCTGGGCATCGGGACCTCTGTGGCCGTTGGCGTGGTCGACTCGGACGGGGACGGTGTCACCGACGACGTGGAACAGCGAGGTTGGACCGTCACGATCGTACGGACTGACGGTTCCGAAATACACCGGGACGTTTCGAGTGATCCCTTTGTGAGCGATACCGACGGAGATGGTCTACGCGATCAAGAGGAGCTCCATCGTGCGGCCGACCCACGCAACACGGACACTGACGTCGACCTCCTCACGGACTACGAAGAGGTATCGATCTACCAAACAAGCCCAACCCATCAAGATACAGACGCCGACGGACTCGGCGATTCGAGAGAGTTGACGGTTTATCAAACTTCGCCCATCAGGACAGATACCGATGGTGACGATTTTTCCGATCGTGATGAAGTGGTCACGATGAACCGCAACCCGCGGATCGCGAATCTTCCGCGGCCACGCATCGACGTCGGCGACATGACACTACGGCTGGACACGCGATTCACCTTCACGGACGCCTTAGGTGTTCAGCGCTCGACACAGCAATCCAACTCGACCTCGCTGGAAGAGAGTACGACTCAGGTTCTAGCGTTCAGTGATTCAACAACAAACAAGGCCGTCGCGGAGGTGGGAACCGAAGTAACAGCCGGGTTAGAAATCGGCGGCGAGCAAGAAGCAGGCGGCAAGCCGAAGATTTCCGGAAAATTCTCGACAAGTGCAAAAGTCTCGTCGGGCTTTTCGTATATGAACGAAAACACGACGAGCGTGTCGAGGCAAACGTCCCAGTCAGCCAAACGCGCCTATCAAGAATCGTTGACGACATCGGATACGGTTGATGAAACAAAGTCGATCACCAGGGAGGTGGTCGGAGCCAGCATCGACGCTCTCGTGACGATTGGAAACGTAGAGGACATCGCGTTCACTATGACAAACTTAGAAGTTACCGCCCTGCTGCAGAATCCGAGGGACCGAGGGAGTTTCCTGCCTGTGGCGACGCTCATCCCCGCAGTAGTCCTGAACACGGGCGAAGTTCCAAGCTACACCTCCGGACCAGGAATCCCGGAGCGAGGTCCGTTCGTGTTTTCAAGCCGGGAGGTTTTTCCTTCCATGGTTGAGGATCTGATGAAAAACCCTCGAGGATTGGTGTTCAAGGTAGCCAACTTTGATGTCACAGACGAACTCGGACGCAACTTAGCCTTTACAATGCAGGCCGTTAATGAACGGACGGCTGGCGTCACTATCGACTATGGAAACGGGACCGTTGATCGATGGCGCGTTGCGGTCAGCGGTGCGTTGACCGACTCGGGGGAGTATCTCGGTGGTTTCGACAATCAGGGTCGCCAGACAGGTTTGCCGCTGGGCCACGTTCTCCAACAAATACTTGAACTAGAAAAGAATGGCGCGTATGACGCAGTTGTTGTCGGGCAGGACGGCTGCGCTCAGACATGGGCTTCTGGGGACGACGTTCAGGTTGTCCAACCGGTATGTCCATTCGTGACTCCCGGAGCAGTCATCATACTATCGGGACCGAACGAACGCATAGAGAGCATTCCGCGTGGCGACGATCTGCGCCTCGGCGATGCGGTGATCGATGGTGGTGACGGATGTGCGCATTCAGTCGCCGTTGGCGATGACGAGCAGGTCGTATCCGGAGCTTGCGAACCCGGGGACCAAGATGGTGTCGTTGTTCTTCCTGGACCAAATGGGGTGATCGATAGCGTGCCTCCAGTTGACGCCGATGACAATCCGCTTGACGAAATTGCCAACGTCTCAGGCTACGCAACGGAATACTTTGAGCAGTGTGATGGTGACACACATCCGGCGATCGTCGAACGTATTGTCCTGACCGCGGACACGGTCGCCAGTGGCGACGATGAGCAACTCGTACCGTTTGGTGGTAGTGTGACCCCGGGCGTAGCGATCATTGGACCGGGTACCGATGGCATTCTCGGCACTGTACCCAACGGCAACGACATAGTTTCGCTTGTTACCGACACAGAGATCGTCGAACCGCCCCGAACTGCAGATTCGGTCGCAGAAGGTGACGACGTACAGGAGGTGGAAGCTGGAGCCGTCGTTGAAGCGGGCGACTTGATTGTGTCCGCCGGTCCGGACGGCGTGTTGCAGACACAAGCGAACGGCAACGACGTAGATGTCGCCCCTGGGGATTCATGCGCAAATGGCTGTGCCAAAGGGGCTTGCCGGGCGATCGAAATGGTGGTCCGCGTTAAAGGTGTTCGCGACGATCCCATGACCTCCCGGTTTTGGGTCCTCATGACCGACGCCGATTTCAATTCGGGAATGGACTTCGACGCTATCGTCCTCAACACCGGTGAGCTTCTTACCCTCGCCTACGTTCAGGACAAGGATAGTGATAGGATGTTTGCCCGCGAGGAGTACATCTACGGCAGCTCTGACCGCCGAGTGAATACAGACGGTTGTCCCGATCCGGACGATGAGTACGGCTCTTGGTGCAACCATCCGAGCTGCAATGATTTTGACACGGATTGCCTGACCGACTTCGAGGAAGCCAAGATTGGCTGGCAAATCGAGGTAGAAGGTCACAGCAGCTACCTTGGATTCTCAGACCCGGTGTTGCCCGATGCGGACGCAGACGGCATCCTCGATGACATGGAGCGAGTCTATGGCACCGACCCGGGCAAGACAGATTCCGACGACGACGGAATCTCGGACGGTGATGAGATCAACGGCTTCGCGATTCTCACGAAAGACCGTCAGAAGGTAATTCGGTACGTAGATCCATATGAGACCGCGGTCGTCGTTGACGGCGGCAACAGGACGGTCGATACCCCGCTCGCTGGTGACGATTTGTGGGTCGAGGCCGGTACCTGCGACGACAACGCGACTTTGGAAGGGGAACCCTGCCACGGACATGCAGATTGCCGAGATGACGAGTATACCGACGGGTTGTGCGCAGAACCGGTCTTGCCGCCAGACACAACCATCATCATCACGCCCGGTCCCAACGGCGTCCTAGAAAGTATTCCAGCCGGTGACGATGGGCGGGAGCTGAGCAAATTAATCATCGACGGCGGCAACGGTGAAGCCGAATCGACGCCTGCCGGTGATGACACGTATCATGTAGCGGCGGAGAACCTGCTAATCACCATCGTCTTCGAGAGTTTCAATCCGGGGGCGGCGGACTGTGACGCGGACGATGTGTTGGTCGGCGCTTGCGACGAAAACTCGGACAACCAGGGTGAGATCTGCCTCGCCGACGCTACCTGCTCTGGCACGGGCGGTGGCATTTGCATAGGCGCGTGTGATCTTAGCTCTACGACGCCGGGCAACACGTGCCTCACCGACGCGGATTGTGATGATCAAATCGGAACATGCGATATCGGTGGAACAGGTCTATGTGAGTCCGACTCAGTGAACGTGGGAGACGCGTGCACTTCGCACGATGATTGTTTCGGTCTTTCCGGCGGTTGCGCTTTCCCTGGTATTTGCGATTTCCAGTCCCAAAACGCAGGCGCTTCGTGCGGTAACAACTCCGATTGTGTAGCGACAGCTGCCGCGTGCAGCCTTCCTAGCGACATCTGCGAAGGCGGTGTTAACCACGGTTTCACCTGTGCCGCAGACACCGACTGCCCAGGCGGCGAGTGCGTTACACCGGTCACACAGTACCCCGGGGAGTTTGACTTCATTCTGAAGGTGACGAAGAATCCTCCGGCTGCGATCGTACTAGAGGAGACCGAGAAGTCCGTACCGATCGATTCCGACGAGAAACGACTTATGGAGCGGTCAGTCTCGTTCGCGCTGGCGCCCCACGAGTCGTTCGCCGTCTTCGGCTCCATTGCCGAAGTCGATGAAAACGATCCGCTTTTCGAGCAGAACTTACCCGGCAACGAGCAGCCTGCGCCGGCAACATGGACGTTCCTTGATATCTACCAGGCAGGAGCCTTAACCGTTGATCAACGCATCGAAGTAATGGCGACCGGGCCAACATCGCCGTGCGCCTGCTGCTATGACGATGACGTGTTCGCCTATACGGTGAAGGTAGAGGGGACTGTTCGGCCAGGTGGCTTGGTGATCATGCCCGGCCCAAATGGGAAACTCGAAAGTACACCCAACGGCGACGACCTAATCGCGAGTTCTCATCATGCACTCTTCGCGACGAATCCCCTGAGTCGAGACACCGACGCGGACAGTCTGCCGGACGGATTGGAACGCAAACTGGGAGCGAATCCCAACGACTTCTTCGACGTCGGCCGGTTCCGCGACTCCGACCGAGATGGTCTCACCGATGGGCAGGAAAATGACGGGTGGTTCGTCGGATATCGCGAACCCAGCGGAACCACTTACTGCCAGGACAATCGCGGTGGCTTTTTAGTTGTGACCGATCCAAGTAACCTATCAGACAACTGTGTCATGGTGACGTCCGACCCGTTGGAACCCGACACCGACGGTGACGGACTCCCCGACGCCTTGGAAATGATCCTCCGTACGAACCCCCGCGATCGCGATACCGACGGCGACACGCTGTTTGACTATGACGAGTTAGATCCTGAGTCGCCCGATAGCATCCATTTCGCTGATTACCGAGATTTTCAAGACTTGTGCGAAACTGGCGAGCGATGTCTTTACGATCCAGGCGACTCGCAGCGATACGGCACGAATCTGGCGAGGGTTGACACGGATGCGGATGGACTAGCGGATGCCGTGGAGCTTTTCGATGGTTGGATAGTCGCTCCCTGTGACAAGGTCCCGTACTTCGTCCAATCCAATCCGACGTCCTCTGATGCGGACTTGGATGGCTGGGGCGACGGTCGAGAGCGAAGCGTCGGAAGCGACCCGAACGACGCAGACAGCGATGACGATCAGCTGATCGACCCGGTGGATGACTTCCCGGTTTCCTGTGGCAAACGAATCATCCTGACGCTCGTGGACTGGAGTGTAGGCTCGAACGACTGCTGGTTCGATTTCATAAGTCAGCGCGATGGGAAATTCGACTACGGACTCGAAGTTGCTCGAAGTGGTCAGGTTCTGCGGCGCTGGAATGGAAACGACGTCGTACTGGGGAGCGGAGAATCGGTGGTATTCCTTTCAACGATTTCGTTCGCCTTGGTACCCGGGCAGCGAATCACGGTCCAAGGATTCATCCAGGATCTGAAGCGAACGATCGCGAATAATGACCCAATGGAAAGGTGGGATGTCTCGCAGGTGTTTGAGTATAGCTCCATTCTAGCTGGCGAGAAGTTGATTCTCGGACCGGCTGGCGGCTGTTTCTCGGACGACACGATTACGTTGCAGATTGAAGTCATCGGTGGCTAGCTGAACTGGCGTTGGTTTCCAACCTCTACCGGTCTTACGACCGCAAATTGACGCCAACCCTTTTGCAGGTCGACTTCGGATGAGAGACGATTCTCCAGTTGCAGGGTGACGTGACCCCTCAAGCGGTTCCATGGCCTGTAGGTTAGACTCATGAGCGTGGAACATGGACTTAATGAAGGTTAGACAGATGGGTATCAAGCACTACAAGGTTGAAGAGATCGGTCACAAACTTCGTGAAGCTGAGGTTCTTATCGCGAAAAGGTAATTCAATCGCAGAGACCAGCAAGCAGATCGGGTTGCTGAGCAGACGTTCTATCGGTGGCGTCAGGAATATGGCGGGCTCAAGCTCGATCAGACCAAGCCGTTCCAACATCTCGAACGCGAGAACTCTCGTCTGAAGAGGCTGGTCGCAGACCTATCGCTGGACAACGCGATTCTCAAGGAGGCCGCCAACCCAAACTTCTGAGACCGGCACGCAAACGTAAGACGATCGAACGTGTTCGGACAAGTATTAGTCGAGGTCTCGCGACGTCTTGCGTGCAGGGTGTTGAGCGAAGCTAGGTCAACGCACCGTCACCGACCAAGAGTTCGTGGTGATGAGCCAAAACTGCTTCGACGGATTATCGAATTGGCGTGCCAATTTGGACGGTATGGGTATCGCAGAATCACGGCATTGCGAAAAAGGGAAGACTGGAAGGGGAATCACTAACGGGTTGTCAGCGGGAGAACCATTTTAACCTGCCAGGTGACACTGAAGTGGAGCATGTCGATCTGAAATTCCACGCCGACACAAAACTCCTCTTGCTACGGGTCGCATCCCTCGTCGACTCGAGTCGATTCTTCGACTTCATCATTTTTTCGCAAACAACAAGAATCCCCGACAGGACTAATTGGTCTTGCGCCGAGCCGCAAAACGCTCGCCAAGACTTGGATCGGAACCAACGATTCACTAGATTTACATCCTTGGAAGCGACGAATGGTCAATCCCGAATGCTCTGATAGTATGAACGTGAAGCTGGATCTGATTGATCACGCTTATCTCGCTCTCGCCCTAAATCTCTGCAAGCTAGCAGCGTGACGCAATAAGTCGAGTTAACGAATGTAACACAAGGAACGTTTATGAAATCCGTTGAGCACTGTAACTTATTACTCGCTACACTACTTCTTCTGGCGACCGGATGTAGCACCAGTCAGGGACCTCGTCTCACGCTCCAGCAGAAGGAACTCAACCTTGAGTCTTTCCAACTCGTCTGGGAGACGGCTCGCGATAAATATTATGATCCGGACTTGAACGGTCTGGATTGGAATGCGATTCACAAAGAATATAGACCCCGCGTAGCTCAGGCGGAACACATGCCAGAAGCTCGCACCGCGATGAAGGATATGCCAACCTGTTTGGTCAGTCCCATTTTGGAATCATTCCCGCGTCGGCCTACGAGAATCTTGGCAACGACGATAAGGAAAAAGCAACAGGCGACGATCACCCCGATACTGCCCCAGTTGACAAGCATGGTTACGCCGGTCTCGACGTTCGTGTGCTCAAGGGTAAAGCGATCATCACGACTGGTAACTCTTCAGCCACGTGCAACGAATCAATTTGGTAGCGGCGGTATTGTGCCGGTGGTGAGGTAGGTTTTGAGGGCGCTGGCGATGGTTTCGGTTGGGTTTAATTCACGAAGTCGCAACGTTCGGTAGACGCTCATCAAGA